>JAUXZG010000035.1 GCA_030694005.1 Desulfobaccales bacterium | reverse complement strand
GCCCTTACCCCCACCCCCAAACACCCACCCCCAATACCTTTAGGGGGATTATTGGCCGGAGAAGGCGGGGCCAAAGGCCCCGCCGTCTCCGGCCCCCGAAAGGGGGGTGGGAGGGAAGTTTGAGGGGAGGCTGGGGGACCTGCGGTCCCCCAGCCCTTCCCTCAAGAACCATTTGAAAGACCTAAGCTGATGCGTTTATTGATTCATGGCATTAATTATGCCCCGGAGCTTATCGGCATCGGGCGTTACACCGGGGAAATGGGGGCCTGGCTGGCGTCCCGGGGCCATGCGGTCACCGTGCTCACGGCTCTGCCCTATTATCCGAAGTGGCGGGTGCCGGAAAGCTACCGGGGACGGGGCTGGATGCGGGAATGGCGAGAAGGGGTGGAGGTGTTGCGCGCCCCGCTTTATGTGCCGGCCCGGGTCACGGCCAAGGCCAGGGTGCTCCATGAGCTTTCCTTTGGCGTTAGTTGCCTTTACTGGTGGCCCCACCTGATGCGGCAGCCCTGGGACGCGGTGCTGGCGGTCTGTCCCTTGCTGCAGTCCGGGTTGCTGCCCGCCTGGCTGGCCAGGCGGCAGAGGATTCCCTTTATCTTTCACATCCAGGACCTGCAGGTGGATGCGGCCCAGGAACTGGGGATCCTTAAGCAGAAAGAGTTATTGACTATCCTTAAGCGTTGGGAAAGTTTCCTGTTAAGCCGGGCCCAGGCGGTTACCACCATATCGGCGGGCATGGCGGCCCGGTTGCAGGGCAAGGGCGTAGCCGCCGCCCGCCTCCACCTCTTGCCCAACTGGGCGGACCTGGAGAACATCCGACCCCGCCCCCGAGATAACCCCTTGCGGGCGGAACTGGGGCTGACCTCCGAGATTTTGGTCCTTTATGCCGGCAACCTGGGGGAAAAGCAGGGTCTGGAGGTTATCCTCCAGAGCGCCGCCCTGACCCGGGACCGGGCTGACCTCCGCTATCTGGTGGCGGGCGACGGGGCCGCCAAGTCCCGTCTTAAGGGGCTGGCCCGGCACTATGGTCTTGACAATGTTTCGTTTTTGCCCTTACAATCAAATGAGCGTTATCCCTGGCTGATGGCGTCGGGAGACATCCACCTGGTAATCCAGCGGGGGCCAGCCGCTGACCTGGTGATGCCTTCCAAGCTAGCCAACATACTGGCGGCCGGGCGGCCGTTCATCGCCACCTCCCGGCCAGGCACGGAGTTAGCCCGAATCACCGCGGCCTCCCAGGCCGGCCTGCTGGTCCCGCCGGAAGATGGCCAGGCCCTGGCCCAGGCGATTCTAAAGATGGCCGGGGAGGCTGACACCAGGGAGCAGATGGGGATAAAAGCGCGGCGCTATGCCGAGGAACGGCTGGGCCGGGAGGCTATCCTACCCCGCCTGGAAGACCTCCTTTACCGGCTAACCCGGATTAAGCGCCCCGAAGACCTTTAGGGACTTAAGGCGGCCCGTTAAGGAATGCTCTTAACCACCTGGGCAAACAAGGTGACTTGAATGTTGAGGCAAGGGATTTTCAACCAATATCGCTGGTTAATCTCCAGAATTCAGCGCCTGTTGGACGGCGCAGTGGTCATATCTCTGCTGTTTTTCCTCTGCTGGCTCCACGGGGTCATCTTTAAGCGGGAATTCCTGGTCCTGGGGATCGTCACCTTCCTGTTGATGATGGTGATTTTTCAGGGCGCCGGGCTTTACCGCCCCTGGAGGGGGGCCAACCTGATGGGGCTGGTGCGCCAGGTCTTCGTCGCCTGGGTTCTGGTGGCCGCCATTCTGGTGACTCTGGGCTATGTGACCAAGACCTCGGCCATCTTTTCCCGTAAGGTAATGCTTTCCTGGATGGTGCTGACCCCTTTCATCCTGGTGGGCCTACGCCTCAAGGTTTACATGGGTCTGCATTGGGCCCGGGAGCGGGGTCTCAATACCCGCACTGTGGTCATTGCCGGGGCCGGAGAGCTGGGCAAGCAGTTGGCCAAAAATGTGGTGGATACCCCCTGGCTGGGGATGCGGCTCTTCGGGTTTTTTGACGATCGGCTGGTGGGCGAGAAGATCGAACTCCAACCCGGGGGGCGGGGCTATCCGGTCCTGGGCGACCTGGACGATATGGCGCCCTTTGTCCGGGACCATAAAATAGACATGGTCTATATCGCCTTGCCCTTAAGGGCCCAGGATCGCTTTCGGCAAGTCGTGGACGCTTTAAAAGACACCACGGCCTCGGTCTATTTTGCTCCAGACCTCTTCGCTTTTTCTCTGTTGCAGGCCAGCCTCACCGATTTGCGGGGTATCCCGTTGGTTTCTTTGTGGGAAACCCCCTTCTATGGCATCAACGGTTGGCTGAAACGGGTGGAGGATCTGGTCCTGGCAAGTTTAATCTTGCTGCTGGTCTCACCTTTGATGCTGGTTATTGCCCTGGGGGTGAAGCTTTCTTCTCCAGGCCCGGTGATGTTTAAGCAGCACCGTTACGGGCTGGATGGGGAAGAAATCGTGGTATATAAATTCCGCACCATGAGGGTCTGCCAGGATGGTCAGGAGGTCCCCCAGGCCACCCGGGACGACCCTCGGGTGACCTGGTTCGGGGCATTTTTGCGGCGCACCAGCCTGGACGAACTGCCGCAGTTTTTCAATGTATTGCAGGGCGCCATGTCCATTGTGGGCCCCAGGCCGCATGCCGTAGCCCACAATGAGTACTACCGGCAGCGCATTCCCGCTTACATGCTCCGCCACAAAGTGCGGCCGGGCCTCACCGGTTGGGCCCAGGTAAATGGCTGGCGGGGTGAGACGGAAACCCTGGAGAAGATGGAAAAGCGCATTGAGTATGACCTGGATTATCTGCGCCGCTGGTCCTTGTGGTTAGACCTGAAAATCATCCTGCTCACGATGTTTAGGGGGTTTAGAGACACCCACGCTTATTAATGGCTGGAAATAGCCAGACTTGGTGGCTGCTTCCCCCTACTGGCGCCCACCGGCCGCCGCCGGCCCACCTCCTTAGGCTGATGCTAGTGGTCTCCCAATTCAGGGAATTGCCCCCAAATGTTTTGAATCTCTAATTAAGGAAGATTATGGGCCAGGGTAAGAAAGCCTTGATTACCGGCATAACCGGCCAGGACGGCAGTTACCTGGCGGAGTTTCTGCTCTTAAAGGGCTACGAGGTGCACGGCCTCATCCGGCGGGCCAGCACCTTCAACACCAGCCGCATCAATCACCTGTATGTGGACCCCCACGAACCCGGGGCCAGGTTTTTTCTGCACTACGGGGATATCTGCGACTCCGGTCAGTTGAGCCACCTGATCTACAACCTCAAACCTGAGGAGATCTACCATCTGGCGGCCCAAAGCCATGTGCGGGTCAGCTTTGATATGCCGGAATTCACCGGCGACGTGAGCGGCCTGGGGACCACCCGGCTCCTGGAAGCCATCCGCCACAGCGGCATCGACACCAGGTTTTATCAGGCTTCCTCCAGCGAGATGTTCGGCGCCTCGCCGCCCCCCCAGAATGAAGAGACCCCCATGCAGCCCCGCAGCCCCTATGCCGCGGCCAAGCTTTATGCCTACTGGATGGTGCGGAACTATCGGGAAGCCTATGGACTGTATGCGGTGAACGGCATCCTCTTCAATCACGAATCCCCCCGCCGGGGCGAGACTTTTGTGACCCGCAAAATCACCCGGGCCCTGGCCCGCATCAAGCTGGGGCTCCAGCAAAAACTCTACCTGGGCAATTTAGAGGCCCGCCGGGATTGGGGCTATGCCCCGGACTATGTGGAGGCCATGTGGCTGATGCTCCAGCAAGACACTCCCGAGGACTTGGTCATCGCCACCGGCGAAGCCCATGCGGTGCGGGAATTTTTAGAGGAGGCCTTTGCTTACCAGGATATGGATTGGCGGCAATATGTGGAGATTGACCCCCGCTATTTCCGCCCTACCGAAGTGGAGTCTCTTTTGGGGGATGCCGGCAAGGCCAGGCAGCGCCTGGGCTGGCAGCCCAAGGTGACCTTCAAGGAACTGGTGCGCCTCATGGTGGACGCGGACTTGAAGGCCATTTTGGATATGCGCCAGTGCCAGGATGTGATCCAAAAAATGACCCAGGCAAATGAAACCTCCGCCGGCGGGAATCCGGCCAAGGGGATAATCCGCTAGGATTACCGCAAAGGAACGGCCTGGATGGAGAAGGACGCCAAAATCTATGTGGCCGGACACCAGGGTCTGGTGGGCGGGGCCATCTTCAGGCGGGTTAAGGCCGCGGGCTTTGGCCACCTGATTTATCGTTCCTTAGAGGAGTTGGACCTGAGAAACCAGGGGGCCGTGGCCGACTTTTTCCAGCAGGAGCGGCCGGAGTATATCTTTCTGGCCGCGGCCAAGGTGGGGGGCATCCACGCCAACTCCACCTACCCGGGGGAGTTCATTTATGACAATTTACAGATCCAGAACAATATCATTCATCAGGCCTATGTTAATAAGGTAAAAAAGCTTCTCTTCCTGGGAAGTTCCTGTATCTATCCTAAATTCTGCCCCCAGCCCATGAAGGAAGAGCATCTGCTGGACGGTAAGCTGGAGCCCACCAATGAACCCTATGCGGTGGCCAAGATCGCCGGCATCAAGATGTGTCAGGCCTACAACCGGCAGTACGGCACCTGCTTCATCTCCCTGATGCCCACCAACCTCTATGGGCCGGGGGATAATTTCGACCTGTTGGACTCTCATGTGGTTCCC
Organism: Desulfobaccales bacterium; assembly: GCA_030694005.1. Classification (GTDB taxonomy): domain Bacteria; phylum Desulfobacterota; class Desulfobaccia; order Desulfobaccales; family 0-14-0-80-60-11; genus JAUXZG01. The sequence continues at coordinate 34,278 of JAUXZG010000035.1, read as the reverse complement.
GCCCTGATGCGCAAGTGCCATGAAGCCAAGGTCGCCGGCGCTAAGGAAGTGGTGATCTGGGGCACCGGTTCGCCCTGCCGGGAATTTTTGTATGTGGGTGACCTGGCCGACGCCTGCCTCTTTCTGATGGAAAATTATGAGGGCTCCGAGATCGTCAATGTGGGGGTGGGCCAGGACCTGAGCATCAGAGAGCTGGCCGAGCTCGTGGCCCAGGTGGTGGGGTTTAAGGGCGAGCTGGCCTTTGATCCCAGCAAACCGGATGGCACCCCCCGGAAGCTGTTAGAGGTGAGCCGGCTGCACGCCATGGGCTGGCGGGCGCAAATGCCTCTGGAAGAGGGCCTCAGGCGGACCTATGAATGGTTTTTGGCCAGCCCCTGGGCCCAAAGGTAGCTCTTGACGGCCGGCATTTCCCCTGGCCTACCTGTTTTTCCGCCGCCCAGCAGTTCATGGCTTATTCTTAACACTAAAGGCCGTTTCAAAACCCCGAGGGTGTATGGTATGTCATTCTGAACGCAGCGAAGAATCTCGAAAATTCAATCAATTGAGATTCTTCACTTTATATGAAAATAGCTTTTTCTCTATAACCCGGAGGCGGCCAGAGACGGCCGCCCCACCAAATACATTTCAATGGTGGGGCGGGCCTCCGTGCCCGCCAGCCTCAGATTTTCATCCTTCGTTGTGGCCCTAAGGCCATGATTGTTCGTTCAGGATGACAGAAAGAACAGTTTTGAAAAAGCTTCGAGTCTGGTCCTCAACTTGATAATCGCTGGAATAGGCCTATATTTTAAATAAATGTTTGCCTTAAAAAGCCTACAACAGCGCCTGGCCCTCTATCTGCTATTGCCGGTGGCCCTCTTTCTGGTAGTCACCGGGGGGTTGGGTTTTTTTTATATCCGTAAAAGCCTGCTTAAAGAATGGCAGGAGATCGCCATTTTAAGGCTGGAGCGGGCCGCCCACCAGATGGATATGCGCCTGTACCTCTTGATCCAAGGGATGGGAGCGTTGGCCCAGACCGGCAGCGACCCCCAGGGGGCAGTTATCCGGGAGTGGATTCTTAAGCAGATACAAAGGCAAGAAGGCGTCACCCAGGCCAGGCTGACCTGGAAGGCTCCAGCATCGAAGGAGATAGCCGGCAGGCCCGGGATGTCAGTCAGAAAGGTGGCCAGGGTTTCCCCGCCGCAATACTTTTACCCGCCGGGCCAGAAGACGGTGGGCCTGCGAAGCGACCTCCTGGACGAAGCCGGGCATTCCCTGGGACAGGTGGAGGTCGTCATAAAATTCAGCTATCTGATGCAAGACGTTCTCACCTCGGGCTGGCTGCAGAGCCACATGGCCTGTGTGGTGGAGGCCGACCGGGGGAACTTCCTGGCCCACAGCGACCCCTCCATGAAGGGCCGGCACTGTCTGGGGGACACCCAGAGTCCGTTGGAGTTGGCCATGCTCGAGGCCATGAAGGAGAAGCCTTTCGGCACCCTCATGGGAAAAGGCCACCCGCCGGAGGAGGTAGTCGGCTATTACCGGCTGCACGCCGCTCCCTGGGCCATCATGCTCCATGCCCAGGGGAGCCAGATACTGGCTCCCATCGTGCACTTCCGCTACTATTACCTGTTATCGGCCATCTTATGTCTGGTCGTTATCCTGGTGCTCATCCGCCTGGGGGTGACCTCCATGGTTTTTTCCATCCGGAAGATATCCTTAAAGGCTCAAAAAGTGGCCCAGGGTCATTATGGGGACCCGCTGCCGGTTGCCTCCCAGGATGAAATCGGCCAGTTGACCCGCAGCTTTAATGAGATGGTGGAGGGCCTTAAACAGAGGGATTTTATCAGCAATACCTTCGGGCGCTATGTGGACCCAAAAATCGCCCAAGATTTGCTTAGCCGACCGGAAGCGGCCCTTCTGGGCGGGGAAAAGCGGGATGTGGTCATCTTGTTTGCCGACATCCGGGATTTCACCCCCTTGGCGGAGAAATTAAGTCCCGAGGCCACCATCCACCTGGTGAATCGCTTTTTCTCCCGGATGATCGAGATATTGCAACAACATCGCGGCATTATCGTGGATTTTCTGGGAGACGCCATACTCGCCTTTTTTGACCCCCTGGACGGCCCCCTGGCGCCGACGGCGCGGCAAGCTCTGGAGTGCGCGCTGAAGATGCAGCAGACCATTAAAGAAGTAAATGTTCCTGAGGGGGGCTGGGAATTGCCTCCCCTCCACATGGGCATTGGCTTGCATGCCGGGGAGGTGGTGGTAGGCAATATCGGTTCGGAAAGCCGGGCCAAATACGGCATTATCGGGGCGGCGGTGAATCTGGCCCACCGCATCCAGGCCCAGGCTCGGGGGGGTGAGGTGGTGGTCTCCGATTCGGTTTACCGCCAGGTGCAGCACGAAGTGGTAGTGAAAAGAGAATTCCAGCCCCGGCTCAAGGGTATTCAGGAACCCATCACCCTTTATGGGGTGGAGAATCTGGCCGATATGCCTTAAGGGTGTGCCCTGGTGAACCAGGGCGGGGGCGAGACCTTAGGCCCCTGGCCTGTCGCTTATTTTTAAATTCCTGAGGCCTGATGCCAAGTTGCCGAGAGAAGAGTAATTATTAGAAAGGATTTGTAGGGGCGCAATTTATTGCGCCCTTAATGGCGTGATGAATCACGCCCCTACAGAAAATACCTTTATGGACGCACCTTGGCCTGGCGCGATTTAAGGGGCTCCTCCCGGAGCTGAAACATATTCTCCCCCATGCTGCAGCTATGCAGGTATTTTCTCAGGCGGCTGGGGTTTTTCTGGTAAATCCCCACTAACTGCCTCCAGAACTGCCACCGGTAGTCGGCCTTCACCCCTTGCCGCCAGATGAGCTTCAGCAACCCGGTGAGTTCTCTGAGGGCGCCTCTAAACGGGGAGCGCTCCTTTTTAACCCGGGGCCTGGCTTTTTCCCCTTTCTGAAGCGCCAGATGGCGGCGGGTGGGCCTCATGGTTAGAAAGGAGCGGTACGTTCGAGACAGGTAGCGCCTGGGTTCGTAAAGCCGGTCTAATGCGTCCACATATTCGGTTAATATCTGCGCTTCCGGGCGGGTGGGGAGGTAGTTTAACCTGCCGCCTCCGGTATTCCCGCTGGTTCTAGTTTCCAGAAGCCGGCCTTCCTTTTTCAGGCGGTCCCACAGGCTGGTGTTGGGGAGAACCTCCAGGGTGTTCAGCATTACCAGGGGGATATTATTCTTCTCCACGAAAGTGCAGATCCGGTCGCCCGCTCCCGGCTGCTCCTGGTCAAAGCCGATGATGAAGCTGGCCACCACTGACAGGCCGTTGGCGGTGATATTGGCCAGAGACTGGTCCAGGGGATTTCTCAGGTTCTGGTACTTGCGATTTAAAGTCAGCACCGCCTCATCGGGAGACTCAATGCCGATGAAGATGTGGCCGAAATTGGCGGCGGTCAAAAGGTTCACCAGGTCCGGTTGGAACCCGAGATTCACCGAGGTCTGGGTCCAGAAGCCGAAAGGTTCGCCGTGGCCCTGCATCCAGGGGATCAGCTCGTCCAGGATGGCCCGGGCATGGTTCTGGTTGCCGATAAAATTGTCATCGCTGATAAAAACCTCCCCCCTCCATCCCAGGCGGTAAAGGGTTTCCAACTCGGCCAGGACTTGCTGGGGATTTTTATAGCGGGGCTTACGGCCGTAAAGGTTGACCACATCACAGAATTCGCAGTCGAAAGGACATCCCCGGGAGGTCTGGAGAGAAAGGTCAATATAATGGTCGAAGTTGAGCAGGTCAAAGCGGGGCACCGGGGAGGTCGTCAGGTCAGGCTTTCCCTTCCGCTCAATTATCCCCGGTCTTTTCCCTTCCTTAAGTGCTGACAGAAACAGCGGGATAGTATTCTCGCCCTCTCCCCGGATCAAAAAATCGGCTCCTGCGTCCAGGGCCTCCTGGGGCAGGGAAGTGGGGTAGGGTCCGCCGACGACCACGGTTTTGCCTCGCTGTTTCGCCTCCCGGGTGAGGGCCAACAGGCCTTCCTTCTGGACCAACATCCCGGAGATCATCACTGACTCAGCCCAGGCCCAGTCTGCTTCGTTGACCTGGCGGGTATTCAAATCCACCAGACGGAATTCCCATTCCCGGGGAAGCAGCGCCGCCACCGTAATTAACCCCAGCGGTGGCAGAAGGGTCTTGCGACCCGCAAGTTCGCAAGACTGCTTAAAGCTCCAGAAGGACGCAGGCATCTCGGGATTTAGCAGCAGGGTTCTCACCTAACTTCTCCTGACTGGGGTATCGGCCTGAGGGCATGGTCGCTAAAGCTGGGCCGCATATCTATGAGCCACAGATGGTCACCGATGGCCTGGCGGGGAAAGGCCTGGGGGTCAAGCAAGGCAAAGTGGCTACGGTTTTGGGTCTGGGTGCGAATCAGCTCCCCGAAAGGAGCAAAAAAGGGACAAACGACCTTCTCGGTCAGCTTCTTTCTATGGCCCCGGAAGGTTAAATCATTAAAGGGCACGAAAAAGCGGCCCCCGGCCAGGAAGGCCGGGGTGAAATGCCGCTCATCCACCACCAGAAAGGCGACCTGATGCTTCTGGGCGAAGGTCCGCACCACCTCTGGATTATCAGTATAATACGCGGTGAATAGGTCGTCAAGGCGGGACTTTATCCTCTGCCAATAGCCCCGGCTCCAGGGTTGGGACAGTTCAAAGGTAGCCAGGGCTCGCCGTTGGCCGAAGGTCATAACATTATCCATCAGATTGGGGTGGCCGGCGATCAGAGCGTCCTTGGGGGTTTGCGCCAGGGCGGCGTATACGGGCCGGTAAACGGCAAAATCATAGAGCCCCACCCCTTGAAGGCGCCAGGCCCCTAACCCGGCCGCCAGGATCAGGGCCAGGACCGTCAGGAGGCGGGGCCACCGCTGGAGTTGGATGGCCGACCCCCAGCACCAGGCCAGGGCTAGGCAATAAAATAGGTTAAGGGTGTAAATGAGATAGCGGTCCGGGACGAATAGCTTTAGCCAGAAAAGGCGGGCCAGGAGGTAGAGCAGCAAGGAGGCCAGACCCAGATAGCAGACCGGCTGCCACCGGGACTTAAGGGCCCGCCGGTCGAGACGCAGGCTGCCGTAAATTGCCAACCCCAGAAGGATGGCACCCCCCAGGCTGCCGACGATGAGCCCCCCTTCCCTAAAAGGGGCGATGAACTCCCAGGGGCTGATCAATTCCCAGAAGAGGGAAGGCACCGGTAAGATAGCGAACCGCCCTCCAGAGGCGAATTCCGGGCGGTTGGTCATCTCGGCCCAGCTCACCAGGGGCCCGTAACCCGCGGCGGTGAACTGGTAGTTCATGAGGACTACCAGGCCAGCCCCCAGGGCCAGCAGGGAAAAGTGGGCCGGCCGGACCGGAAAAGGCGGGGGCGAGCTCCCGCCGACGCGACTTAGCCCCCAGGCCAGCAGGGCCGCGGTGGCTGCTAATACAAAAATATAGGGGATGAACAGGGCTTGCAGCAGCAGGACCACAGCCAGGCCCCGGGGAGAGCGGTTAAGCCAGTACAGCCAAAACAGGGCCAGCATCGGCGCGGCAAAGGCCCGGGCCAGGCCTCCGGACATATTGTCCAGAAAGAAGGGCAGCAACCAAAAGACGGCCACCGCCATCCAGGCCAGGCGGCGTACCCCCCACAGGACCTCACCGATCTTAAAGAAACAACCCGCCAGAAAGACAAACAACAGGCCGGGCAATATCTTAGAGAAAGTTATGGGGCCCACCACCCAGGAGGCCAGCCAATACAACCCTTTGACTCCCCAGGTAACATAATGGCGGGCGTAATCGCTTAGGAGGTCTCCCCGAAAAAGCTCCGGGTCCTGCCACTGCTGCATCCAGAAGATCTGCTGGCGCACATCATCATTGATGACGAAGGGGTTGGTGAGGGCCGCCAAATGGGCCAGGCCAAAGACCGCGGCAGAGAGCAGAGCTACCAGTCCCAAGTCCGCCCAGTCCTTGGCGAGTGGCCTGGCTGCATCCCCCATGGGTTCAGATATCCCGTTCCAGGACGCGGAAGGTCTTGTAGCGCCGGGCCCCAAAGGCCTCTATGGTTTTTATGTAGTGCCCCAGGTTTTCGGGAATCAAGGATAAGTCGCACATCTCACAGGGGGTATGGCGCACCAGATACAGGTAGGTTTTCAGCATCATGGCCTGGTGCAAATGCCGATGCTGATAAGGCTGGGTAACTCCTAAAACCAGAGCGCGCACCTTGCGCACCGGCTTGTATTTGGCTTCATAAAGCAGCCTGAGCCGGCCCCAAAAGGTTAGCCGCCCATTCAGCTTTTTAACCAGGGGGTTAAGGTCGGGGACGGCGATGCCGAAGGCCACCAGGCGGTCGCCATCCATGATAAGATTAACCAACTCCGGGCGCAGCAGGGGTTTGAGATCTTTCAGTACCCCTTGAAACTGGCGTCTAGTTACGGGCACATGCCCCCAGTTGCGGGACCAGGCTTCGTTAAAGATGCCGTACACTTCCTCGGCCCGCCTGTCCAGTTCCCGGGGGTGGTAGGTGGTAAAAGTCAGGGATTGTCCGCGCATGATCCTTTCCAGCCATTTTTCCATGGCCGCCGCGTCTATGTCCCGATTGGTGATGCTCAGGGCATACCAGTCGAGGGTCTTGCGGAACCCTAAAGATGTCAGGAGATCCAGATAATAAGGCGGGTTGTGAGTCTGAAAGATTGCCGGAAGGGAGTCGAAGCCCTCCACCAAAAGTCCCATCTCATCGTAGATGGAAAAATTCAAGGGACCATAGAGGCGCTTTTTTCCCCGCCGGCGCAGCCAGGCGGCCGCGGCGGCGAAGAGGGCGTCGGCTACCCGCTGGTCCGGGACACATTCGAAAAATCCGAAAAACCCGGCCTCCGGGCCATGGTGGGTATCATGGAGCCGGTTAAGGTGGGCGGAAATACGCCCCACCGGACGACCCTGCTGGATTGCCAGAAAATACTGGGCCTCGCCGATTTCAAAGAAAGGACCACGCTGGGGGTCCAGGAAATGGCGCTGGTGGGGCAAAAGAGGCGGCACCCAGTAAGGGTCATGCTGGTAAAGGCGCCAGGGGAGTCGGATAAATTCCCATAAAGCAGCTTCATCCAGTACGGGAGCCACGTTAAGCTCCCCTTGGAAATCCATCAAGTTACCTCTTTAGCGGGATTTGCGCAGGGTAACGCGGCCTTTTAAACCCTCCTTAAGTATGAGGTCAGGGTTCGGCACGTTTAACTCAACTTCATAGTAGGAGGGCTGTTCCTGCCCGGCGGGGACATAGATGGACGGGGGCACCGGCGCCCAGGCAATGCGGCTCACCGTTGCCTCAAAATTTCGCCCGGGTAAAGACTCCACATTGACCTCGGCCCCCTCGCCCAGGGTGAGTTGGAGCGCCTCGATTTCATAAACATGGGCCCGCACCACCATGGGGTCCATCACCCCTATCTGGAAAACCGCTTTCGTGGGGTCAAGCTCCGCGCCTTCCCTAAAGTCCGGGTGCACCCAGATGATATAACCGCTTACGGGGGCTACCAGGGCCGCGTCCCGGGGAACCTGCCCGGGATTGGGTAAGCTGCCCAGTTGACTTTTTAAGAAGGCCTGGTCTTCCAGAGCTTGTTGCTGTTCCTGGGCCAGGTGCTCAGAGACGGCTTTGCGCTGTTTGACCAGTTGTTGGACTTCCCGGTCCGTCTGGGTCTTGGTCAGGGTGGGGGCCAACTTCTGCTGGGCCAACTGAGTCAATTCCTTTTGTTTGACTTCCAGGGAGACCAGGTTTTTCTCCACCTCGGCCTGTTTTATTTCCAGTTCCTTGATTTTGGCAGGACTAAGACGCTGCTGGACCTGGAGAGTGGCTTCCGGAGCGAGGCGGTATCTGGCCAGGACTTCCCCGGCTTCCACCCGTTGCCCGGACTTGACCTTTAAAGAAGTGACGGTCCCTTTAAAGGGCATGGGCACCGCGCGTTTCAAAGAACAGAAAAATTTCCCGGTAAACACGATCTCGGACCCCCGGGCGGGGGGTGGCTCCGGCTGGGGGGGGCCGCCTTTCTCTTGGGCCGGGGTCACTGCTGAGGCCAGAAACAGCCAGACAAAGGCTACCACCGCCCCCAAACCCACCAAGAGGCTACTTCTGCCAGGAATCAGCTTGTACATAGCTATAACTCAGGTCTCCGGAAAGATGGCGCAAACTCAGGACGGCCATGTCATAATCCAGGGCTTTCAACAGGTTATTTTTCTGAGATTCCAAATAGCCCTTGCGGGCTTCGGTAAAGGTAGTCAGGGGTTCCCCCCCGGATTTATAGCGGATTTCGTTTTGCCGTTCTTTCAGACGGCCTAATTCCTCTTGGGCCTGAGCTACTTTGCGGCTGGCCGCGGCTCCCCGCACATCCTCCAGGGATACCTGCCACTTACCGCTCAGGTCGCTCTCTTTGGTCTCCGTCTCTACATCGATTTGTCTCAAGAGGGTTTTCTGACGCGAGATATTACGAATCCTTTTGAAACCGTCCCAAACCGGCACCTCAAGGCCTATATAGAAGAAAAAGCCCTTGGCGGTCGTCATGCTTAGGGGGTCGGGAGTCGTGACGCCAAACAGAAAGTTGGGCAGCACCCTGGTTTTGGCCAGGGTGATATTGTAGGCCTGGAGTTGTTTCTTAATTTCATGCGTCTTGAGATCATACGATCTCGCCTTGGCCTGACCCAGGGTGGTGGCGGCGGGGTCGAACTGGCCGAACACCTGGCGTTGCACCTGTTCCAGATTGAGAGTCAAGTCCTGGGCGGGTTTCATGCCCAGAAAAGACTTCAGGCCTTCCAGCAGATTGTTCTGGGAAGCCAGGATCCGTTCCTTCTCACTTATGGCAAGCTCCAGTTCTTGCGCGGCCACCTTGACTTCCAGGGAGGTGGCGGTGCCGATCCCCAGGCGCTTCTCGGCATAATTCAGGTTTTGGCGGGCCAGGCTGATGAGTTCATCCTGACAGGTGGCCACCCGTTTCAGGGTGTCTAAATCTAAAAACGCCCGGCCAATGCGGAGCAAGCCGTTGGCGATGACCTGCAGGTGGCTTAAGATGGCGAACTCGGTGATTAATTTCTTCACCTGTAAAGAAAAGTAGGCCTCAAGGGGATTATAAGCCTCGCTGGTAAAGGACAGGGTATAGGGGCTGGGTTTAACGTTTTGGCTGGTGGGCCGATCCACATAATAAGTGGTGCGAAATCCTAAGGCGGGGATAAAGCCATAGCGACTGTCGGATTCGTCCAGCCGCTTGAGATCAATTTCCATGGAGCTTTTGGTAAGAAAGGGCGACTGGCGTAGGGCGAAGCGAACACAGGTGTCAAAGTCCGTAGGGCCCTCAGGGAGAGCCGCGGCTTCGCCGGCGGTCTCCTTGGCCGCCGCAGCTGCCGCCTGGGCCAGGCAGAAAGTACTCAAGGCCAAAAACACTAACCCGATAATGAGGCCGGTTATGGTTTGAGACGTCCATCTGCCCAGGTGAGACCTATTTCGGCCTGGCCTGCCCCACCGCCATAACAGACCGGCGGGGTTCCTGAGATAAATGCAAGCCCTAGTTATCATGGTCATCCCAGCCTGAGGCACCCCAACCCTTGTGGTCATCCTTCATAGAGGATGCCGTCATCCAGGGAACAGACCCGGGTGCAGCGGCCGGCGATTTCTGGGTCGTGAGTCACCACCACCACGGCGGTTTCCGCTTTTTTGACGATTTCCGCAAAATGGTCCATGATGAGGTGGCTGTGGCTCCGGTCCAGTTGACCGGTGGGTTCGTCCGCCAGGATGACTTGCGGCTGGTTGACCAGGGCGCGAGCCACGGCTACCCGCTGTCGCTCGCCGCCGGAAAGATGGTTGGAGGCATGGTGGATGCGGTGCTCTAAATTTACCTGTTCCAAGGCGGCCAGGATCCTGGCGGGCCGCTCCCGCCGGTCCACGCCGGCGTAAATCAGGGGGAATTCCAAATTTTCGTAAACCGTGGAGTTTTCCAACAAATCGCAACTTTGGAAAACAAAGCCCACCCGCCGGCGGCGAAATTCCGCCTGGGCGGTCCGATCTAACTTAAGCACATCCTCCCCGGCTAAATGGTAAGAGCCCCGGGTGGGATGCAGAAAGAGGCCCAATATAAAAAGCAGCGTCGATTTCCCGGAGCCGGAAGGACCCATCACCGCCACCATCTCCCCGGGAAAGATCTTTAGATTGACTTTCTGAAGTACCGGAATGGTACCCACGCCGTTGGCATAGATCTTGGCCAGGTTGCTGACGCTGATTAAGGCACCATTGGCCATATTGGAGGGGGATCTTTTATTCATAGCGGATGGCCGATACTACTTCCATGCGACTTGCCTGGATGGAGGGGTAAAGACCGGCTCCCACTCCCAGAAACACCGCAAACAGGAGTCCCAAAGCCAAGCAGATAAGAAAGAGGTCTAACGGCGGACTGCTGCCGATGAAGTAACCCATGACCTCCATGGCCAGCCGGCCCAGGGCCACGCCCAAGATGGCGGAACCCACACTGAGACAAAGAGCCTCCGAGAGGAATTGGGCCAGGATATCCCGGTCTTCAGCTCCCATGGCCTTTTTCAGGCCAATCTCCCGGGTGCGGGAGCGCACCGCCGCCATCATGACATTCCAGATACCAAAGCCTCCCAGGATCAGGGTAGCGCTTAAGGCCAGATAAATAAAGAACTCCACCCACCAGGCCACATGTTTCACGCGTTTTAGGGCTTCCCAGGAAACCTCCACCCGCAGCAGGTCCGCGGACTGGTGGGCAGAGACGGCGGCGGGGACGGCCGCGACTACCCGGTCCACATCGTCCCAGGTGAGAACGCGCAGATAAAGGCGATTGGGTAGAGAAATACCAGAGACGCGATCCTGGGCCGTGGTGAGGGGGATAAAGGCGGAATTGGCCAGGCTGCTGTCGGTTATGCCGCCCAGTAAGCCGCTCACCCGGTAAAGGTCGTGGTCGATCTCCATGTAGCGGCCTTCCACCTCTTGGGAGCCAAAGATACGGCGGGCCAATTCGGTCCCCAAGACGACCTCTCGTTTCCGCGCCTCAACGTCGGCATCGTGAAATAATTGTCCTTTGAGGGGCCATAAGCCCCGCACTTCCCAGAAAGAGTCATCTACTCCCAGCAGGCTGAAGTAATATTGGCGGGTCCGCCAGTTGGTGCGGGCCGACCCGGCCAGGGCCACCAGGCTGGCGTCGGTCACTCCGGGGATGCGGCGCAGGCCGGCGAGGGTTTCGGTGCGGAACCACTGGGGGCGATGGTCTGGCAGGTCCTCAAAATACATCCTGATGATGGTAGCGCCACCGATCAGGTTCAGGTCCCGATTGAAATTCTTTTTGAAGTCCCGGCTCATGGTCATTACCAGCATGAAGCCGGCAACACCCAAGGCGATGGCCAGAACCACCCCCAGGTAACGGCGGCGGTGGCGCAGCACCTGCCGGACACTGACGCGCAAGAGGTCATCAAGCCTCATAGAAGACCTCCCGCATTATCCCTTTAATCGCCCGCCAGGCTGGCTGAGGTACCTGAGGGATTGGCGGCTGTGGCGGAAAAGCCGCCCCTTTCCACAAAAGGTTCTGGTTCGTCAAGGTCACAAGCCCGAATGCGATGCTTCTTGGCCAGTTTTGCCAGCACCTCCAGGACATACTGGATCTGGCGTTCTTTATGAGTGCTCATAAAGGCGGTGCGAATTACTGCCTGGCCGCGGGGCACCGCGGGATAGATGGCGGGCAGAGCGAAAACCCCGTGATCGAACATCTCCCGGGCGAAGAAGAAAGCCTTTTCTTCGGCGCCGATATATATGGGGATGATGGGAGTTTTGGAATGCTTGGTGACCAGCCCGATCTCCCGGTATCCGGCATGCACCCGCCTGGTAATCTCCCACAGCCGGGCTACCCGCTCGGGGTTCTGGTCCAGGATATCCAGACAGGCCAATACCGTGGCCGCATTGCTGGCGGGGAGGGCCGCGGAAAAGATCAAAGGCTTGGAATGGTGACGCAGATATTCCAGGACCGCCTCATCGTCTGCGGCAATAAAGCCGCCGATGGAAGCCAGGGCCTTGCTAAAAGTACCCATGATGAAATCCACCTGGGAGGTCAGGCCAAAGTGATCCGCCGTGCCCCTGCCTTGACGGCCCATCACCCCCAAACCGTGGGCATCGTCCAGGTAAAGGAGCAGGTCTGGATAGACCTTCTTTAACTTCACCAGTTCGTCCAGGGGCGCCATGTCGCCGGACATGGAAAACACCCCCTCGGTGATTAACAGCAGGCAGCCGTTGAGGTTTTTCTGGCGGGCCAAGGCCAGCTTGCGGGCCGCGGCGGCGGCATCATTGTGGGCAAAAGGGATCAGCCGGGCCCGGGAGGCCTGGCAACCCTCAAAAATGCTGGCATGATTTTCCCGGTCGCACACAATGACATCCTGGGCGGTCAAAAGACAGGCGATAGCTCCCAGGTTGGTGGTGAAACCGGTGGCATGGACCACGGCTTTTTTCTTGCCCACAAAGGTGGCCAAGCGTTCTTCCAGGGCCTCATGCAGGGTTAAATTGCCGCATAAGAATCGGGACCCGCCGGTGCCACTGCCCCAGCGGCGCAAGGCCTGAGCCGTCGCCTCCAATACCCGAGGGTCATGGCTTAACCCAAGGTAGTCATTGGACCCGATCATTATCAGACGCCGGCCCGCAACCTCCACTTCTGTCCCCCAAGAGCGGTTGATGGGGCGGAAGTAAGGGTAAAACCCTTGTTCCCTGGCGCCTTGTACCATAAGAGCAAAAGGCTGGCAGCGGTTTTTTAGTGACATGAAGAAATCTACCCCCCCCTAGGTTTATACCTTTTTAGTCGTATCTTGAGCAAATGTCAATGATATTTACCCTCCAGGTAAATAAACTGCAGATTTTTAAGGTAAATCCCGGAGAAAAATATCCACCGCGCTTACCCTAAGTCATAACCTCCTTTCAACCTCGCGATCCCCCGACCCGAGTTTTTTGAGTATAGCAAATTTTTTAAGATTCCCCAGCGCCAAAAAACCCTCCCGAAAAAAAGATGAGAATTTGGTCCCGGGGAGCGGCAAGTCTAGACCCTCCCAAGATCTGCCAATATTGCCTGAAAAGTGCGTCTAGGCCACAGGCATAGGCAAGTCCCTCCGTTTAGAGGTGGAAAGCCTTAAATTACCCTTATCTTGACTGGATCTTAGGGAACAAATTCGCTAAATCGGAAGATAGGCAGCTCCCCCAGGGCTAGAGATTTTAGAAACATCAACCCGGCTTTTAGCCTGTGGCGAGGCTGCCTGGCATTATCCCCCTAATGCGGCCAGCCCCTATCCGGGATAAAAATTTTTTCACCAGATGCTGGAGGCCTTCTAGAGAAAGCCGAAGTCCACCACCCTTCCAGTCCTTAGATCGACCTCTTAAAGGAGGTAATTAGTTAAAGATATCAACGACCTATAATCTTGGCCGCCAGTTGCCAAAATGTCCGCTTAATTTTCAAAAACCTTAGATATGGGAAATACCAAACTTTCTGCCCTATAGTCAAGAAATTTTCCAGTTGAAAATGGGGTGAACCGGGCCAGCGGATTTGAACCCCACTCCACCTCTTAAACTCAGACCGGCTGGGCCTACTCCTCCTCAACCTGATAAAACGCCGTATCTATCTCCAAATGGCCATTTCCTATTAAATAGACCTGGAATTCCAGGTTTCGTTAAAAATGCCGGTTAATAATTTTTATATCGGGTTTTTTGAGGGTTTGTTTAAAATTTTTTTGTCAACCTTGAAGATTTAACAAACCTGTCGGCACCTGAGCGCCAGTTGTCGCCAGGTCTGCCAATTAGTGCCGTTGCCCCTGCCTGTCTTGCGCCTGACCCTGGTTATCAGCAATGCTTAGGTTATCCGGGCCCATCTGCCCCGAAAAAAATTATTGGCCCTAACAATGCTGAGGTGCCGGGCTGCTGTTGCTGGTCAATCTCGTAGGGGAGGCCGCCTCTTTAAGGCCCCACACCCGGCGGAAAGGCCTGGCTACAGGTAGCGGCCTCATCACCTTGGCCTCTTCTCACGCCTCTTGGTAAAGTGCCGTCCTGATTTCAGGGTGAGAATAACGCAGGATGACAATATAAAAGGAGAAAAAATATGAAATGTCAAGATAATAATGCAAAGATTATTCTTTAATAATCTTGAGTAAAATCTGAGAGATTACCAGAGACTTGATTGATAGTTGTGAAATAAAGGACATTGATTTGAGTCTAACGGAATTGTATTAAGTGGCATTATTGCGGGATCATCGATCTTTAAGAGTACCAGAGAGGAACTGCCTAATGGCCACTGCTTGGCTGCGGGTGAGGCTGGGATGAGCCGTGGGACAGAACTGTTGAAATAACTTTTCCGCGACTGGTCCAGTAAATTCTCCTTCGAGGTTAAGCTTATGATAACAAGTACTCGCCGCCCGGCTCATGTCCAGATATTTCTGCTGCCAGAGAGGCAGGCTCAAAAACTGCCCGGCAACCATGGCGGCCAATAAACTTAGGGCCATCAGCTTGAACCAGAGCCTCTGGGGAAGCCTGGCGTTCAAAAGGCGCCAGGCCGTTCCCATTAGGATCAAGGCCCCTATGAGAGTGAAAATCCCGTAGCGCGCCACAAAGGCCTGGTTGACGGATCTTTGATAACGGGTCAGGGAAATGAGCAAAAAAGGCAGGGCGTTGCCCAGGAGGGCCCAAAGGCCCAAACGCCTCTCTGGGGCTCCGCCTGCCACCCAGATCACAGCCAGACTGGTAGTCAGTAAAGCGCTGCCGGCAAAGTAAGCCCAGACCGGGAAGTGATAATGGCCCCAAAACAGATAAAGAAAGGGAGAGAGGAAGGCGGCAAAGAATATATGCAACAGATACTTGGGCCCCGGCAGGCCCGAGAAGATGGTGAGGTTGTGGCTGGCCGCGGAGGTGATGCCGGCAAACCGGCAGTAACCCAGGCCGAAGGCCAGATACACCACGCCCACGGTCACGGCCAGGCGTAAAGATCTAGCCCGGCCCTCCGGTCCCCCCAGCAAGACGGTATAGAGCGGCAAGGCCCACAGCCCCAGAAGGGTGTAATTGTGGGAGAGGATGGACAGCAGGGCACAGATACCGATCCCCAGAAGTCTTAAAAAGGTGGGAGAGCTGAGATAACTGGCGGTTAACAGCAGGGCCCCCAGAAAAAAGCCCAGACTGAGGACATAGCAGAGATAAAAAGCATTCCAGGCAATGGCGTGGTTTACTGCCGCCCCGGCATAGAAAAGGCTTAAGACCAAGGCCAGGCCGGCGCCGAAGTGACGCCGTAAAAAGAGATAAAGCAAAAAAGCATTTATGCCTATGCCCAGGCTGTTAATCATGATTAGGAGGTAATAACGTTCTCCGGCAACCTTTACCAGCCCATAAAAGATCAGATGGAAAAAGGGGAACCATTGTTCCCCGTCAGGCCGGACTAGGTATTGCCAGAAAGGCTCCTGGGCCATCTGGATCAGGGCCGTCCAATCATCCAGGATATAGAAAAAAGGTAACTGGGGTCGCCAGAAAATCATCAGGGGGGTGGCCAACAACAGCAAAGCCACAAACATCAGCTCAAAATTAGAGAGACCAGAGGGTTTTGGTTGCATCTTGCCTTTATTTCTCGGCAGGCCCCTTACGCGGCTCTTCTCCCCCGGCTGTGGGGATCAGGCCTAGTAAGACATGGAAAAACCAGCTAAGTTGGGGAAACAGCAAGCCGTCAAAGAACTGAAAATGCAGGAGGCTGGCAAATAGCGGCAGCAGGACCGCCAAGGGCGGGATAGGTGGCACTAAAGAGGGTCCAGAGGCCATGCGGATCATTCGCCAGAGCAGGATGAATATAGAGGCGCTGTAAATTATCAGGAAAGGGAAGCCCAGGCCCGCCAGAATAGTAAGGACCATGTTATCGGAACTGACCACTTCGCCAGCTTTCTGGGCAAATTTCTCTTTGGTCACATAGGGGTAGCGGGGTTGATAATTTTCCAGGAATTTATCCCGGGAGGTTCTCAGCCCTATGCCGAATAAAGGATGCTCCAGAGCGATTCTCCAGGAAAGATAAATGTTTTCAATGCGATAATAAACCGAGACATGTTCTTTGACGCCCTTTTGCCCCATAATATGCTGAGCCACATAGAGGATGGCCGGGCGGTCCTTGCCTCTACCGATGGGCAGCAAGGACATGATAATGACGACAATCAGGAAATACTTGAAAGGCAATCTGCCCATCAGGGCGATGGCCAAAAACAAGCCCTGGGTTATCAGGACGACGGACAGTGAACCACTCAGGCAAAGGAGGATGTAACTCAGCCCGAGAAGCACTACCCCCAGGATGACCTTGGGTCGGGATTTCTCAGTGATCAGGGTCAAAGGCGCAAAAGAGAGGAGAAAAATTATATCCGTGGGAGAGTGGTAGTTGGGTTCGAAGAAATGAGTGATCTTCCCGGAAAGGAAGAAGCCGATGAAGCTCAACAGCATGATGCCTGCCAGAATGACGAGGCAGAGCCACTGAAACAGCCTCCGGTTGACCTCGGTGTTCAACAAAATTCTCGCTCCCCAAAACCCGCCCAGGCCCGAGGCCAAAAGGATGAAGACCCGCATAGAGGAGGGGAGAGGGGTTATACTGCACCAGCCGCTCAGAAGGCCCAAAAACACCAGGACTGACGATATCAGGACTTCAGGGGATTTTTTGTTCAGAATCTTCTTACCCAGAAAGCAGGTGATCATGAGGGTGATGAAACACAAAAGTCCCGAGAATAAATTCACCCGGCCCTTGGGAATCAGCACAATGTAAGGCTTTAAAAAAGCCAACTGCAAGCAGGTGGCCCCAAAAAAAATCCAGATAATCTTTTCGGCCCGGGGAATCTTGGCAATTGCTGTTGGCAAGTTCATCTTGAGGTGGGATCCTGATAAGGTTGCTTTTTTGGGATAATTCCTTATATTAAATGGGGAAGGCCCCAGGGGTCTGAAAATCTGGCTCAGGAGGCCTGAAGGCCTGGCGGGGGGGCAGGCTGCCACATCCTAAGGCCCGACCTTGGCTCCCCCCAACCTGGTGTTTTCTACCGAAATTGCCGTTAACCCGGTTTACCGGGCGTTTCTTTTTGGAATTAATAAATTGTCTATTATAGCAAATGACAAGAGGAAGGGAAGAAAATGTTGGCCGGCAAGAAGGTGGTAGTGGTCATGCCCGCTTACAATGCCGCCCAAACTCTGGAGCGCACCTATAAGGACATTCCCCGGGACATTGTGGATGAGGTATTGCTGGTGGACGACGCCTCCCACGATGAGACCCTGGAGGTCGCCCGGCGTCTGGGCATTCGCTGTTTCTTACATGAACGCAACATGGGCTACGGCCGCAACCAGAAGACCTGTTATACCGAGGCCTTAAAATTGGGGGCCGATATCGTGGTCATGGTGCATCCGGATTATCAATACTCCCCGAAGATTATCCCGGCCCTGGCCGGTCTGGTGGCCAGCGGCGAATATGAGGCGGCCATCGGCTCTCGCATTTTGGGCGGCAAGACCCGCCAGGGAGGGATGCCCCTGTATAAATATCTGGCCAACCGTTTTCTCACCTTTTTCGAGAATTTGTTGTTAGGCGCCAAGCTCTCGGAATATCACACCGGTTTTCGCGCCTTCTCCCGCCGGGTATTGGAAGCCCTACCCCTCTGGGAGAACTCCGACGACTTTGTGTTTGATAACGAAATGCTGGCCCAGGTGATTTATTTCGGCTTTCCGGTGGGGGAGGTTTCCTGCCCCACCCGTTATTTTGCGGAAGCTTCTTCCATCAATTTTCCCCGGAGCGTGAAATACGGGCTGGGGGTCATGGTGACCTCAGTAAAGTTTTTTCTGCAGAAGCTGGGGTGGGCCGAATTCCGCATTTTTTCCTCCACTGGACGAAACCTCCAGCCAAATCCCTATTATTTCGAGCATTAAAGTCCCCTTCTTTGAGGTTAGAAAGTAGGGGCGACCCGCCGGGCCGCCCCTACCTTTCTCTTCTGTAATTACTTAGATTTAAACTGACAATCACCCAATAGATTTCAGATCAGACCTGACATTTAAGCGACTATGTTCAGAATCCATATATGATAAGCATATAAAAACATTTTCATTGGGTCGCAAATCGCGCATATATAGCAGGTAGTACTCATAGGAGGATTGTTGGGATTTTGAGCCGAAAGATCGAAAAAAAACAGCGGTGCGTTAAACACCGCTGTTCCTTGTTTATCAAGGGGATTACTCCTTGCCCTCTTCGGGGACTTCCTATTCCTTCTTGCCGCGTTCGATCACTTCGGGCGCGGCTTCCTCTTCAACCGGGGCCTCTTCGATGATCTCCTCTTTCTTGGGGGCGGTAGCGACGGCGACGATCTCTTCCAGATCGTCCAGGATTTTCACCTTGTCTGAAAGGACGACATCACGCACGCGGACGCTGTCGCCGAGTTCGGCCAGGCCGGAGATGTCGACCACGATCCGCTCCGGCAGGTCCTGCGGCATGCACTCGACCTCCATCTCGGTCAGGCCGGTGTGGATCACGGCGTTGAAGTCCTTGACCGCCGGGGCCGTGCCGGCCAGCTCGATGCCGACCTTGGCGCGCATCTTCTCAGTGAGCGAGACGACCTGGAAGTCCAAATGCACCAGGCGGTTCTTGATAAAATCGCGCTGCTTCTCTCGCACCAGCGCCAGGTACTCCTTCCCGTCCAGGTCGATCGTCACAAGGCTGGACGAGGTCAGGTGGGACAGCGTCTGCGACCCTTCGTGGGCGTCCAGCATGATCGCCGTCGTCTCGATGTGATGCCCGTACAGCACGGCCGGGAGTTTCCCTTTGCGGCGCAGGGCACCCACCTTCTTGCCGATCACGTCACGCTTGGTAGCTTTCAGAACAACTTTTTCCATCTTACTTAACTCCTCGAGCGCCTCTCACCCAACGGACTTCGACAGACTCAATTAGTCGGATTACCTTCGCTCTTTTCTAGGGTTTGTTTTGCAGAGACACCCGGCTGGGGCTTCTCAGGACAGAATTGTGGTATCCGCCAAAACAGGAAAATGGCATTCGGTTCGTTTCTTAAAAGAAAGGCGGCCCAGAAGCCGCCTCTTGACTACCCGGAAGTCACGGGGCCAGAAGTTTAGGCTACCCACCTCCGGCCGCCTGAATCCCAGTTATTGGCGGTAACCACCGCTCCCAAAGGAGCCTTTTTGCTGCGGCTTGGCTTCGTTGACTGCCAGGGGGCGCCCGTCAACACTCCGGCCGTTGAGCATGGAAATGGCCTTCTGGCCTTCCATCTTGGTTTCCATCTCCACAAAGCCGAAGCCCCGGGGCTGACCCGTTTGCCGGTCGTTGATAATCTTGGCCGAGGTCACTTCGCCGGCCTCGGAAAAAAGAGTGTTCAGCTGTTCTTCGGTCATCTCGTAGGACAGATTGCCCACGTACAATTTCATACTCATATCTTCTCCTTGTCAGTCTCAGCGGGATGCACTTGCCAGAGGTGTTTCCGGCAGGGTGGTCTCGCTCGGACCGCTAGTTACTTCTGGAGTCGCCTCCGGAATTTCCTCCGCCGACGGTGTCAGGGTTTTGCCCTGTCGACGTTTCAATTTTTCTTCGCTCTTCTGTTTTCGGGCTATTTCTTTGGTGCGCTTATTCCAGCCATATCGGTTTCGGGCCAAGTATTTACCTCTCTATGGGGCTCAAGATGCCAGAACTCCGAGGGTCCTGGGATCGTCGGAGTTCTGACCATCAGGCTTTAGGCCTAAAGCTTTACCACGTTTTGGGCCTGAGGCCCCTTGGGACCTTGGGTTACTTCAAATTCCACGGCTTGTTCTTCTGCCAGGGAGCGGAAGCCGTCGCCCTGGATGGCACTGTGATGCACAAACACATCCGGACCGCTTTCCCGAGTGATAAAGCCAAAGCCCTTGGAGTCATTAAACCATTTTACCGTACCAGTTTCCTTCATTGTGAAACCTCCTGCAGATACTGCAATGATATCCCGCCAAAAAAGCAGGGCGCACAGCAGTCAGGCAAAAAAAATCGGCGGGGAATTAGCATCCCCGTCCGATTCCTGTCCAGGACTTGTGGCCCGGCTTCAGTCTGACATGCTAAACTTTTTATAGTTTACAATAAAATTGCCCAATGTCAAGCTAATTAAAATAATTGTCGGTAGCCTCTCGAGGTCTCCTATTGAGTCCCTATAAATAATAGGATGTCCTCATACATTTATAAAATAGTTAAGCAGATTTTATATTGTAAAACTCAATATATTTTGCCAAACAGAAACTTCTCAGAAATTCTAAAGAGTTGTAGATATGATCCACATATCGAAACGGTTAACTTATGGTGGAGGAGATTCCATCAGTCAGAGATAGGAGAAAGCAGGAGTGCTGGGGGATAATGCCAGGAAATCTTCAGGCCAAGAAGTTTCGATATAATCCAGATAGATGGAATTTCCAGCCGTTTGATAAGTTTCTGGTCATAGCAGATAGTTGCATTTTGTGGGGATCTGGGCACACCGTTCAGGGCTCGGCCTGGACAACTACTGGTCGACATCCGCTTTTATGGGAATGTGTTGGGACAACAATCTCTGGCGAGCTTGACCTTAGCTCGATCAGCAATCGGTTTGATAAGTTTCGGTTCATAACAGATATCGATACCCTCGCCAGATTATTCCAACCAACTAGCTCTCCTTACGGGTTGATTGCAGTTGATTGACAGTATTTTTCTCAGATTTAAGGTATACTTACCAAAAGACTCGGGTAGGCAGTTCCATTCAGCCCTCCCGAAGCCCCAACTTTTGTTGGAAAATGTGCATAGGAAGAGCGCCGCAGGATTGCGTTCAAGGCGCAGCCATCAACCATCCCAGGCTTTTATCTCACCCGGGCAATCCAAGGCAGCTTAAAGTCTTTAAGAACAATGCTTGCACAGCCGGTTGACTTCTTTGCGAGAATGGTACAAGGCCGTAGGCAAGGGCGAAAGCTCTTGTTGCTGTTAGACTATGATGGCACATTGGTAGAGATTGCCCCTCGCCCTGAGTTAGCCTACCCCACTCCTGGGCTTTTGCGACTACTGGCCCGCCTCATTAATCGGCTCGATTATGCAGTAGTGGTGGTCTCCGGCCGACCTCTACAAAATTTACTTAAATTATTGCCTATCCCTGGACTTAATTATCTTGGCTCCCATGGAGGAGAAGGCCTGATTGCCGGAAAGCCCTTGAATTTAATAAACATGAAATCTGCCTCAGAAGAAATTTCTGGGTGGAAAAAACAGTTAGCCGGACTTTTAGAGCATTTTACCGGCTGGTGGATAGAAGACAAACCCCAGGGTTTTGCCCTCCATTACCGGCAAGCCTCTCCAGGGCAGGAAGACCAACTCCTAAAGATTATAGAAACTTGGAAGGCACATATAGTTGAGTCTGGGTCCTACCAGCTTCTTCGAGGGAAAAAGGTGATGGAGGTCTTGCCCTACGGAGTAAACAAGGGTGAGGCGATTCAGAAGATCTTGCTATCTTCTTATTTTGTTGGATATTTTCCTTTGTATCTAGGGGATGATACTACTGATAAAAGTGTTTTTGCAGTGATTCAGGAACAAGGTCTATCTTTCAAAGTGGGAGACGAAGAGCAGCCTACCAAGGCCACCCATTTTCTCAAGAATCCAGCGCAAGTGCGGGAGTTTTTGGCCTTGCTCGCAACCCAGGGGGAGGAGAAACCGTGAAAATTAGTCCAGATCAGCCGGCTGAAAATCCCTTTTGGTTCCGGGAATGTTTTCTCATGCCCATGCCCATCGGGAAAAAGGCGCATAATCTCAGGGAGTTGCTTCAGGCCCTCCGCGAGCTTGACGAATCGGTCCTCTACTACCATATCTTTCAGTCCCGCCTGGCCATCACCCAGCCGGCGGAGGAATATCCCAACGAGTTTGCCCGGTGGGCTGCCAACGCCTTGCAAGACTCCAAGCTGGCCGAGAAGCTCAGCTCCTTTGACCCCTTTGACTATGACAATCTGGCCCAGGTCCGCCAGGCCGTTGTGGACATCCTGGAGGAGTACCTCTGGGATATCCCCTATGTGCCCTGGGCTCGCTCCGGGTTTGAGTTTCATTTCTGTGAGGCCTCCACCGTGGTGATGCGCTCTCAGATCCGCGCCCATACCTTGCTGGAGTTCTGCGAGAGCCTGCGGAAAGTGGGGTTGGATTCTATGTATTATCATTTTTTTGAAGCCCGCTGGCGCCTGGGGGTGCGCAAAGCCGATGACTTTTCCTTCTGGATTGAGACCAACTTCGGTCTGCCGGAGTTGGTTGCCGCCATCCGTGGCATAGATATTTACTTCTATAGCTTGAGAGAAATCCGGGACACCCTTTTAGGGCTGATTCATCAACATCTGGGAGACCTCTGTGATCGGACTCAATGATTATGCCCCCGTCGTGGGTCAGGAAGTGATCGAACAGCTCCAACGACTGGCGGACCGTCTAGGCCCCCGGCGATTTATCCACATCAATTCCACCCGCACCGGGGGCGGGGTGGCAGAAATTCTAGACCGGGCCGTCCCCTTACTGGAACAGTTAGGGCTGGATGTCAAATGGGAAGTGATCCATGGAGATCAGGAGTTCTTTGAGATCACCAAGGCCATGCATAATGCCCTGCAAGGCTATAAGGTACATCTCTCCCCCGACATGCTGGATCATTACCGGGAGATTAATCGGGAGAACGCCCGCAAGTTTACCTGGGAATCAGATTTTGTCCTGGTGCATGACCCTCAGCCCGCCTATCTGATTAATTTTCTCCGTCCCCAAGCCAAACACTGGATCTGGCGCTGCCACATCGATGCCTCCCGGCCAGAGCGCCTGGTCTGGAAATTCCTGCAGGAGATCGTCAGCCAATATGAGGCCTCGGTGTTCTCCATGTCCCAGTTCGCCCAGAATCTGCCCCACCCCCAGTATCTCATCCGCCCCTCCATCGACCCCTTGAGCGAAAAGAACCGGGACCTGAGCACCGCGGAAGTCCGGAAAGTTCTAGACCGCCTGGGCATCGAACGGGATAAGCCCATCATCCTGCAGGTTTCCCGCTTTGATTCCTTTAAGGATCCCGTGGGAGTAATCCAGGCCTTTCGCATGGTGCGGCGCCATACCCCCTGTAAGCTGGTTCTGGCTGGCGGGGAAGCCATCGATGATCCGGAAGGGCCCCGCATCTTTGCCGAGGTCATGGAAGCCGCCAAAGATGAGCCGGATATCCAGATCCTTCTCTTGCCGCCGGACGCCCACCATGAAGTCAATGCCCTGCAGCGGGCCTCCGATATCATTGTCCAAAAGTCCACCCGGGAGGGCTTCGGTCTCACCGTCACCGAAGCCATGTGGAAGGGCAAACCGGTTATCGGCGGCGCGGTGGGCGGTATTGTGCTGCAGCTCCGGGACTATAATACCGGGTTTCTAGTCCATTCCCCGGAGGGCTGCGCCTTTCGTATCCGCTATCTCCTGCACCGGCCGGAAATGGCCCGGCGCATGGGCAAGATGGCCCGAGAATTCGTCCGCCATCATTTTCTCATCACCCGCAAGATCCGGGACTATCTTACCCTGATGATTTTACGGGAAAATCCGACCGAGAGGATTATGGAATTGTAACCTGTAGCGAGTCCCAAATTTGCCACCCAAAGGGAGGGGCAGATGATGTGGAACAAGGATAGTTTAAAGGATTTGGTTCAGAAAAAGTTTAGTGACTACCAGTTCATCCTGGTGTCCAATCGCGAACCCTATATGCATATCTACCGGGGCGGGGAGGTGGAGGTCATTATGCCCGCCAGCGGTATGGCCATCGCCCTGGATTCCTTGATGCAGACCACCGGCGGCACCTGGGTGGCCGCCGGTAGTGGCGAAGCCGACCAGGAGGCCGTCGTGGGGCAAGATACCATCATGGTGCCCCCCCATAACCCCAAATATAAGTTGCGCCGGCTCTGGCTGACCCGGGAAGAAGAAAACGGCTACTACTATGGCTTCTCCAATGAGGCCCTCTGGCCCTTGTGTCACGTCTGCTATGCCCGCCCCCTGTTTTCCCCCGCCCATTGGGAGGTTTATCGTCAGGTCAACCGGAAGTTTGCCGATGCCATCCTGTCTGAAGTGAGGGACAGGCGGACCATTGTCTTCATCCAGGACTACCATTTCGCCCTGCTGCCCCAGATGCTCAAAGAGGCCGACCCCCGACTGATCGTCTGCCAATTTTGGCACATTCCCTGGCCTAGTTTCGAGGTCTTCCGCATCTGCCCCTGGGGCACTGAAATCCTGGAAGGGTTGCTGGGCAACGACTTACTGGGGTTCCACTTGCAATACCACTGTAATAACTTCTTCGATACGGTGGAACGGATCCTGGAGGCTCGGGTGGATTACGAAAAATACGCCATTTTCCGTCAGGGCAAAGAGACCCGGGTGCGGCCCTTTCCCATCAGCATCGACTTTGAGCGCTTCGAGAATTTTGCCGCTGCCGAGGACACCCAGGCCCAGATCGCGCAGCTGCGCCACCGCTTCAACCTAAGCGGGCTGAAAGTAGGTCTAGGAGTCGACCGGCTCGACTACACCAAGGGCATCCCCGAACGCCTGGAAGCCGTCAATATCTTTTTCCAGAAGTATCCCCAGTACCAGGGGCATTTCACCTTTATCCAGCTAGGGCCGGTATCCCGGTTGAATATCCCGCAGTACAAGCAGCTCAACGCCCTGGTGGATTCCCTGGAGGTGGAGATCAACAGCCGATACGCCTATGGCCGCTGGAAGCCTGTCATCGTGGTCAAGGCCCACCTTTCCCAGGAAGAGATCGTCCCCTATTACTGCCTGGCGGATGTCATGGTGGTCAGCTCCCTCCACGACGGCATGAATCTGGTTGCCAAGGAATACGTCGCCAGCCGGGTGAACGGCGACGGCGCTCTGCTCCTCAGCCCCTTTACCGGCGCGGCCCGAGAATTGAGCTGGGCATATAGCATCAACCCCTTTAATCCTGAGGAGATCGCTGACAACCTCTATAAAGCCCTGGAGGACTCGCCCGAAGAAAAAGCTGTCCGCATGGCCTCCATGCGCCATTGGGTCCGGGAACACAATATCTTTTTCTGGGCCGCCCGGATTCTCGGGGACCTGATTACGGGGGTAGGTCAAGAATGAAATTCTGATAGGCGAACTGACCGGCCAGGCAATCGGGTTTTTGGATGGGCCCATTGAGGCGCCGGATCAAAGGAGAGGTGAGATGGAGGAAGCCAAAAAGGAAATAGCACAAGCAAAAGAGGAACTTCTGGAAGCCAAAGCCAAACTAAAAGAATTAAGCGCTAAACTAATGGAACTCTCGGAAGTGATGGAAAAAATAGAAGCAGCGCCGGGCCGACTGAAAAAAATAGAAGAAAAATTGTTTCTCGAAGGTTTTAGCAAAGAATCGTTTTTCGACCACATCGATAACCACATAGTAGTGGCGGCAGTTTGGCCCCACATCCTATAATTCGTTCATCTAGGTGAGTTGGGCGAAAAAAGTATTATCTACTCAATATATAATGTTAAATTGTTATGTTGAGTGAGGAATGAGGAGGTACACTATGCGCAAGCGCATTATCGGTCATGGCCCTCGTGAGGTCTCAGCCGCCGAGCACGGCTGGGTAGACCTTGAACGCTTGGCACAGGTCGAAATCACGTCCGAAGATGTCGACTACTCGATTGAATCGGCACTGATTCCGGGTATGGGCTCGGGTTGGCGGGCCGCGCAGCCTGGGGAGCAGACGATCCGCCTCCTGTTTGATGAGCCGCTGAGACTCAGGCGAATCCACCTAGTGTTCCATGAAGGTGAGCAGGAGCGCACGCAAGAGTTCGTTTTACGGTGGTCAGCAGACGGCGGTCAGTCTTACCGAGAGATTTCGCGCCAGCAGTATAACTTCAGTCCGCCGGGGGCGGCACGTGAGGTCGAAGACTACGACATCGATCTCGACGGTGTAACGGCGCTCGAATTGAAGATTGTGCCGGACATAAGCGGTGGTAGCACTCGTGCATCGCTGGCGCAACTGCGCGTTGCCTAGTTATCAGATTGACTTCGGCCATTAGTGCAAGGGAGGCCAGCCTAACAGATCGCTGCAGCCGAGGGCGCTGCGGCTGAGCTCAGGTATTTAGCTGCCTTGAATCGCACGCTGGTGTCCAACAGACCGAAACCGTTTGAAGAAGGAGAATACACATGAAAGCTTCGAAGAGACCTTGTGGCAAGATCTATTATTGACAGGGGGAATAGCTAATCAGCGGCTCAAGCTAACGCCGCTAAGCGCAATAGCGAATGCAATATACCTTGCTAAAACCGAAACTTCTCAGAAATTCCAGCGAATTGAAGATATGATTTGCATACTGAAAAGGGCTGCATTTGGTGGGGAAATTTCAATAAGCAGGGATATGACATTATCCCCAGATATCGGTCAGGGCAAACGTTATATTTTTGACTGTCCAGGACATGAACTTTCTCTCATCTTGACAGCATAGGGGAAAAGAGATATCTGCATGAACATCCCCAGTTGGTCAAAGGATGTTATAAGATAAGGTCAAGACTCAGGACTTAACAACGAACATGTTTAGCTTAGACATGGACTAAAGATGGACAGGAAAAGCTCATATGAGGTTGTCATAATTGGAGCCGGGCCGGCGGGGCTATTTGCCGCGTTAAACCTGGCAGAATCAAATGTGGGGGACGTCCTGCTAGTGGAACAGGGGCCAGACCTCGGGGAGCGTCATCGGGACACGCCGGGCGGTCTTCTGTGCGGCTGGGGTGGGGCAGGAGCCTTTAGTGACGGCAAACTCATCCTCTCCCCCGAGGTGGGAGGTTTCTTAAGTGACCTTCTGCCCCTGGATAAGTTAACTGTCCTGATCCAGGAGGTGGACAGCATTTATCAATCGCTGGGAGCACCGGCAGAACTCTATGGCGGCGATCAGGATACTCAGGAACTTCTCAAAACCAGGGCCCGCCATGCGGGTATGATCTTCATTCCCACCCGTTTGCGCCACATCGGCACGGAAAATTGCCAAAAAATCCTTAGCCGCCTGAGAGAGCGTTTGGCCGGCCGCTTGGAGATCCGTACCCAATGCCGGGCCCATCAGATTATGGCGGGGGATGGGGCAGTGACTGGGGTGGCCTTAGATAACGAGGAGGTGGTGGGGGCCCGCTATGTGATAGTCGCTCCTGGACGGTCTGGGGCCGCCTGGATCCGAGAAGAAGCCCGTCGCCTCGCTATTCCCTCTGTTCCAAGCCCAGTGGATATCGGGGTGCGCGTGGAGGTCCCAGCCCCGGTTCTTTTGCCCCTTACCGAGGCAGCCTACGAAGCCAAATTGATTTATTACTCCCGTACCTTCGACGACAAGGTACGCACCTTTTGCATGAATCCTTACGGTGAGGTCGTTTTAGAAGATCTGGACGGCCTGGTTACCGTCAATGGCCACAGCTATACTTCCCGGAAAACGGAAAACAGCAATTTCGCCATTCTGGTGAGTTCCACTTTCACCGAGCCCTTTGATGATCCCATCAGTTACGGCCAATATATCGCCCGCCTGGCCAATCTTTTGGGCCAGGGAGCCTTGGTACAGCGACTGGGTGACCTCCAGGTGGGCCGCCGCACTACCCCCGCCCGCCTGGAACGTTGCCTCACCCGGCCCACGCTCAAGAGTGCCACCCCCGGGGATCTTAGCTTCGTCCTCCCCTACCGTTACCTTAAAGACATTCTGGAAATGTTAGAGGCCCTGGATGCCCTGGCTCCAGGAATCAACAACCGCCACACCTTGCTCTACGGGGTGGAAGTGAAGTTTTACTCCCACCGCCTGAAACTGAGCCCGGAACTGGAGACCCCGATCCCCAATCTGTTCATAATCGGGGATGGCGCCGGCATGACCCGGGGCCTGATCCAGGCCTCAGCCAGCGGCATAATCGCAGCCCGAGCTATAGTCGGTCGGGGATAAGAAGCTTATAATTCTACCTTCTTATAAAACTACAAATGAAGATATGATCCAGCTAGGTGAAATTTTTGGCCGTTTGATAAGTTTCTAGTCATAGCAGTTACTTAACATTATTGGTTTTTAGTATGTTTTTCCTTCTTATTTGGATAATCTACTTCTAGTCTACCTGGATTTTGCCTTTTTATCCATTTTCTTAAACCCTCCGGGCATCTTCCACTGCCTTGGCTCCGATTCCATATATGAGGTTATGAGGTCGGTAATGAAGTTTCTCCGGTCAACGCGGCGGATTGGCCAACCCTTAAGTGGGAAATGGGAGCTCAGCCTGATAGATTGTAGCCATGCATTTAACGAAAAAGCTGACCGCCGATGTCCTCTTTGCCGTGCAACTCGTGCTGGCCGTGGTTTCCGGCAGCAGCCAGTTCCTGCGCCTGCTCACCACCTCCCAGAGGGGGTTGGGAGGGGAGTTTGAGGGGAGGGCGGGGGAGCCCCCTTACAAAAAAGTCCCCCGGCCCTCCCCTCAATTCACTTTTCCCTGAGACATTATGCGCGTTCGGAAAGATTTACGAAATTTAGCCATTATCGCCCACGTGGACCACGGCAAGACCACCCTGGCGGATGCCATGCTCTGGCAGAGCGGCATCTTTCGGGAAAATGAGCAGGTGGCCGAACGGGTCATGGACAGTATGGACCTGGAGCGGGAAAAAGGCATCACCATCATGGCCAAAAACATGGCCATCACCTATAAAGGGGTGAAGATCAACATCGTGGACACCCCGGGCCACGCCGATTTCGGCGGCGAGGTGGAACGCACCCTGAACATGGTGGACGGGGTCATGCTCCTGGTGGACGCTACCGAAGGGCCGCTCCCCCAAACCCGGTTCGTCCTGGGCAAGGCCCTGGAGAAGGGGCTCCCCGCCATCGTGGTGATCAACAAGATCGACCGCCAGGACCGGCGTGTCAAGGAGGTTCTGGACGAAATCTACGACCTGTTCATCGATCTGGACGCCACCGAGGAGCAGCTGGATTTCCCGGTGCTGTACACCAACGCCAAGGCCGGCATCGCCCTGACGGACCCCGCCGGCGAGGGCCGGGACCTGGTGCCGCTGTTTGAAACTATTCTCTCGGCCATCCCGGCGCCAACCTATGATCCGGCCGCGCCGCTGCAGTTTCTGGTCACCAGCCTGGATTACAGCGACTATGTGGGTTTGATTGCCGTAGGCAAGATAGTCAGCGGGGCCTTGCGGCGGGGCCGGGAGGTGGCGCTCCTGAAGCAGGGGGAGATGGCCGGCAACGCCCATCTCAGCCTCCTCTACAGCTTTGAGGGTCTGGAGCGCCTGGAGCGGGAGGTGATCGAGGCCGGGGACCTGGCCGCGGTGGCCGGCGTGCCCCAGGCCTTCATCGGCGATACCCTGGGCGACCCTGAAGACCCCCGGCCCCTGCCCGGCATCGTGGTGGAAGAGCCCACCATCTCCATGGTCTTTTCGGTCAATACCTCACCCCTATCGGGCCGGGACGGGAAGCTCCTGACTTCCCGGCACATCAAAGAGCGCCTGGACAAGGAAGTCCTTTACAATGTGAGCATCAGGGTGGGCCAGGCGGAAAAGCAGGAAGCCTTCCGGGTGAGCGCCCGGGGCGAACTACAGCTGGCCGTGCTCATCGAAATGATGCGCCGGGAAGGTTTTGAGCTATCCCTGTCCAAACCCCGGGTCATTACCCGGGAGCGGGACGGGGTGCTCTCCGAACCTCTGGAACTGGCGGTAGTGGATATTCCCGAGGAGTTCATCGGCATTGTTACCGAAAAGCTGAGCGCCCGCCGGGGCCGGATGGTCAAGATGGTCAATCACGGCTACGGCCGGGTGCGCCTGGAGTTTGAAATCCCTTCCCGGGGCCTCATCGGCTGGCGCGGCCAGTTTTTGAACGATACCCGGGGCACCGGGCTCTTGAACACCATCCTGGTGGGATTTACCCCCTATGCGGGTGAGATCAGCGGCCGGCCCAACGGGGCCCTGGTTGCCGACCGGCCCGGCAAGGCGGTGGGCTATGCCATTTTCCACCTGCAGCCCCGGGGGACTATCTTCGTGAAACCGGGAGACCCGGTCTATCGGGGCATGATTGTCGGCGAAAACACCCGGGCCGAAGATATGGTGGTGAACATTACCAAGGAGAAAAAACTGACCAATATCCGGGCCGCAGGGTCCGATGAGGCCTTGCGTCTCGTGCCCCCCAGACAATTCAGCCTGGAGCAGGCCATGGAGTTTATCAATGACGATGAACAGGTGGAGGTAACCCCGGCTGCTATCCGCCTCCGGAAAGTTGCCTCCGCGTGAGGTAATGCGGTCCGGCGCGTAACTCGCGGTGGAAAATCATCCGCCATTTAACTGTGAATAACTTGCTATTATCGACACATATTCATATGTTGCGATATCATACCGATATCTAAAGATTCTCTTTTAGGTTCTGCCAACTGTTGCTTGATGTTTAAGACGAAGGTGAATCCAACGAAGGGTCAGATCATATCGAATCGGGATCGAAAGGTTGTCAGGTCAACCCTCGACTATTACATCTCTATTCCTTTCCCCCAAGATACTCGTCCCCAAGCTCCGTTAGGGTGACCCCCTGGACCGGCCCGGTCTCAACCAGCCAGGAAAGAAAGGCGCGGATCTTCTGGGTAAAACGGTTTACGGCCTCATCCGTGGGGAATTGGGGGGTAGCGCGGGGCATAAGTTCCGAGGAGTGGAAAAAAATGGTGAGAACTTTGCCCCCCCGGCGGCGATGCAGGCGCACGGCCCCGCGCATGGAGGCCGCCGGATACCAGGCGGGCTGGACACCGGCCGCCCCCCAATAGGGGAAACCGGCGCGCATCCGTCCGCCCCAGGACCCGGGCAAGGATTGAGACAGCCGGTAAACCAGCCCGGCGGCCGCGGCCCAGACAGGAACCATGGTGAGAGGCGCCTCCAGCAGGGGCGGCCCTTGAGGCCCGCCAGGCCGAAAACAGAAAGGGTCGGCAGGAATGAGGAAGAAGTCTGGGCCGCCCACTTTCTGGGTTAGAGGCACCATGCTGCTGTCCACCCTAAAGCCGAACTCCGGCAAAAGCCCCAAGACCTTAGCACTACCATCGAACCGGCCCATGCGGAAGGAAACCGGAGACACCCCCAGGTTTTTTTTAAGGACGGCCCCGAGGCTGGCAATTTTGGCCTTTAACAGCGGCCGGGGCAGCTTCTCCGACCTCACCGGCTCCGGGTAGGGCAGGTCTAAGAAGGGCGGAGTGTTCCAAGGGTGGAGATGGGCGCCGATCTCGGCCCGGTAACGGTCTCGCCAGTACGCCAACACTTGCCGGGCCGCCGGGTCCTGAGCCACCTGATAGGTGACCAACAGGGTCAAGGGAAAACCGAATTCCAGGGGGATAAACTCGAGACGACGAAGCTGAGCGACATTGGCCACCCCGGCCGGGACGCGGGGATATTCCCCGGAAAATAACCCCTCTTCCTCCACATCAACACTGATCACTAACTTCATACCCGGTCCCAACAGCTGTCTGGGGATATGGCAGTGGGGGAGGGCAGGGAACTTAGTTCCCTGGCCCTCCCCCCACAACTCATTTCCCCACCTCCCTCATATCCAGGGCCACTTTGACGGTGTGATGGAGTTTCTTATTAAAGGCCGTTTTAAAGGCCTGGCGGTAGTCCTTAAGGGGGAAGGTATGGGAGAGCAGGCCCTGGGAGGGGTAGTCTCCCCGGGCCAGCAGGTCTACAGCCAGTTGATAGGTGCGCACCTGCTGGCCCTGCAAGCGGCTGTGGGCATACATGGCCGAGCCGGTGAGCTTCAATTCCCGAAACCACAGGCTGGAGAAGTCAACCATCCCCAGGGCTCCGGCGGTGCCCACGAGCACATAAGTCCCCTGGCTGCGCAGGGCCAGGAGCGCTTCCTGCAGGGAGGCGCGGCTGCCGACGCAGTCGAAGAAGAGGTCTGCGCCCCCTTCTAGGTTGCCCCCGCCCAGGGTGGTGGGCAGCCAGTGGGCCCCCACGGCCTTTCCCAGTTCCTTCCGACCTGGCTCTAAGAGAATCAAGTCCGCGCCGCCGGCTTGGGCCAGTTCCTTCTGGAAAGGGTAGCGGGCCACCGCCACCAGACGGGCGGTGGCGCCCAGAACCCTGAGCAGGCGTACCAGGTGTTGCCCGATGATGCCGGCGCCGTAAATCACCACCGTGTCCCGGGCCTGGGGAAAGTGGTCCAGAACCGGCTGCAATGCCGAGGCCAGCGAGTCGGTCAGCACCGCGGCCTCATCGGAGACGGTCTCAGGCAGGCCCACCAGTCTCGAGGGGTGGGCGGCCAAAAACTCCGCCATGCCGCCGCCGGCGTCCCGGTTGAAGCCCAAAATAGTCCCGGGCGCCAGTCCTCCCCGGGTAAAGTTTTCACATAGATTATATTGCCCCTGGGCGCAGAAGCGGCAGGGGGGCAGGCCCCGGACCTCACAGGGCAAGAGCGGCTCCACCACTACCCGCTGCCCCGGGTGCCACTCCGAATCCGGCGGGGCTTGGGCCACTTCGGCCACCACCTCATGCCCCAACACCGCTGGCAGGGAGGCGTAAGGCTCCAGCAACAGGGATTCCGCTCCCTTCAAAAGATTCAGGTCCGAGCCGCAGATACCGCACAAGCGGCTGCGCAGCACGACCCAACCGGGGTTAGGGGGGGTAAAGGTAATTTCTTGCAACTTCATCGGCGCCAGGTGGGGAAAAAACCGGTGGGGCCAGACGCGGTTCAGCGCTTTGGCCAGTAAATAGCGCGGGATGGAACGGTAATATACCAGGGCTTGCATTTTTTTAAGTTTTAAGTTTTAAGTTAACGAATTTCAGGGGATTTTTAGGCCGTCCTTACCGGCTGATTAGGAATGTGCCCTGGGAGGGGAACCTTGTCAAGAATATTGTCTTGCCTGGAAGGGTTTGGGGATCGGGTTTAGTTGGGTTATAATAGGTCAATTTTCGAACCGCGTTAACCTTTAGAGCCGTGATGCGGTTACTACTACAGATAAACCGGCAGGTTCATGACTTCACGAAGCAGAATCGCCCCAGGGGTAGTGTTAAAAAACTTTCGGCGCCTGGCCCGGCATCCCTGGATCGCCGCCAACCTGGCGACTTTACAGGGAGAAAAGTGGCTTTTTAACCTGCTCCATCCCCGGGCCGAAAATGGCCGGGCCGGCCGCGTCCGCCAGGTAAGCATCAGAATTACCGACCTCTGTAATCTCCGCTGCCATACCTGCGGCCAGTGGGGGGACCAGGGGTTTCTCCACGGCAAGGATTTGCGGGAGCTCAAGAAAAGCGAAGTTACCCTGTCCCGTTATCTGGAGGTGCTCACCGATCTGGTGCGCCACGGCCACCGGCCCAATGTCTACCTCTGGGGTGGAGAACCTATGCTGTACGAGGGGGCCCTGGAATTGATCGAAGGAGCCACCGCCTTAGGTTTGCCTACCGCGGTGGCCACCAATGGCACCAGGATTGCTGCGGCCGCCCCCCGCCTGGTAAAGGCCCCCATGTTCCTTTTGCAGGTCTCCATTGACGGTCACACTGCCGATTTGCACAATCAGCTCCGCCCGGGGGTGGGGGGGGCGAATAATTTTGCCGACATTCAGGCCGGTTTGACCGCGGTGCGCCAGGCCCGGGAGAGTAACGGGCAAGGCCTGCCCTTGATCGCTTCCCTCACGGTAATTTCCCAGAATAATATGCGGCATCTGGTGGACCTCTACGAAGCCTTCCGCCACCGGGTGGACCTGTTCGTATTTTACCTTTCCTGGTGGATTGATGAGGAGGATGCCCGGGCTCACGAAGAGGATTTTCACCGGCGCTTCGGATTTAAGCCCCACCGCCCCTGGGGCTGGGTGGGCGGCTGGAAACCTGATGATTATGAGGAGTTGGACCGGCAACTGCGGGGCCTGATGGAGAGGTCCCGTCCCTGGTCCGCCCCTCCCGTCACCCTGATTCCTCCCATCATGGGCGCTGAAAATCTCCGCTCCTACTATACCGACCACCGGGCCCGGTTCGGCTATGACCAGTGTATTTCCATTTACCAGGCGGTGGAGATCAACAGTAACGGCGACCTGTCTCCTTGCCGGGACTACCACGACTTTGTAGTGGGCAACATCAAAGACGCCACCATCACCGAGTTGTGGAATTCCCCGGCTTACCGGAATTTTCGGCGCAGCCTGGCCAAAGACGGGCTGATGCCCGTGTGTTCGCGCTGCTGTGGCCTGATGGGGTATTGAGGGGGTGGGGAGATATCAATTTGGGGGGGGGGGGGGGGGGGGGGGGGGGGGGGGGGGGGGGGGGGGGGGGGGGGGGGGGGGGGGGGGGGGGGGGGGGGGGGGGGGGGGGGGGGGGGGGGGGGGGGGGGGG
>JAUXZG010000034.1 GCA_030694005.1 Desulfobaccales bacterium | reverse complement strand
GCCAATGACCCGGCCAAAAACGCCGCCATTTTTTCCTGCCTGGCCTGGGCCGGTTACCTCAAGGATTGGCCGGGGCCTAGGGAGGGAGAAAGGCCTGCTGCCTACCTGATAATTTTGGGCGATACGGAAATAACTAAAAATATTGACTGCGACCATGGCATTGCCGCCCAGAGCATCCTCCTGGGAGCCCGGGAAAAAGGCCTGGGCGGCTGCATGATCGGTTCCATCCAAAAGGACCGTTTAAGAGAGTTATTTAAGATTTCAGAGAAATACGACATTCTCCTGGTGATTGCTCTGGGCAAACCCAAGGAAGAGGTGGTCCTGGAAGAGGTTGGCCCGGAGGGCAGCATCAAATACTGGCGGGATGACCGAGGCGTCCACCATGTGCCCAAAAGAAGGCTGGAGGATATTATCCTTATTTAGATATCGAAATAATATCGCGATTTGTTAGTCATTATAGATATTGGCAAGTTATGTCGCAGTTAGCCGAGTCTAAAAGGCTCATTTCTCATCTCCCTTTCGCTGGACTTCTGTGCAGTCGAGTTATCGGGTTGTGCACGAATCCGTTTGGTTAGCCGCTGCCTTGGTCATGCCCTTTCGCAATATCTGCTCCATCTGCCTCGCCTGAATATGGCTCAATTCAAGACTTAAAGCCTCGTTGTTGCAGTTACTATCCCTTTCCCCATGGGTAATAGAACACAGCGCTTGAGGTTCGGTACGCCCAATAGTCTGGCTCTACTTTAGCACCCTGTGGCCCTTCAATCTGAACCAAGCATGCATACTTCACGGCATTGAATCCGTGTTCGGTCAACAATTCCTTCACCTTTTGTATGGTTAAGCCACTAAAGAGCGATGAGTCTACAATCAAAATTCTCTTTTGCCTCCCTTCCTGCAATAGCGATTCTGGCACATTGATTGTCCATCGACCCGCCTTGTCTTTGATGTGCATTGGCGGTGTGTATCCCCATGGTTTTTTGTGATTTTCTAGCATGATTCCGTAAAGTGGTAGTCGCTCGTCCAACATCTTCATGAACAGATTTGCCACTATACCTCCAGACCCAGTAACCGTCACAAGGATATCAGGTTTCCAGTCTGAATCTTTTATCTTTTGAATAATATCCTTCACGCCACGCTGAATATCGTCCCATTCATACCGTTGGTCACCTTTACGATGACGATAGCGCCAAGTCAAATATATCCCAAGAACCCCCACTACTAAACCTAACACGGTCAAGAAGAAGATATCCATATTAACTCCTTTAAGAACCGCCAAATATTAACTGGATTGACCGTATAAGATGCGTAACGCCGGGCTCCAGCCCCAATAACCTGGCGTTGAAATGGCCAATACAACTGTGTAATTCCATTTTGAAACAGCCACTATTATTACGGTGTCTTATAAGTATCGGCATAAACACCTTCCTGAAGCTCCTCACAGCCCATCCACTGGGGGTTCAGGGGTCAGGCTTGCAAAACTTCAATTACTTCTTATACCAAAGGTCTTAATCCAATTGCAAGATCACTGCTATATATGCGTAATTTCTAAGCAGTAAAAATGTTTTGATATTTTGAAGGTTTCTTCAATTCAGAATTGCCTTTAATTAACCACACCTGAGTGTGGGGGCGAATTTACAGCCCGCCCAGGCACTTTAGGAGCCGCGCCCACAGCCGGTCCCGGCCTTCATGGGTCAGGGCCGAAAACCAGAGAAAGTCGCCGGAGTCTACGCCAAAAGGGGCCAGGGCCGCGGCGATATTCTTTAGCTGCCGCGCCCTTTCCCCCATCTTCAGTTTATCCGCCTTGGTGAGCACCGGGATCACCGCCCGACCCCGGGCAGTCAGGCTTTCCCAGAGAAACAGTTCCTCTGTCCCCGGCAGGCGGCGGCCGTCCTGGAGGAAAACCACCGCCCTAAGGTTCTGGCGGGTCTCCAGATAATTCATGACCAACTGCCCCCAACCTGCCTTGAGCACTCGAGACACCGCCGCATACCCGTATCCGGGCAGATCCACGAAATGCCAGCGCCCGTTGATGAGAAAGAAATTCAAGGCCCGGGTGCACCCCGGGGTGGAGCTGGTGCGCACCAGTTTCTTGCGTCCCAACAGGACATTGATAAGAGAGGATTTGCCCACATTGGACCGACCCAGAAAGGCCACCTCCGGCAGCTCCCCCAGAGGGAGTTGCGCCACCTGATGCACACCTAGAGAAAATTCCGCGGCAGTGATTTTGGGGATAGCCATGATCGCGCCTGGATTAGATGTTTTTATGGGAGGAGGGCCAGGGACCTGAGGTCGCCGTACAATCTCCCCCCATACCCCCCTCCCAACCTACAGGAGGTGGCTGGAGCAGGCAGCGTCTTCGGCTCTGCCTGCTCCAGCCCCAGAAAAATCCTAAGGTGGGTGAAAATTTCCGCCTAAATTTTAATTATACCAATCTATTAAGGTTAATGCGACTGTCGGGTCCGGTTAGCCTCTTACCAATGGGTGAGAGTGGCTGGGGGCCAGAGTAAGGGGTGGAGGCCATCTCCGCATACCCCCACACCTGTCCATAAAGGTTGACGCGTCCGGCGTTTCCAGGTAATGATAATGCCATGGTCAGGGAACAAAAGAGCCTGTCGCTGGGGTGGGGTCTGTGGTTTCACTTCTGGCTCGTGGTTGTTACCTTTTTTGGTGGCTCTCTGGTGATTTTCGCCACCTTTCTCGACCGGAGCAGCACCCTCTCCCAATGGGTGGGGCGGTGGTGGGGCCGGACTTTACTCTTTTTGGCTCACATCCCGGTGCGGGTGGTGGGGCTGGAGCACCTGGTCTCCGGCAAAACTTATATCTTCGCCGCCAATCACCGCAGCAACTTTGATATCTTCGCGCTGTTCTCGGTCCTGCCCGGCAAATTTCTCTGGGTCGCCAAAAAAGAGCTCTTTAAGGTCCCCGTTTTAGGCCAGGCCCTCTCCCGCATGGGCTCCATCCCCCTTGATCGGCACAACTTGCAGGCAGCCATCCGCAGCCTCAATCAGGCCGCCGCCAAGGTGCAGGCCGGCACCTCCATGATTATCTTTCCCGAAGGCACCCGGGTCCCAGAACCGGAACTCAAGCCCTTTAAAAAAGGGGTCTTTATCATGGCCCTGAAGGCGGGGCAGCCCCTGGTGCCGGTGAGCATCAACGGCACTTACTTCATTCAGCCCCGGGGATCGCTCAGGATCAGGCCCGGTCCGATGAAGCTGATCATCGGTCCTCCCATTTATCCCCAAGACTTCCGCCGCAAAGAAGAGCTCATGGACGCGGTCTGGCACGCCATTGCCGCCAACTATGACCCCGATTACCCCTATGGTCCTTCAGGCACAGACGGATAACTGGGTAGACCTTACCTTCCTGGGGGGACTGGGGGAGATCGGCCTCAACCTGATGACCCTGGAGACCGCCCACCACCTGGTGGTGGTGGATGCCGGGCTCATGTTTCCCGAAGATCACATGTTGGGGATTGACATCGTCATCCCCGATTTTTCTTACCTGAGAGAACGCCGGGACAAGGTGGCCGGAGTGGTCCTCACCCACGGCCACGAAGATCACATCGGCGCGGTGCCCTTTCTTCTTAAAGAAATTCCCATGCCCGTTTACGGCACCCCCCTGACCCTGGCCCTGCTTAAAGAGAAGCTCAGGGAGCATGGCCTGCTGGAGGAGGCCGATCTCCGGGAGATCAAGGCAGGCCAGCGCCTGGTCCTGGGACCCTTTGAATTTGAGTTTATCGGGGTGTGCCACTCCATCGTGGACGGGGTGGGCTTTATCGTGCACACCCCCCAGGGGATTCTGGCCCATTCCGGCGATTTCAAGATAGACCAGACCCCGGTGACCGGGGCCGTCATGGACCTGAACCGCTTCGCCCATTACGGCGAAGCCGGGGTCTTGGCCCTGCTCTCCGATTCCACCAACGCCGAGCGCCCCGGCTACACCCTGTCCGAGCGGGAGATCGGCAACACCCTGGAGGCCCTTATCCGGGAAGCCCCGGGCCGGGTGATCATTGCGGTCTTTGCCTCCCATATCCACCGCCTGCAGCAGATCATCCGCACCGCCGCCAAGTTCGGCCGCAAAGTCTTGTTCAACGGCAAGTCCATGGTTGTCAATACCCGGCTGGCCAAGGAGTTGGGGTACTTGGAAGTGCCGCCGGGCCTGGAAATCAATGTGGGAGACCTGGAGAGGCTGCCGGCGTCGGAAACCATCATCGTCACCACCGGCAGCCAGGGGGAGCCGTTAAGCGCCCTGGCCCGCATCGCCCTGGAAGCCCACAAGCAGATCCACATCCGCAAAGGGGACCTGGTAATCCTCTCCTCCAAGTTCATCCCCGGCAATGAGCGGGCCATCACCACGGTGATCAATAACCTTTACCGCCTGGGCGCGGAGGTGGTTTACCAGGAGGTGGCCGACATCCATGTCTCGGGCCACGCCTCCCAGGAGGAACTGAAGCTGCTGTTGAACCTCACCCGGCCCCGTTATTTCATCCCCATTCACGGAGAAATGCGCCACCTGATCAAGCACGGCCGCCTGGCCCAGGCCGTGGGGATTCCCGAAGAGCGGCTCCTATTGGCCCAAAACGGCTGCCAGGTCCGCTTTGACGAGCAGGGAGCGCGCTTTAAGGAGCCGGTGGAAGTGGGCCGG
Organism: Desulfobaccales bacterium; assembly: GCA_030694005.1. GTDB lineage: Bacteria > Desulfobacterota > Desulfobaccia > Desulfobaccales > 0-14-0-80-60-11 > JAUXZG01. The sequence continues at coordinate 12,410 of JAUXZG010000034.1, read as the reverse complement.
GTCTTTGTGGACGGCAAGGGGGTGGGGGATGTGAGCCGCATTGTTTTAAGAGACCGGCGGCACTTGGCCGCGGACGGCCTGGTCATCGCCCTGGTGGCCGTGGACCATAAGGCCCGCAAGATCGTCACCGAACCCGACCTCATCACCCGGGGCTTCACCCTGGAAGCGGAACAGGCCCCCCTGCTGGAAGAGGCCAAGAAGATTTTTGAGGAGATTGTCTTAAGGGGCCTGGGCGACCCCACCGAAGACTGGCTGGAAATCCAGGCCCAGGTGAGCAAAGCCCTGCGCAAACTGTTCTTCAAACTCCTGGAACGCCGCCCCATGATCCTGCCGTTGATATTGACGCTGTGAGATTGGGGGAGGGGGCTAAGGGGCTTTTTCGTAAGGGACCCCTGCCCCCTCCCCCAACCCCATAAGTTTTTTTCCCGGAGAAGGCGGGGCTTAAAGCCTCGCCTTCTCCGGTACTTTTTATTGGAGAAGCACCCGGGCCGAGGTGGCCTGGCCAGGGCCCGTAGTCCTCGCCTTGACAAAGGAACCGTTCGCCTTACCCTTTATGCTCAGGTCAATCCCCGTTAAAAATATTTACCTTATATTACAAAGGGTTAGGCTATTTCACCGGCAAAAAATGGCCCATTTAAAAGGGTTTTTGGGGATATATTTTGCCACAGTCTCAATTTAGTCTTAACATTTTCTTGCTTTTTCAAATCAAAATGTATAGATTAAATTTATGGTAGGTATAGTGGGTCATCCATTTTTCAAGGGCGTCGCGCTTTTCTGCGCCATTCTGCTGCCCCTGGTATTCTTAGGGGAGGCGACCTCCTCCCCTGATGACGGCTGCCATTGCGGTATGTCCCAGTGTGGCAACTGTTGCCCTCAAAATGGCCCACAATCGGGCAACCACGCTTCTTCCTGCCTTTGCCTCGGCCTTACTTGCGTGCCGGGCAACTCTCTAAATCCTCAAATCTGGCCTTCCTCATCCTTTCTCCTGGACGGGAGCAACCCGGTAAGGAGATTGTTTATTCCCGCCATCTTCCATCCCCCCCAGACGGGTCTCCTGCTTTCCAGCTAAACCTGTATTTCTCCAGTCCATAATTATTGCCTGATCCCTGGTAAGAGGTGAATTGTCTTCAGGCTCAGGCAAAGGCGGGTGGGGCGATGACCTCACTCAAGAAAAAGCTATGCAGGAGACCAAGCAATGCTTACGCATAAGAAATTTGCGGTAAGCCTGGCCCTGGCCCTCAGTGTCCCCACCTGGGCGTTGGCCATGGGCGGCGGCATGATGGGCGGTGCTGGCGGCATGATGGGCGGCCTTTTGAGTGCCGCGGGTAACATGATGGGCTCTAATAAGCAGAATCCGGCGGCTAACCAGCCTCAGGCACCTCAGGAGCCAGGTTACCCAGCCGTGGGTCCCGCCTATCCGGGCAACTCGGGTTATGGTCAACCGGACAATTATCACATGGGTATTGGGAACCCTGGCGTTTCCACAGGTCCCGGCTCCTTCAGTCCTGGGAACCCAGGGTCTGGGAGATAACTTGATGAAACGGCCGGTCAGCGAGGTGAAACCTTGAACTGTCGGCCAACTAAACGGTGCTGGCCCGGTCCTCCCGTGGCCGGGCCAGGGCCCCTAAAAGCCCGGTTCGTTTCACGACGAGCCTTAAGCTTTTACCAAAGGAGAGAAAAATCATGAAAATAAAATTTCATTACTGGGCGACAGTCTGCCTGGCCATAATCATAGGAGTAACTTTGGCCGTGAGTTCCCCCACGGTTGCGAAGGCCTGCGGGGGCGACTCTTCAGACCATCACAGCAATAGCTCCTCAGGCCAGACGGGTTCCAGCCAAATGGGGTCCGCGATGGGTTATGGCCACATGGGCTCCTCAAGCCAGTGGGGTCAGGGTAAGGTGAATCCCGGCCAAGTGGGTCCACCTGTCCAATCGAGTCCCGGCACCCCGGTTCCTGGGCAGACTTATCCCTCCGGCGCCGGGGGTTCTGACCACTCGGATCACTCTGGGCATACCTCGACAAGATGAAACAAGATATTGACCGGGCAGGGGGGGAATCTCCCCTCGGCCCGGTCAAATTCGCCGGCTTGGCCCAGGGTTATTTAGGGCCAGGCCAGAACCTTAAAATAGGCTTCTCTTTTCGAAAAATGGAACAAAGGAGTCAAGCTATGAAAAAGCTAAACATGATGGTGGTTCTATCGTTAGTTCTGGCGTTGTCGGTGGCCGGGACCGGGTTGTCCGCAGATCCCTCCACTGTTCTCATGGAAAAAACCGGTCCCCTTGAGAAAGGCAAGTCCCAGACCTCCTGCCCGGTCATGCCCGGCAAGATCAACAAGGAGCTCTACGCCGATTATAAGGGCCAGCGAGTTTACTTCTGTTGCCCAGGCTGCGTTGATATTTTCAAGAAGGACCCTGAGAAGTACCTTAAAAAGCTTCGAGAACAAGGGGTGCTTCCGGAACAGAGTCCTGGCGGGAAATAGATGAATTATTAGCATGCACCCGGTAAAAGGAGGAGAGTTTAACTTGGCTGCCTAGGCTATTCTTGATGGTGAGATGAAACCCGACCTTCAAAGTAGTGGAACCGGCAAAGGCGGGGAACCTGGTGGCCCTACCCTTGTGGAAAGGGGGAGCAATGAAGAAGTTTGCCAAGTGTTCTCTTTTGTTAATCCTGTTTACGGTGCAGGGCTGTATGGCTGCCATGATGCTACCCATGATGGCGGCAATGGGTATGAGCTCGACAAAGTCGCCACAGAAGAAAGCTGATGCTTCCGCCGCGGAAGCAAGGGCGAGATATCTAGAGAGTTATAATGACTATCGAGCCGGGATGGAAAAGATTAACCAAGAACGCCAGAGGCGCAAATTGAAGCCGCAGAAAATTCTGTCATTTGAGGAATGGATTGATACCTTGTCCCTATCCCCTCAAGATAGGCAAGCCCTTTTAGGCCCTCCACCATGAGCCAAGAGGAAAGGCTGGGGGTCTTAGAAGAGAAGATGATCGCGCTCCTGGGCATCTTTGAGGTCGTTTAGCTAACCCTTAATTTAAAAGGGGCCATTCTGCGAGAGGTCTGTGGCAATACAAAGTGGGTTAAACCAGAAGAAAATAAGCCAGGCAATTCAGAAAAGTTATGCACCCGAGGTTGACCAACCGTTGTTCTCGAATTGAACCGGAGCCCCCGCCCTTGCTCTACGCCTGGCTCGCCCGGGGGACTTGGTTTGGGCGAATTTATCAACGTTACCTTGGCGACTTGGCTGGCAACCAGCCCCAGGGAGCGCGTCTTTTGGATGTGGGAACCGGACCGGGAGTCCTTATGGGACAAATAAATAGGAAACGTCCCGACCTGAGCCTTGTGGGCCTAGATAAATCCTATGGCATGATTTCTCAAGCCCGGCGAGTATCGAAAGGATTGGGCGGGCCTTTAATGGCCTGGGTTGTGGGAAGGGCCGAAGCCCTGCCATTTCCTAGTGCCTTCTTTGATTTGGTGTTAGCAACCATGAGCTTACATCATTGGGACCATCCCGTAGCCGCAGTAGTAGAGATCATGCGGGTGCTCAAACCCCAAGGCCGGGCTTGGATTTATGAGTTGAACCGAGATGCTTCCCTTCGCGATATCAAAAACTATGCCCGAGAAGAGAAGCTCCCCTCTATGCTGGTCTACCTGGTTTTTAATTTCGTGCGCTGGCATTCAGCTTTGAAAGAGGTGGATTTCGCCCAAGTTTTCCACCGAGCCGGCGTGCCTGAATGGCAATTGCAACAGGTTCACCACATCTTTTGGCGAGCAGAAATCCAAATCGACGCGTTCTCTGGACGGAAAAGGTTGCAATGAAAATAACCATTGCTAATTGATAATTATAACGGCAGGTTTGATTTTGGCTAAAGAATAAGGAAGCGCCATGAAAAGAATTTTATTCCTGCTAAATGCTCTGTTTTTCTTTGCTATGGTAAATTCGGCATGGTCTGTGCCCCATTCGGGTTTGGTCACCATGGACTTCGATCTTTCTGTTCATGAAGGTGGCAAAGAGGTGAAGCTGTGGATTCCCTATCCGGTTTCCGATAAGGAGCAACTTATCAGCGACATTAAGGTCTCAGGCGACTGCGCCAGTTCCGCAGTTTATACGGACCGTACCTATGGCAATCCTATCCTTTTTGCCAGGTGGAATAAGGATGCCAAAAGCCACAAGTTAACCTTATCATTTGCGGTTGAGCGCCAGGAAATTATCACCAAGGATTTCCCTGAGAAAGAAACCGCCTGGGACTCTATTGATTATAAACCATATCTCGGTGCTTCGCGTCTTTGTCCCATTGATGGCGAAGTGAAAAAACTAGCAGATGAAATAATTAAGGGGAAAAAAACGGTCCAGGCCAAAGCCAGGGCAATATATGAATGGGTTTGCCAAAATATGTACCGCGATCCCGATACTCGGGGCTGTGGCAAAGGAGACGTTAGAGCCCTATTAGTAAAACCGGGCGGTAAGTGTACCGACATTTCTTCGGTTTTCGTAGCTCTGTCCAGAGCGGCGGGAATTCCCGCCAGGGAAATTTTCGGCATTCGTCTGGGTAAGAAGCCTGAAGAAGATATTACCCAATATCAGCACTGTTGGGCGGAGTTTTACCTGCCAGGCTACGGTTGGGTGCCAGTTGATCCTGCCGACGTTCGGAAAGCGATGCTGGTTGAAAATTTGAAATTGGAAGACGAAAAGACTAGCATGTATAAAACCTACTTTTGGGGAGGAATAGACCCATATCGAATCAAACTATCGGTTGGCCGCGACATTGTCCTGACCCCCCCGCAAAGTGGGCAGCCCCTTAATACCTTCGGCTACCCTTTTGCTCAGGTAGGAGACAACACCCTCGATTGGCTGGAACCTTCTACCTTCAAGTATCGGTTTATCTATGGAGCAAATTGAAGCCGCAGAAAATTCTGTCATTTGAGGAATGGATTGATACCTTGTCCCTATCCCCTCAAGATAGGCAAGCCCTTTTAGGCCCTCCACCATGAGCTTACACCATAAGGAACATCCCGTAGCTGGGGTAGTAGAGATCGTGCGAGTGCTCAAAACCCAAGGCCGGGCTTGGATTTATGAGTTGAACCGAGATGCTTCCCTTCGCGATATCAAAAACTATGCCCGAGAAGAGAAGCTCCCCTCTCTGCCGGTCTACCTGGTTTTTAATTTCGGGCGCTGGCCTTCAGCTTTGAAAGAGGTGAATTTCGCCCAAGTCTTCCACCCGGCAGGCGTGCCTGAATGGCAATGGCAACAGGTTCAACTTAGGGAACTTCTGAGAATTCTAAAGATATTTTTTAGCCAAATGGGCCTCAAAAACTTGTCCTTTTGTTCTATCATAGCTATAGTTTTTCTGAGGAGTGATGGGTGATGGCGCATAAACGGCCGCCTCTCAGGATGTTACTGGTTCTGGCGCTGGCCCTGACCTGGGCTTTTGCCGCGGCCCTGCCCCTAAGGGCCCAAGGCCCCGGCCACCTGCCCCCGGATCTGCAAGCCCTCATCGAGGAGGCCATGAAGGCCAATTCGGAAGTTAGGCAAATGCGCTCGCTCCACACGGCCTCCAAAGAGGCGGTCCGTTCGGCCGGAGCCCTGGACGACCCGGAAGCCGCCTTCCTCATCAAGGACCTACCCACCGACACCTGGAGCTTCTCAAAGGAAGACATGACCCAGAAGATGTTCGAGTTGTCCCAGAAATTTCCCTTCCCCGGCAAACGCCGGCTCCGCTCCGAAGTGGCCGATTCCCAGGCCCAGGCCGACGGTTACACCTACCGGGACAAGGTCAATGAGATCAGGTCCAAGGTGATCATGGGCTATTGGGGATTGTCTTTGGCCTATGCCTCCTATGATCTGACCCAGAAGAACAAGCAATTCTGGGAGCAGGTGGTGCAGGTGGCGGAAACCCGATATGGCGTGGGGCGAGGGATGCAGACAGATGTGCTCCAGGCCCAGGTAGAGTTGGGTAATTACCTGGACCGGCTCTTTCAGTGGACCCAGAAGCAGGAGTCTTTGCGGGCAGACTTGAACGCCCTGCGGTCCAGGCCCCCCCAGACTCCTTTGGAGAGACCCCAGGCTCTTAAGGCCCGGCCTTTCTCTCTGAAACTGGAGGACTTGCTGGCCCAAGCCGAGGCCAAGCCCCAGCTCCAGGCCCTGAAAGCCCTGATGGCCAAACAGGAAAAGGCGGTGGACCTGGCCAAGAAGGATTATTTCCCGGACTTTACCATCGGGGTCAATTACGGGATGCGGGAAAACCGGGAAGACCTGAAAAGGTCAGACATGTTCGGCACCAAGTTTATGATCAATCTGCCCATCTGGCACGGGTCCAAGATCAAACCCAGGATCCGGGAGGAGCTGGCCAAACAGGAGGCTTCCAAAGACGCCTACCAGTCCGCCTTCAACCAGCTCAGCGCCATGATTAAGGACCGCCACGCCAAACTCCAGCGCCTGGCCCGGCAGATCACCCTGTATCACCAGGGAATCGTCCCCCAGGCCCGGCAGGCGGTGTCGGCCGCCCTGGCCTCTTACCAGGTGGGCGCTTTGGATTTCGCCCAGCTCTACCAGAGCCAGATCGCGGTTTATAACGCCGAGATCCAATTGCAGGAATATCTCAAGGACTTTGAAGAAAACTGGGCCGAACTGGAGTGGCTGGTGGGCCAGGAACTCCCCCGGCCGCTGGGAGGCAAAATATGAAACCTTCAACCGGTCGCGCTCTCTGGTGGGGTCTGGCTTTGGGGATTATCCTCTCCCTGGGTGTGCTGGCGGGGTTGTATCAGGCGGGATACCGCTTAATGCGCCACACCGCCCCCCCCGCCGGCCCGGTGGATAAAAAGGCCATCTGTTGGGTGTCTCCCAAGAACCCGGATTTCATCCAGGACAAACCGGGCAAAGATCCAGAGGGCAATGACCTGATTCCGGTCTATGCCAGCCAGGCCCCAGGGCAGGCCCCGGCGCCGTCTGCCGCCCCAACCGGCGCCGCCCCCAAAGAAGGCCGGAAGATAAAATATTGGGTCTCCTCCATGGACCCTAAACAGGTTAGCGACAAACCGGGCAAAGATAGCATGGGCATGGACCTGGTGCCGGTCTATGAAGAGGCGGCCCCGGCGCCGCCCGCGGCCAAAAAGGAGCGGAAGGTCAAGTATTGGGTAGACCCCATGGATCCCCGCAATGTCTCAGACCGGCCGGGGAAAGCGCCGTGTGGCATGGATATGGTCCCGGTTTATGAAACTGGGGGCGAAGAAGCAGCCCCAGGCACCATTGCCGTGGACCCCAACACCCTGCAGTCCATGGGGGTGCGCACCGCCAAGGTGGAAGTCAAAGACCTGTCCCGCACCATCCGGGCGGTGGCCCGGGTGACCTATGACGAGCGCCGCCTAACCGTGGTCAACACCAAGGTGAACGGCTGGGTGGACCGCCTCTTTGCCAGGGTCACCGGCGACCCCATCCGCAAGGGCCAGCCGCTTTTGAGCATCTACAGCCCGGAGCTGGTCTCCACCCAACAGGAATATCTCCTGGCCTTGAAGAATCTAAAGTCCGTGGGGCAAAGCCCCTTTCCCGAACTGGGGGAATCGGCCCAGCGGCTCCTGGCCGCAACCAAGCGGCGCCTGGAGTATTGGGACATCAGCCCGGGGCAGATCGAGGCCCTGGCCAAAACCGGCCAGGTGAAAAAGGACCTCACCCTCACCTCCCCGGTCAACGGCATTGTGATGAAGCGGATGGTGACCCAGGGACAGATGGTCCAGGCGGGTATGCCCTTGCTGGAAGTGGTGGATTTGAGCGAAGTCTGGGTGGAGGCCGACCTCTATGAATATGAGCTGCCCTGGGTGCAGGTGGGCCAGCCCGCCCAGATGACCTTGAGTTACCTCCCCGGGGAGACGTTGCACGGCAAGGTTCTTTATATCTACCCCTATTTGAGCGGCGCCACCCGCACTGCCAAAGTGCGCCTGGCCTTCCCCAACCCGGGGCTCAAGCTCAAACCCGACATGTTCGCCCAGGTGGCCATCAAGTCCCCGCTACCCCAGGCGGTGGTGGCGGTGCCCAGTGAAGCGGTGCTTGATTCCGGGGAAAGGCAGCTGGTGTTTCTGGCCCTGGGCCAGGGCCGCTTTGAGCCGCGCCAGGTGAAGTTAGGAGTGGAAGGAGACGACGGCTGGCGTCAGGTGACGGAAGGTCTCAACGGCGGGGAAGAGGTGGTCACCTCGGCCCAGTTCTTGCTGGATTCCGAGTCCCGCATCCGGGAGGCCATAGCCAAGATGCTCAAGACCCCGAGCCAGACAGGCCCGGCTGCTCCGGCCCCGGGGAAGGAGGCCGCCCCCTCCCCGGAGAAGAAGGCACCTCCGGCGCCGGTGCACAAGCATTAAAGGGGTTTAAGGTGGCCAAGCACAGCTTGGCAGACAATAGCGTTCCCAAGCTAAGCTTGGGAACGAGATGCAGGTGGCGGGCACGGAGGCCCGCCCCACTGGTTTTGGTTGGGTCTTTTTACAGAAAACTGAAAACCGAAAACTGCCCTTATGATCGCCCGGATTATTGAAGCCTGCGTGCGCAACCGCGTTTTGGTGTTGATCCTCTGGCTGTTGATCACCGCCTGGGGTATTCATGCGGCCTACAACCTGCCGGTGGACGCCATTCCCGACCTCTCGGACGTCCAGGTCATCATCTCCACTGATTTCCCCGAGCAGGCCCCCCAGGTGGTGGAGGACCAGGTCACCTATCCCTTGACCACCGCCATGCTGGCCGTGCCCCACGCCAAGGTGGTGCGGGGCTACTCGCTGTTCGCTTTGTCTCTGGTTTACGTCATCTTCGAGGACGGCACCGACATCTACTGGGCCCGCTCCCGGGTTCTGGAGGTCCTCAACTACGTCCGGGGCAGCCTGCCGCCGGGGGTCAATCCCTCCCTGGGACCGGACGCCACCGGGGTGGGCTGGGTCTATCAATATGTCCTGGAGGACCCCACCGGCAAATACGACCTGGCCCAACTGCGGAGCATCCAGGACTGGTACCTGCGCTACCAGTTGCGGACGGTCAAGGGAGTGGCGGAGGTGGCCTCCCTGGGCGGCTTTGTCAAGCAGTACCAGATCAAGGCGGACCCCAACAAGCTGGCGGCCTACAACCTGCCCCTGGCCAAAATCAAGGAAGCCGTGAGCCGCTCCAACCAGGACGTGGGGGGCCGGGTCATTGAGATGGCCGAAACCGAGTACATGGTGCGGGGCCTGGGCTATCTCAAGGGGGTCGCGGATGTAGAAAACATCGTGGTGGGCGCCGACGGCCAAGGCACGCCCATCCTCATTAAAAATGTGGCCCAGGTGGTGGTGGGGCCGGAGCTGAGAAGGGGGATCGCCGAAGGCAACGGCCAGGGTGAGGTGGTGGCCGGCATTATTGTCATGCGCTTCGGGGAAAACGCCCAGGCGGTCATTGATAGGGTAAAGGCCAAGCTTAATGAACTCAAAGCGGGCCTGCCGCCCGGGGTGCGCATCGTCACCGCCTACGACCGCTCCGCCCTCATCCAGCGGGCCATCGCCACCCTGAAAGAGGCCATCTACCAGGAAATCGCCATCGTCGCCCTGATCTGCGTCGTCTTCCTGCTGCACTTCCGGAGCGCCCTGGTGGCCATCATCAGCCTGCCCCTGGGGGTGTTGATCTCCATTATTCTACAGTATCAGTTCCACATCAACGCCAACATCTTGAGCCTGGCGGGCATTGCCATCGCCATCGGCGACATGGTGGACGCCTCCATGGTCATGGTGGAAAACGCGCACAAACATGTCGAGCACGCGCCCCCCGGGACCGATCGCTTGCCCATCATCCTGAACGCCGCCAAGGAGGTGGGCCCCTCCCTGTTCTTCGCTCTTCTGGTCATTACCGTCTCATTTTTACCGGTCTTTGCCTTAGAGGGAGAAAGCGGCCGGCTGTTTAAACCCCTGGCCTTCACCAAGACCTTTGCCATGGGCGGGGCTGCCATCCTGGCCGTCACCCTCATCCCCATCTTGATGATTTATTTCATCCGGGGGAGGATTCCCGCCGAATCCAAGAACCCGCTGTCCCGCGGCACCATGGCCCTCTACCGGCCGGCGTTGCGGCTGGTGTTGCGCTTTCCCAAGACCGCCATCCTCCTGGCAGTGCTGCTGATGGCGGTCACCCTGTACCCGTTCTCCAAGCTGGGCTCGGAGTTCATGCCCGCCTTAGATGAAGGCGATCTGCTGTACATGCCCACCACCATGCCGGGGCTGTCCATCACCAAGGCCCAGGAATTGCTGCAGCAGACCGACCGCATTATCAGGACCTTTCCGGAGGTGGAGTATGTCCTGGGCAAGGCGGGCCGGGCCGATACGGCCACGGACCCCGCGCCCCTGAACATGGTGGAAACCACCATCCGCCTCAAACCCCGCTCCCAGTGGCGTCCCGGCTACGACCTGGAGCGCCTTATTAAAGAGATGGACGCGGCCATCAAGTTCCCGGGGGTGGCCAACTCCTGGCTGGGGCCCATTAAGACCCGCATCGACATGCTGTCCACCGGCATCAAGACCCCAGTGGGGCTCAAATTCTTAGGACCTGATCTCAACGTGCTGAACCGCTTGGGGGAAGAGGCGGAGGCTATCTTGAAAGCGGTGCCCGGCACCGCCAGCGTTTACTCCGAACGCACCACCGGCGGTTATTATCTGGACTTCGACATCGACCGCAAAGAGGCGGCCCGCTACGGCCTGACCGTGGGCGAAATCCAGGACGTGATCCTCATGGCCTTAGGCGGGATGAACCTCACCCAGACCGTGGAAGGCCTGGAGCGTTACCCCGTGAACCTCCGCTATTTCCAGGATTATCGGGAAAATTTGACGGCCCTGAATCGCATTCTCATCCCCACCATGAGCGGCGCCCAAGTGCCCATGGCCCAGGTGGCCAAAATCCGCATCCACCAGGGTCCGGATATGATCAAAAGCGAAGGAGCCCGGCGCACCTCCTGGGTCTATGTGGATATCCGGGACATTGATGTGGGCACCTACGTCAAAAAGGCCAAAGGGGCCATGGCCGCCTATCTGAAGCTGCCCGCGGGATATGCCATGGTGTGGAGCGGTCAGTTTGAATACATGGAGCGGGCCAGAGCCAGACTCCAGCTGGTCATCCCCATCACCATCGTCCTGGTGGTGCTGCTTCTCTATTTGAGCACCGCGTCCCTGGCGGAGGTGGGTATCATCCTCCTGGCGGTGCCCTTCTCCTTGATCGGGGCCATCTGGCTGATCTATTTTCTGGACTACAATTTGAGCGTGGGGGTCATTGTCGGCATCATCGCCCTGGCCGGGCTGGACGCGGAGACCGGGGCCATCATGCTCCTCTACCTGGACATTGTGCACAAGGACCGGCAGAGAGAGGGACGCCTCAACACCTATGAGGACCTGAAAGAGTCGGTGATGGACGGCGCGGTCCTGAGGCTGCGTCCCAAGCTGATGACGGTGCTGGCCAATATCTTCGGCCTGCTGCCCGTCATGTGGGCCACCGGCACCGGCGCCGAGGTGGCCAAACGCATCGCCGCCCCCCTGTTCGGGGGGGTGACCACCTCCTTCCTCCTGGAGTTGCTGATTTACCCGGCCATCTATCTTTTATGGAAGTGGCATTCGGAGGTGAAGCATCAGAAAACGTCGCGGCAAATGTGAGGTTAAGAGACAGCCAATCCATGCCTCTCTGGAATGGAAATTGTTTATGGTGGGCAGTGCCCACCCGACATAAATGGCATTTTCTAAAAAAAAGTTAATTAAGAAACACACCATTAACAGGCTAAGGAAAGGTTGACACGGAGATACCCATGAAACCGCTAAGTTGGGTAGCTTTAGGGCTGTTGCTCTTGGTGGTCCTAACCGGATGCGGGCCGACCACCTATAAACCTAAACCGGATTACCCGGATCAGGCCGGCGCCATTCAAGTTCCTATCAGCTGGTATGGCCATGATCCCACCATGGCGCACTGGTATACCCCACCCTACTTTGCCCCCAACAACGGGCCCTGAGGGAGCTGGGCATGGATGGCACTGGTCCCGGGAATAGCCGCTGCAGACCAAATAAGGGGTCTGGGGTAATAGGGATGAAGGTCGGGATTGGCATTCTCCGGTTCAAACTTTAAACCGCATTAAGAGGAGATAGTTATTATGCGGGCCATATTTCTGATGATTTTGCTGGCCACAGTCGCGCCTCCGGATATGGCCCTGGCCCAGATGCCCGGTCAAGCCGGCGGGCAACACATGAAGGGACATGGCATGATGGGCCAAGGCCAGGGGATGATGGACCAGGGGATGGCTGGTAACCTGGGAATTATGTCCAACATGATGCGGGATATGCAGCAGATGATGGGCCAGGGGCAAATGAGTCCTGAGCACCAACGGCAAATGTTGGACTTGATGAACCAGATGGGGGGGATGATGCAGGAAATGTGCGGCC
>JAUXZG010000027.1 GCA_030694005.1 Desulfobaccales bacterium | reverse complement strand
GGTGTGGGGGGAGGGCAGGGAGCTTAGCTCCCTGGCCCTCCCCCCACAGTAACTTTTTCAATTTATCAAGTGCCGGGGTGGGATGCAAGGGGATTAGAGTTTGGGGGCCTCAAGGCCAACCCAAGGGTTTCAACCCTTTGTCATTGACAGGCGCTACCAATCCTGGTTATATGAAAGTTCAGGGGATGCAAACCTTGCCCTTGTCCCCGGTGTGACCTTATCATGAACTTCCTTCGCCTGCTGGCATTATCACTGTCCCTAATGGTTGGCTCCATTATGGGCCTGACGGCCCCGCCGGCCTGGGGGGGAGATAAACGCATGACTTTAAGTGATGCTGACCAAAAGCTATTATTTCAGGTGGCCCGGGAGAACATCAAGGCCCGTCTGGCGGGGCAATCCCCCCCGGCCCTGAAAACTACTCCTCGGAACTTGATGAAGCCCAGGGGAGTATTTGTCACCCTCCACCGCCAGGGGCGCCTCAGGGGCTGCATCGGTTACCTGGAGGCGGTCAAACCTTTGTTGCCGGCGGTGCAAGAGATGGCGGTGGCGGCCGCTTTTCAGGACCCCCGCTTCCCGCCTTTGGGCGAAGAAGAGTTGGCCGACCTTCAGATCGAGATTTCCGTGCTGACGCCCATGCGGCAAATCAAAAAGGTCGAGGAAATCCAGGTGGGCAAGCACGGGCTTTACATCGTCCGGGGTATGCACCGGGGTTTACTGTTGCCCCAGGTGGCCACGGAACAAAAATGGGATCGGCCAACCTTTCTGGAGCAGACCTGCGCCAAGGCGGGCTTGCCTCCGGACGCCTGGAAGGATGCCGCCGCCCAAATCTATGTCTTCAGCGCCCAAATATTTTCTGAGCAGCCGAAAGCCTCCAGAGGTTCTAGGTAGGAGCGCAAATTCCCATGACCTCCAATCCTGAACGACCACCGGCGCCCCTGCCCGTACCGCTCCCCCCGGAGCCCCCGGCTTCTGGCGAAAGCATGTTGAGGCGCTTGCTGCGCCAGCGTTTCCTCCTGGTGGCCTTGGTGATCCTGGTCTTTTTAGGGGGTCTGTTCGGTTGGGAATCCCATCGGAGAGTCCAGGGTCCGCCGAAGTCCCATCCCCCCGAAGCGGCCATCCCCCATGGGGAAACGCCGCCGGCGCCTGCTAAATTAAAAGAACCGGAGCCTGTCAAACACGCCGAGGCTGCTAAAGAAGCTGCGCCCCCGGCTCACCCCGCGCCCCCGGCCCCAGTAGCTCCACCCCGACCCGTGGTGAAAGGGGAAGCCTTCACCCGGGCCTTAATCCAGATCATGGATGACCAGGTGAACAAGACCTGGTTCGGCTGGCGCCCCAATACCATCATTTTCGGCAAGTTAGGTCTGACAGATAATGTTAACAACGTTCAATTGGGGGTTCTGGAAGTGGCGCGCCGCACCGTGGTGGTCTTAAACGAACACATGACCCGGTTTGCCACCACCGAAGCCTACAATCCCCAAGTGAATGAGGCCATGAACTTTTTTATGGTCAGCTCCGACAAGTACTGGTTCCCCTCCGCCTCCGGCAAGTACCGGGAGGCCATTCACGATCTGGAGCTCTATATTAACGCCTTGGGGAGGGGACAGAGCCGGTTCTACGGCCGGGTGGACAACCTGATCGCTCTGCTCCTTAACTACAAAGACCTGCTGGGCAGCAGCTTTCATCACCTTATCAAAGATACCGAGGCCGACGGCAAGTCGGTTTCCTGGTGGGTGGTGGATGATTACTTCTATTTTTCCAAAGGCATAGCCTTGGGCATGTCCCAGATGCTGGAGGCGGTAAAAGAAGACTTCCACCAGGAGCTCCAGAAAAAAAACTGCCACAAGCTCCTGGATGACGGCATCCACGCCCTGCACGCCGCCTCCCACCTGTCCCCCTGGGTGGTCACCAACGGCGGCAAAGACGGCATCCTGGCCAACCACCGGGCCAACATGGCCACCTATATCGGCGAAGCCGAACACGTCATCGCCACCCTGCAAACCGTCCTGGCGACTAATTAGTATTACGTTCCTTAATTAAAATTGCTAATTGTCCAACTGACTTCGGTATAATCCAAGTACACTGATTCCGGCACTATTTGCCGAACATGGCGGCATCCTTGGAGGCCTTCCAGTCAGGTAGTATGGAGCCGTCTTTGCCGTGGACCCCGATCTCGGCAACAGTGTTACCTTTGAATAGCAGGGGAACTTTCCACTCGCCACTCTTGCCAAGTTGAGGCGAACCGACTTCGAGGTGCGGGATCAGTTCCTGCACCGTCTTTACTGCCTGCTCAGGGGTAACGGAGATCTTCTGGATCTGAAGACCCTGTTTTTTCGTCATTATTTCTCCGGTGGAAGGGTTCAACGTGACCCGGGCCACTATCTTGTCTGCCAGCAGGAGAGGCACCTCTAATTTGACCTCTCCCCGTTTCCCCTGCTTGGTCCAACCTTTGCCGACGCTGATTTTGCTTAAAGCCGACCGGACGGAGGCTGCCGCGTCCTCCGCATTGATGTGGGGCTGAATCTGGTAGCCTTCCCCTTTATCCTTTTTAGCCTGGAGGGGTAAGGTGAAAGTGAATAAAAACCCTATCACCAAGGCGGCAAAAGCTGATTTCCGGACATTTTTCATCTGATTTTCCCTAGTCCCCGCAGGGAGGAGCTTTTTTGATAGCATTATAATTAATTTTTGGGGTTAAATAAATTAAACATTACCAAGGAATGACGGTTGGGTTCGGTGGAAGGCAGGCAGGGCGGCTAAAGCGGAAAGAATCTAAGATATGCGGGTATTGGTAGTAGAGGATGACCCCAAGATCGCGGCCTTTGTCATTAAGGGGCTGGAACAGGCGGGTTTTGCCGTGGACCACGCGGCCAACGGCGAAGACGGCCTGCACCTGGCCCTGAGCGAGCCGTACGATGTGGCCGTTATCGATATCATGCTGCCCAAACTGGACGGCCTGAGCCTGATCGACAAGCTCAGGCAGAAGAAAATCAATACCCCGGTGATCATTCTCAGCGCCAGGCGCTCCGTCGCGGATCGGGTCAAGGGGCTGCAAACCGGCAGCGACGACTACCTTATCAAGCCCTTTGCCTTCTCCGAACTGCTGGCCCGGGTGCAGGCGCTGATCCGCCGGGCCGGCGACCTGGCCCACCCCAACCGGCTGGTTATTGAAGACCTTTCTCTGGACCTGCTGACCCGAGAGGTGGTCAGAGCGGGTCAGAAGATTGACTTGCAACCCCGGGAGTTCGCCCTCCTGGAATACCTGATGCGCCAGGCGGGACGGGTCGTTTCCAAGACCATGATCCTGGAACATGTCTGGGATTACGGCTTTGACCCCCAGACCAACGTGGTGGATGTGCTGGTCTGCAGGCTGCGTAACAAGCTGGATCGGGATTTTGAGAAAAAGCTGATTCACACCCTCCGGGGAGTCGGGTATGTCCTTAAGGTTCCTTAACCGTATCCGGAAAACCACCGGCTTCCGCTTGACCGTGTGGTATTCGGCGATTTTCATTCTGAGCTCCCTGGCCCTCTTCGGTATCGCCTATGTTCTCCTCTCCTCGTCTCTTAAACAAAAAGACCATGAGACGATCCAAGCCAAACTTAAAGACTATCAGGCGCAATACCGCACCGGCGGCATCATCGCCATCAGGAATGAGCTCAATTTCGAGAAATATGCCGGCAAACCCAACATATTTTTTATACGGGTAGCCGGACCCAAAAACCAAACGCTTTTTTTAAGCCTCCCGGATCAATGGGGAAATGTCGATCTGAAATCCCTGGAAAACGGGGACAGCAGCGTCAAGGAGTCCTGGACTTATCTCCGGGCCGGTGACCGGAAAAAAGGGGTGGAGATTGCCTCCGCCCCTTTGCCTGACGGCTGTAGCCTGCAGATCGGGAAAAACATGGAAAATCGGGAAGAACTTCTGGAGAGCTTTCGTAAGGCCTTTATCGGCGTGATGATCCCGGTCATCTTGCTCGGGGTCATCGGCGGTCAATTTCTGGCGTTTCGGGCCCTGAGACCGATTCGCCATCTCATCAACACGGTCCGCGCCATAACCGCCACCGGCAAGATCGACTCCCGGGTGCCCACCGGCCAGACCGGTGATGAGCTGGACGAATTGGTCCTGCTGTTTAACCAGATGTTGGGGCAAATCGAGGTCTTGATCAACGGCATGAAAGAGACCCTGGACAACGTGGCCCATGACTTGCGGACACCCATGACCAGGTTGCGGGGCGTAGCCGAACTGGCGCTCCAAGCCGATCAGAGCCCTGATACCTGCAGGGAAGCCCTGGCGGACTGTTTAGAGGAATCCGAGCGGGTTCTCAAGATGTTGAACACCCTGATGGACATTTCCGAGGCCGAGACCGGGGCGCTGAAACTTAAGCTGGAGCCGGTGAATATCTCAGAATTGCTGGGGAATGTGGTGGAACTCTACCGTTATGTGGCCGAGGATAAGCAGCTCGTGGTGCACACCGCCTATCCCCGGGAACTTTATGTAACCGCCGACCGCCACCGGCTGCAGCAAGCGCTGGCAAATCTCTTGGATAATGCCCTGAAGTACACACCCAGCGGCGGCCGGGTGGAGGTTGAGGCTGACGCTCACCCTCAGGAAGTGGTTATCGATATCAAAGACAGTGGCCCGGGGATTCCCCTTGAAGAAATTCCCAAGATCTGGGACCGCTTGTATCGTGGTGATCAGAGCCGGTCGCAGAGAGGCCTGGGGCTGGGCTTGAGCTTGGTCAAGGCTATTGTTGCGGCCCACCGGGGACAGGTGGAGGTCACCAGCGAACTTGGCGTCGGTTCCCGCTTTTCGGTTCATCTTCCCAAGCAGCCTTAATACCCGCCTCTTTTGTCCCCCCATTCCCAACTTAAAACCTTGCCGATTTGTAATGTCCAGGAAAGGTTCCGGTAATCTTCCTGCCTTATAATTCTACCAAAAAGAAGAAGGTGGAAAACATGAGGAAGGTCGCCGGTCTGCTAAGGATGGGGATCCTGGCGCTGACCCTGATGGTCGCCCTGGCCGGGACCGCTATAGGATTGTTAGCCGCGGCTAACCTCGGGGTGGCGGGGAGTGGCGTTGACCAAAACGTCAAGGCTCAGTCTCTGAGTCATGCTTTAAGTATCAGGGTGCTTGAACCGGAGCCGGCCAATCCGTTATCTGCGGCCAAAATCAAGGCTGACAAGGCCATGGCCGCCGCGCTGGCCGCCTTTCCCGGCGCCGCGGTGAAAAGGGTTGAATTGGCAAACGAGAATGGCTGCCTAATTTACGCCGTGGTCTTGAGCAACGGCCTGCAGGTGAAGGTGGATGCCGGCAACGGCGCGGTGCTCCGCAAAGCTCCCGCAAACTCGGAAGATGACGATGAGGATAACGAAGACGAGGGCGATGCAAAGATGATTAATCGTTCAGGATGCTTGGGTCTTGCCTGAACCCCATCGAAAACTATAATCCTTAACTAGGATTAGGAGGACAATCAGATGAAGAACCTTATAAAATCAAGTGTGGTGGTCTTGGCGATGGTGCTATTTTGCGCCTCCCCCCTCTATGCCAAGAAAGATAAAGATAAAGGGGGAGGCTATCAAGTGCCCCCACAGATAACCGCCGAGCAGGCCATCGCCTCGGTCAAGTCGGCGTTGCCCAAGCTCAGTGCCGGTAAGGCCTGGACCAAGCGGGGTAAACGGGGGGATGTCAAACTTGAGGTGCCTCTCGTGCTGGAAGGCAAGATCGTGGCCCGGGTCAGGGTGAACCCCGCCTCCGGCGAAATCCTGACGAAGGGACAAAGGATCCAGGTGCAGCAGGCGGCGGTATCACCCGAGCAAGCAGAAAAGGCGGTCCAGCAAATTATTGCCAATCTGGAGGTGGGTCACGCCTGGCTGGGCAAAGGCGGGGAATGGAAAGTTCCCCTCCTGGTCAAAGGGGCCATCATTGCCGAGATGGGGGTGCACGGCCAAAACGGCTCCATACTCCCTGATTGGAAAGCCTCCAAGGACGCCACGATGTTCGGCAGGTAGTTCCTCGGTCAACGACATCGCCGCAGAATGGATGTGTTATTGCCGCCAGGAGAATAAAATCATGCCGGGGGAGGGACCAGGGTCAGGATCCTGGCCCCCTTCCCCACACTACCCCCTAATTGCTTCCCCCTCCCCAAGGCGGGAATTTCCTTGAAGTTTCCGCCGCTTTGTTTTATGGTGGGCCAAATTCCGGGCAGGAGGCGGCAGATGCGGGTCAGTCAGATCATGAGCACCGAAATTGTCACCATTTCTCCCGACAAGCGGGTGGGCCAGGCTCTGAAGCTGATGCAGAAGCACAACATCCGCCACCTCCCGGTGCTGAAAGGCGACCGCATGGTGGGTTGGATCACCTCCCGGGACTTACGGGAGGTGCTCCTGGCTTCCATGTTGGAAAAGATCACGGTGGGGGATGTGATGTTGCCGGCTCCCATCACCGTCACTCCGGACACCAGTGTGGAAGAGGCGGCCCGGCTGGTTCATGATCAGAAGATCGGGGGCATGCCGGTGATGGAAGGTGAGCGCCTGGTGGGGGTGATCACCATGCTGGATCTGATCTCCGCCTTTATTTCCATGCTGGGACTGCTGCGCAGCAGTTCCCGCCTAGATCTGCTCTTGGAAGACCGGCCGGAGGTCCTGGAGGCGGCCACCAGCCTGGTCACCCAGGCGGGCGGCAAGATCATCAATGTGGCCATGGGGCCCACCCAGGACGGCAAACGCTCCTTTTACTTCCGCCTGAGCAAGTGCGATCTCAACCCCATCATTGATAAATTAAAAAAGCACGGTCACCAGGTGGTGGATTTTATTCCCTGAGGCCCTGGCGGGGGGAAGGGATGTTGCGGCCCCGACCCACTCTCAAAGATAATTTTAATACGCCCCACCTCTTAAGAAGCGCACACCTGGTTTTTCCCCCCCTGTTTGGCCTGATAGAGAGCCGTGTCCGCGGCCTTCACCAGGGCCTCGCCATCCATCTCCGGGGCCAGTTGGGCCATGCCGATGCTGACGGTGATCTTCTGTTTGACGGTGGGAAGAGGGATAGGGGTGTGAGAAATGCCCCGGCGTAACCTTTCCGCCACCTCCCCGGCCTGCTCCAGGGAAGTCTGGGGCAGGATCACCACGAACTCCTCCCCCCCGTACCGGTAAACCACATCGGCATGCCGGGCCGAGTTTTGCAGATAAGCCGCCAGGGTCTTCAAGACCTCATCGCCCTGGGGATGGCCCAGGGTATCGTTGATGGTTTTAAAATCGTCGATATCTAAAAAGAGCAGGGACAGGGGATGACCATAGCGGCGACTCACCTCAATTTCCCGGGCCAGCATTTCCCAAAAGTGCCGATAATTATAAAGCCCGGTGAGGCCATCCCGAATAGCCAGCATCTTCACCTGCTCAAATAGTACCAGGTTTTTGAGGGCGGCCTCCCCCTGGAGAGTAAAGATGCGGAAAAGCTCAATCTCCTCTGGGGTAAACGGGACCTCTCGCCCGGCGCCCACCAGGGCCAGGATCTCTCCGGCCTGAATCTTGGCCCAGAGCATCGCCGGAAACGACGACTTCTCCGGAGCCGGCTCTGAAAGCGAGGCAGTGGAGCCGCTGGTCTCGTCAACCTGGAGTCGCGCTTTAAGCCAGTCCTTAAACTCCTTAAAGGTGGTATCCGCCACCCCGTCCTGGAGGCGGTAGGCTTGCTGGGGTGCTTCTTCCTGTCCCGCATGCAGCTCCAGGCCCAGAACCTTAAGGGAGAAGCTTTCCCAGATGAGGCTTTGCAAGCCGTTGAAGAGTTGTTCACAGGTCACAGGCCCGGCCAGGGTCTCCCCGATACGCCGGATCTGGACCAGCTCCAGGGCCCGCCGTCTGGCCAACTCTTCTTGAGCGTGGCGCAAATTGTCCACCAGCTCCCGGTTGGCCTTAGCCAAGCGGCGGTGTTCCAGGGCCCGGGCCACCACCGCCTGGAGGTCGGGCAGCCGCAGATCCGATTTCAGCAGATAGTCATAGGCCCCCAGACGCAAGGCCTGGATGGCGCTGTCTAGACCGGCGTACCCGGTGAACAGGATGACCTCGGTGTCCGGGTAGTGGGACTTGAGGAGGAAAAGCAGCTGCAACCCGGAAAGGCTGGGTAGATTCAGGTCCAACAAGGCCAGGTGGATTTCCTCGTTCTTAATGACAGCCAGGGCCTGATCGCCATCCGTGGCCCTAATGACCGCATAACCCTGGCCCCCCAGGAAGTCGGCGAGCATCCCCAAAATCTGGGGGTCATCTTCCGCCAAGAGGATCTTCTCATCCGCCATCAATGCCAGCCTTCAGAAGAGATCAAGGTGTCCCGCCGAAACCTCGCGTCATCCGCCTGGGGGAAATCCAGGTTGTAGTGCAAGCCACGGCTTTCCTCGCGCCACAGGGCCATCCGAATAATCAGGTCGGCCACGTAAGCGATATTGCGCAACTCCAACAAATCACTGGTAATAAGAAATTTCCAGTAATAATCGTTGATCTCTTGCAAAATGGGGCCGATCCGGGCCTGGGCCCGATGCAACCGGCTGTTGCTCCGCACAATCCCCACATAGTTCCACATGAAGCGCCGGATTTCCTCCCAACTATGGGAAACTACCACCGCCTCTTCGCTATCTGTGGCCCCATAGGTATCCCAGGCTGCCACCGGGAAGGCGGGCTTAACTTGCAATTGGGGCAGAGTCTCCCGGGCTGCCTGGGCCGCCTGGTGGGAAAAAACCAGGGCTTCCAAAAGCGAGTTGCTGGCCAGACGGTTGGCGCCGTGCAGGCCGGTCATGGACACCTCCCCCACGGCATAGAGATTGGCAATGGTGGTACGGCCCCAGGCCTCGGTGACCACCCCCCCGCACATATAGTGGGCTGCGGGCACCACGGGTATGGGTTCCCGGGTCATGTCGATCGCTAATTCCAAACATCTCTGGTAGATATTGGGGAAGCGGCTCTGAATGAAATCTGCGGGTTTATGGCTGATATCCAAGTAAACGCAGTCATCGCCGCTTTTCTTCATTTCCTCGTCGATGGCCCGGGCTACGCTATCCCGGGGGGCCAGATCTTTGAGCTCATGATACTTTTCCATAAAGCGGCGGCCCCGACTATCCAGGAGGATGGCTCCCTCTCCCCGCAGGGCCTCGGAAATGAGGAAATTTTTGGCTGTCGGGTGATAGAGGCAGGTGGGATGAAATTGCACGAATTCCATGTTGCCGATCAAGGCCCCGGCGCGGTAGGCCATGGCTACCCCATCGCCGGTGGCAATGTCCGGATTGCTGGTGTAAAGATAAACCTTCCCGGCGCCGCCGGTGGCCAGGAGAGTGATGCGGGCCAGAAAAGTGTCCACCTGGCCGGTCGCGGTATTGAGGACATAAGCCCCCAGGCAGGACTTGTCGGCTTCAGTCACCACCCGGCCCTGGCGCATCACCCGCTCCAGGGTGATGAGGTTCACCCCCATATGGTTCTCGAATACCCGGATATTGGGATGGGCCAGGACTCTCTCCGCCAAAATGCGCTCCACTTCCGCGCCGGTCATGTCATGGGCATGAATGATGCGCCGCCGGGAATGGCCTCCTTCCCGGCCCAGATCGTAACCGTTGTCCTGACCCGGGTCAAAATGGGCCCCCAGCTCTACCAGCTCCCGGATGCGATCCGGACCCTGGCGCACCACCAGTTCCACGATGTCCGGGTGAGACAGGCCCTCGCCTACGGTGAGGGTGTCGGCGATGTGATATTCAAACCGATCGTCAGGCCCCAACACCGCGGCAATGCCGCCCTGGGCCAGGCTGGTGGAGGTCTCCGTCAGACCGCGCTTGGTTATCAGGTTTACCGTGGCGAAATCCGCCACCTTCAGGGCATAACCCAACCCCGCCAGCCCCGAGCCCATTACCAAAATGTCCGAGATGTGTTCCAAAATCGTTCCTTTGTTAGGAGCTATCAGCTTTCAGCGGTCAGCTTTCAGCTTTTTGATAAAAGAAGTCAGCATTTGCTTCACTTCCCCGGTATCTTGGTCCAGTTGATTATAATCTGAATTTGTTAACAAACCGAGATCATAAGCCAACATTAGATGATATTGCAGTTCGCTGGCAGATCCCATGGCTATCTGGAGAAAACGGGCCAATTCCGCTTCTCCGCCTTGGCCGCAACCTTCGGCAATATTCGCGGGTATGGAGGCGCAGGCGCGCCGGATTTGGGCGGTCAAACCATAAATTTCTTCCTTGGGAAACGCTTTTTTTACTTTATAAATATTAAGCGCCAAAGCATGGGTTTTCACCCAGACCTTCTGCTTTCTAAAATCTTTCATTTCTTGCTGACCGCTTCTAGCTGATAACCATACATAACGTTATAAGAATTGCATATTATTAAGGCTTACTAATATTTATTATTGCGTTAAAAGATTACTGATAAATAGCAGTTATCTTTAACGAGTTGCGTCAGCGACGCGCCGCAACGTTGCCCGCATAGCAGGACGACGCTTCCCGGCGCGTCCGCTGCACGCAAAAGTTAGACAGCGCCTATGCTCACGCCCACGCCATCGCGCAACATTCTGGTTTCGTCAGCATCCCATGTGCCTCGCAGAGAGATTTCGATAGTTCGGGTGACCGGACGGGCATTCTCGGCTGCGACGAAAATCTCAAGCTGGTACTCTCCAGGACCAATGATATGCCCCTTATGGTTCGGTGGGGAAATCAGAACGAATGCCAGGGAGGTTTGCTCATTGGTGAGTTCGAATCTTGGTGCGTCTTCATGCAAAAGGTGCCGGCGGGAAGGGTCGACTATGCGCCCGACATCGCAATGTTTGCCCATCTCAGGCGCAATACTCGGGAAATAAATTGTGCCGAGGTTGGCCCACTTGAGATTCATGGGGGGAAATGCTACAACGCGCTCCCATGTGCCATCCGCGCGTTGCCGTTGCAGCCCATTGGCATAGACCTCGACATTCTTTGCCGTTGCGTTCCCGACATTCTCCACCCAAAGCCGCAGGTAAATTGAATCGGCTACGAATGTCCCGTCGGATTTGGTTAACGGCACTGCAACACAGTCCGGTGGCTCTGTCTTGATCGAGACGTGAAAGTCCGGGTGATAGAACCAACCACGAATCGTTTCTTGGAAGACAGCCACTGCAGCAAGAACAAGCGTGCCTATGGCCACTAGCCATTCAGAAACCGTTCCCCAAAGGCTCATAGCACCTCCTTGCCCCTTGAGTATTTTTCTCGTTCCCAAGCTTTGCTTGGGAACTCATTTAACCGCCAAGCTAAGCTTGGCAAACATTTTCGTTCCCAAGTACAACTTGGGAACGAGTAGAAAAAGCTGTTAGCTGACCGCTGATAGCTAAATCTGCCAGTTCAACAATTTCGCCAGGTTTTTTCCCAAGATCAGTTCTTTTACGTCCTCCGTCAGGTTGGCCTCCGCCATTTCTTTGAGGTAGCGGCTTACCGGCAGCAGGGGGTAGTCGCTGCCGAAGAGAATTTTATCCGGTCCCACCATTTCTGCCACCACCCGGTAAATCACCGGGCGGTAAATGTAAGGGGAGGCGGCGGTGTCGAAATAAACATTCCGGAAGGTCTCGGGGGCCTCTTTTTTGAGAAGCCCATAGAATGGCAGCCGGCCGCCCCAATGGGCCAGAATCCAGGTGGTTTCGGGGAAGGCCTTGATGGCCCGGTAGACCGCGGCAAGGGGAGTCAGGGACCTTCCCGGATATTCGGGTCCGAC
>JAUXZG010000258.1 GCA_030694005.1 Desulfobaccales bacterium | reverse complement strand
CTGCGACCCCTGGCCCCCTCCCCCAAATCACCCTCACAGCGCCTGGACTTCTTTGACGCCGGGGACTTCTTTCATCAGAATTTTTTCCACCCCTTGTTTCAGGGTCATCTGGGACATGGGGCAGCCTTTGCAGGCGCCGGTGAGCATTACTTTGACGATGCCGTCCTTCACGTCCACCAGTTGAATATCGCCGCCGTCCCGTTGCAGCAAGGGGCGGATCTTTTCCAAAGCCTTTTCCACCAGTTCTTTCACTTAGGTCCTCCAGTTTTCTATGATCTTAACCTAAATAATAAACCCAGTACCCTCAATTGTAAAGCCCTAGTGCGCTTGTGGCGGCGTCCGGCTTGGCTCAAGGCGCCACTGCGCATACCGCCCCCAAGCGCCCCAAATCCCCAATGTCCCCCCTAAAGCGGTGGCTGGCCTGGTAGCCCGTGATTTTGCCCGGCTGGGACTTGTCTTTATAAGAGCGGATGGGGGTGAGGCGGTAGCTGAGGCTCTGGACCTTCTCTTCCGGCCCCAGTATCTTTTTGTGGGTTTCGAGCAGGCCGTCGCTCCCCCAGGTCATAACTACTTATGCGGGTTGGGGGTGGGGGTTTGGGGGAGGATTGTAAGTGGGCCCACCGGCCCCTGGCCCCCTCCCCCAAACTACCCTACCTCCAATCACTCCCCCACGGCCAGCACTCCGGCGCCGTCGATTTTGCCCTCCTTCAAAAGTGTTAAGGCCTGGTTGGCCTGGGCCAGGGGGAAAAGCTGCACTTGGGGGATAATGGGGATTTTGGCGGCCAGGGCCAGCAGTTCCCGGCCGTCCTGGCGGGTACCGGCGGTGACGGAACGGATGGTCTTCTCGTAATACAGGTGTTTTTCATAGTCCAGGGAGGGGATGGGGGTCATATAAATTCCGGCCAGGGCCAGGGTGCCCCCCCGGTTAAGGTGTCCCAGGGCCTCGGGCACCAGGTTGCCGGCCGGGGCGAAGATGATGGCGCTGTCCAGCTTGGTGGGCGGGCTGTCCTGGGCCTGGCCCACCCAGGCCGCGCCCAACTGCCTGGCCAGTTCCTGGTGGCCGGGGCTGCGGGTGAAGACCAAAACCTCGCAGTCCCAGTAGCGGGCCACCTGGATGGCGATATGGGCCGAGGCTCCGAAGCCGAACAGCCCCAGGGTGCCCCGGGGCTGGATCGCGCTTATTTTCAAGGCCCGATAGCCGATAATGCCGGCGCACAAGAGCGGCGCGGCGGCCTGCTCCGCCAGGTTTTCTGGAAGCTGATAGACGAAATCCTCCATGGCCACCACCAGCTCCGCGTAGCCCCCGTCCCGGTGCAGGCCGGTGAAGCGCGCCTGCTCACACAGGTTTTCCCTGCCGGTGCGGCAAAAATGGCACACCCCGCAGGCATGGCGCAGCCAGGCCAACCCCACCTTATCCCCCGGCCGGAACCGGAAGACCCCGGGGCCCTGGTCCACCACCTTTCCTACCACCTGATGGCCGGGGATGATGGGCAGGCGCTCCAGGGGCAGTTCCCCCTCCACGGTGTGCAGGTCGGTGTGGCAGATGCCGCAAAAACTCACCTGGATCAGGATCTGCCCCGGCCCCGGCACGGGCGGCGGCAGTTCCACCAACTTGAGGGGGTCTTCCGAAATGGGCGCCGGGAATTCCAGCAGCATGGCTTTCATGGTCAGGACCTCTTTTCCCGGAGGAATTTACCGCTATTCTAACATATCTCTTCCTATCAGGCTTTATCCGGACCACTCTGCCCGCATGAAAACGCCTTGGCCTTAAGGGCTTCGGCCGCGAACTTGCCAAATATCGGAAAAGCCATTATATTTTGCTTATGAAAATATTCTATTTTAGGGGCCTTCTTAAGAGGTAATCATGGCCGAAAAACCAACCCCCCGCTTTGCCCTCTGGCCTTTGCTGGTAGTGATGGCGGTACTGCTGCTGGTCCAGTATTATGTCGCCGGCCAGCGGCTTAACACCTTGAGTTACAGTGAATTCCGCCGCCTGGTGGAAATCAAGGGCGTGGATAATCTGGAGATCAGCACGGACACCATCTCCGGCCAACTGCTGCCCGCCGGGGTGGAGTTTCTGGCCAAAAGCCGCAATGAACCGGATCTGCCGGAACGCCTGAAAAAGCAGTTCGACAAGGAGCCGACTTTCTCCACCGTCAGGCTGGAGGATCCTGACCTGGTGAAGACTCTGGACCAGCAAGGCATCAAGTATCGGGGCGTCCAGGAGAAGACCTGGTTAACGAGCCTGATGTCCTGGGTTTTACCCACCCTGTTTTTGGTGGCCATCTGGGTCTATTTCTTCCGCAAGATCGGCGCCGGCGGGGCCGGCGGCCTGATGACCGTGGGCAAGAGCAAGGCCAAGGTCTATGTGCAGGACGAAACCAAGGAGACCTTTAAGGATGTGGCCGGAGTGGAGGAGGCGGAAGAGGAATTAAAAGAGATCATCGAATTCTTACAAAATCCTGCCAAGTTTCAGGTCCTGGGCGGCAAACTTCCCAAGGGGGTGCTGCTGGTGGGTCCTCCGGGCACGGGCAAGACGTTGTTGGCCCGGGCCGTGGCGGGAGAGGCCGGGGTGCCTTTTTTAAGCCTCACCGGCTCCGATTTTGTGGAGATGTTCGTGGGCGTGGGCGCCGCCCGGGTGCGGGACCTCTTCGCCCAGGCCCAGGAGAAGGCCCCCTGCATCATCTTCATCGACGAGCTGGACGCGGTGGGCAAGGCCCGGGGTTTGAGCCCCCTGGGCGGCCCGGAGGAGCGGGAAAACACCTTGAACCAGCTGCTCTCCGAAATGGACGGCTTTGATACCCGCAAGGGCGTCATCATCATGGCCGCCACCAACCGCCCGGAGATTTTGGACCCCGCCTTGATCCGCCCGGGGCGCTTTGACCGCCACATCCTGGTGGACCGCCCGTCGCTTAAGGGCCGGGAAGATATCCTGACCATCCACACCCGCAAGATCAAACTGTCCCCGCAGGTCACCCTGAAAACCCTGGCGGCCCGCACCCCGGGCATGGTGGGCTCGGACCTGGCCAACATCGTCAATGAGGCCGCCTTGCTGGCGGCCCGCAAAAACAAGAGCCAGGTGGAAATGGACGATTTCGAGGAGGCCATTGACCGGGTGGTGGCGGGCTTGGAAAAGCGCAACCGCTTGATGAACCCCCGGGAAAAAGAGATCGTGGCCTATCACGAAACCGGCCACGCCCTGGTGGCCGAAGCCCTGCCCACCACCGACAAGGTGCACCGGGTGTCCATCATCCCCCGGGGCATCGGGTCTTTGGGCTATACCATGCAACTGCCCACCGAGGACCGTTACCTGATGACCAAAAGCGAGCTGGAAGACCGCATGGCGGTCTTGATGGGCGGCCGGGTGGCGGAGGAACTGCATTTCCAGGAAATCTCCACCGGGGCCCAGAACGACCTCTACCGGGCCACGGATATCGCCCGCTCCATGGTGCGGGAGTACGGCATGAGCGAGCAGTTGGGGCCCATGACCTTCGAGCGGGAACGGCGGCCCCTGTTCTTGGAGACCATGCTGCCCCCCGGCGCCAAGGATTACAGTGAAGCCACCGCCCAGGAGATCGACCGGGAGGTCAATACCCTGGTGGCCAAGGCCCACCGCCGGGCCCGAGAAGTCCTGGAACAGCAGCTCCCCGTCCTGGAGAAGGCGGCCAAAATTCTGCTGGAAAAAGAAGTCCTGGAAGGGGATGAACTGCGGCAGATCTTAAACGCCGCGGCAAAACCGGAGACGGTTTAGTGGGGAAAGGGCCAGG
The DNA here is from genome assembly GCA_030694005.1 of Desulfobaccales bacterium. Lineage (GTDB taxonomy): Bacteria > Desulfobacterota > Desulfobaccia > Desulfobaccales > 0-14-0-80-60-11 > JAUXZG01. The sequence continues at coordinate 32,885 of JAUXZG010000258.1, read as the reverse complement.
GAGCTAAGCTCCCCTGACAATCCCCCCCCAAGCCCCCCTCCCAACCCGTGTATGGGGCCGGGTAAGGCGGGACCTTTGGCCCCCCGGACTTCTCCGGCCAAAAAATGCCTTATGGGGGTTGGGGGATGGGGTCTGGGGAAGGGGGCAGGACCCTCGGCCCCTGGCCCCCTTCCCCAGTACCATCAGCTATGCCCACTCACATATTTTCTTCCAGCGCGGTTTTACAAGATTTTCTCCTCCATGAGGCCGGCCCCGGGACTCTGGTCGTGGTCTCCCACCAGCGGCTGGCCCACCAGGTCTGGCACCGGCAGCGGCTCACCAAACTGGAGGCCGGCCGGGCCGCCTGGGAGCCTTTGCCCCTGAAAACCCTGGAGGGCTGGTGGGCTGACCTCTTCCGGGCCCTTTGGCCCCCCGTGAGTTTAGCCCCGCCCCTGATGCGCCTGGCCATCTGGCGCCAGGCTTTGCAGGCCGCCCCGGCTCTCGCCGGCCCGGTTTCCGACCTGGCCTGGGCCCAGGCTTTAGATGAAACTTACCATCTGCTTTGCCGTCACTTGCTGCCCACCACCGGTCCCACCCCGGCTGATTCGCCCCTGACGGCCTGGCGGCGCCAGGTAACCCAAAATTTCCTGGAATTGCTCCGCCAGGAGAGGCTGATTAGCGAAGGGGAAGTGCCCACTTTTCTTTTAACTGCTCTGGAAACCGGGAAAATCGCTCTTCCTAAACAAATCTGGCTGGCGGGTTTTCAGACCCCGGCCCCGGCGGAAGAGGCCTGGCTCAAGGCCGTGGCCCAGCGGACGCGCCTGGTTCGCCTGCAGGTAAAGGGAGACCCGCAGGCGGTCCAAAAGGCCGTAGTTCTGCCTGACGGCCGCCAGGAGCTGGAGTGGGTGGCCGCCCAGGCGGTGGAATCCGCCTGCCGGGATGGCTTCCCCTGGCATCGGCTGGCCATCACCTCCCTGGCTCTGGACACTTACACTACCCAGTTGCCCCGGGTCCTGACGGAACTGCTGGGGCCCTCCCAAACTGCCGAAGGGTGGGCCTATAATTTTGCCAAAGGCCCCCGGTTAGCGGACATGCCCCTTTTTGCCGCGGCCTTGCTGCCCCTGAAATTCAGTTCTCTGGGGGAACGCCGGGAAGACCTAATTTCTCTTTTGCTTTCCCCTTATTACGGCAGCCTTAAGCCCCATCAGGTTCAAGGGACCGCCTGGGACCGCCTTTTCCGGGACCGGCGGCTGGACCAAGGATGGAAAGGCTTCCGCCAGGCCGTGGCCCAGGACCCCGGCTCGACTCAAAGCGACGCCGAGATGTTGAAACTGCTGGACCAGGTTTGGGGGACCTTGCGGGGAACCCCGGCCACCGGACGCCAGTGGGCCGCCAGGCTGAACGCGGTCTGGGAGAAGCTGGGGTTTTCGGCAGACCTGGAGGAAGTAGAACAGGCGGCCTGGGACCGCGTAACCTCCCTGACCCAGGAACTGGAGGCGGCCCTGGCCTCTGAAGCTCTCAGCCTTAGGGAATTTTTGGAGTGGCTGACCCACGGGGCTTCCCAAAGGCTCGTGGCCGGCCCTGGGGTGCAGGAAGCCGGCCTCCAGGTCCTGGGCTTGCTGGAGATGCGGGGCCTGGACTTCTCCCGGGTCTGGTGCCTGGGGATGAACTCCGGCGTCTTTCCCCCGCCGCCCCGGCATTTGCCGCTGCTTACGGCCCAGGAAAAGGGTCGGGTCCTGGGGGGGACATACCAGAGCCAGCACCACTTTGCCCGTCAGCTTTATGAGACCTTTTTGGGTACGGCTCGGGAGATTGTCCTGACCCGGCCCCGCCTTAAGGATCAGGAAGAGACCGTGGCCACTTCCATATATGAAGGGGAGTGGCTCACCGACGAGATGGCCCCCTTGAGCCGGCCGCATCGGGCCTGGCTTATGGCCCCGGCGGTGCAGGCAGCCCTAACCGTGGCGGCCGGCGGCGGCCCCGTGGCTGAGGCGGCCGCCCCCATTTCATTGTCTTTGCCGCCGGAACTTTATATCACCCAGGCGCAAACCGCCCTGTCCTGCCCTTGCCGTTTCCTGTTGGAAATTCTGCTGGAAATTAAAGAACTGCCGGAGATCGAAGCCGGGCTGGACCCCAGCCAGCGGGGGGAACTGATTCACAAGGTCCTGGCCCGATTCGCCGTCGAATTTAAAAAAATTCTCGACCGCGATGAGGGTTGGGATCATGGTAAAGCGCGGGAATTGCTAAAAGCGGCCACCCGTCAGCTCCTGGCCCCGCTGCTCGCCGACCCCCACTGGCAGGCGGAGGGGGAACGCTGGCTGGCAGAAGATGAGGCCGCCCCGGGCCTGCTGTGGGAATGGCTGGACAAGGAGAGGGAGCGCTTTGAGCAGGGCTGGCGCTGGCAGGGGATTGAGGCGCGGTTTCAGGACTTAAAGGGGCCGGGCTGGCCTTTTTCTCTTAAAGGGCGCCTCGACCGCCTTGACTACCACCTAAAAACCAAGGAACTGGTCATCTGGGATTACAAGACCGGCAAAATTCCCGCCGCCAAGCAGGTGTTCGCCCAGGGGGAGGAAAATCAGCTGCCCGGCTATCTGTTGGCGGTCAAACAGGGGCGGGTTAAGGTGCCTGAAGACCCAGGCCAAATCAAGGCCGGCTTCATCGGCCTCAAGTCCTCCCGGCAGAAGCACCTGAGATACGAGGATTTCGGCTCCCAAGCAGACCAATGGCAGGCGGTGGTAGAGGCCTGGGAAGGGCGGCTTAAGGCTTTGGGCCGGCTTCTCGCGGCCGGAGATTTTACCCCCAACCCCACCCCGCCCCCAGAAGGTCGGCAACAAGGCGCCTGTAAGTTTTGCCCCTACCCCCTGGTGTGCAGCTTCGTCAGAGAGCCCGCCCTGGAGGAAGGGGAAGAGGAAGAAGACATGTAGGGTGGGCACGGCCCACCATCTATCATATGTGCATTGGCAGCCACTAATGAGTTATTACCCAAAGGGGAGCGGTGGAAAAAGAGTGACGAACCTACCGGCGGACCAGGAGATTCGGGACCGGGCCTTGAGCGCCGGCGAGAGCTTCCATCTGGAGGCCCCGGCGGGCTCCGGCAAAACCTCGGTGCTGTTGGCCCGCTTCCTGACCCTGTTGGCCCGGGTGGAGGCCCCGGAGGAACTCCTGGCCCTAACCTTTACCCGCAAGGCCGCCGGGGAGCTGCGCTCCCGGGTGATGCAGCTTTTCTGGCGCAAGACGGGCCCGGGGCCGGAGGCCCAGCCTTGGGAGCGCCGCTTGCAGGACCTGGCCGATCAAGTCATCCTGCACTTTGACCGCAAGGGATTAGCCCTTCAGGAGATTTTGGCCCCGGAGCGGCTGCCCGTCATGACCTTCCACTCCTTCTGCGCCCAACTCCTCAAAGCCGCGCCCCATGAGGCCGGGGTGCCTTTGGATTTTCAGCTTTTAGAGGAGCGCGACTCCCTATGGCTTAAGCAGGAAGCCTTGGAAGAGCTGCGGCGGCGGCTGGCGGCCCGGCCGTCTCAGGACCCGGTGCGCCTGGCCTTGGTAAGGCGCCTGGTGCGGCTCAACAATGACTGGCCCCGCCTGGCCGGGGAATTGCGCTCTCTCCTGTCACGGCGGGACAGCCTGGAGGAATTCCTGGCCCTGGCGCAGGTTTCCCAAAAGCCCAAGGCCTATGAGGCTCTTTTGGTAGAACACTTTCAGATGCTGCTCAAATCCGCCCTTGAAGGTCTGGCCCTGGAGTTTGCCGCCACTCAATTGGGGAGAAACTGGCCGCAATTCTGGCAGGAACTCCAGGAGCAAGGCGCGCCCCTGGCGGCGACTCTCCCCCCCCAACTTCCCGGGGACACCCCGGCAGACCTGTCCCGCTGGCAGAATATTGCCCAGGCCCTGCTCACCAAGCAGGGGGAGCTGCGGAAAAGTCTCACCCCCAGTTACGGTTTTCCTCCGGATTTTAAGCAAACCAGATGGCCTGCATTGATTCAAAATCTCCCTCAAACCGTGGGGCGCGGGCTTAAGTTCTGCCGTCAACTGAACCTCACCGCCGCCCGGCCCGAGGAAGTGGCGGCTTTGCAGGACCTGGTGATTCTGCTGGGGGAAACCCTGGCCGTTTATGAGGAGCTTTGCGCCCACCGGGGGGCCTTGGACTTTATTGCCCTGGAGCTGGCGGCCCTGCGGCTTCTTAAGGAGGAAGACCCCAGCGACCTGTTGCTGCGCCTGGACTGGCGCCTGAAGCATCTTCTGGTGGATGAATTCCAGGACACCAGCGCCAACCAGATGACCCTGCTCTGCCGGTTGCTGGAGGGCTGGGAGGCATGGGGGGAGCGCACCCTGATGGTCGTGGGAGATCCTAAACAGTCCATTTATGGGTGGCGCCAGGCCAAAGTGCGCCTGTTTCAGGAAGCGCGCCAGGGCCTGCCCTGCTCTCCGGCCCGGTCCTTTCCCCTTAAAGGCCTCCTGCTGACCACCAATTTTCGGGCCAGCTTAACCTTGATCGCCTGGGCCAATAAAGTCTTTGGGGAAACGGTCATGGCCGCCGCCACGCCGGAAGGGGTGGGGTTCCACGTCGCGGACCCCCGCCCCGGGGCGCCGGCCGGGGAAATCCCTTATCTGGCGCTGTTTACCGGAGATGGTGACCAGGCGGCCCGACAAGCCGAGGCCCGCTGGCTGGCTGGGCAGGTGGCCCAGGCGCTGGCCCACCGGCAGGAGAAAGAGACCATCGGTATCCTGCTGTTCGCCCGCACCCATCTGCCGGTTTATCTCAAGGCTTTGAATGACGCCGGCCTGCCGGTTAAGGTGAGAGAGGGGTTGAAGCTGACGGACAGCCGGGTGGCGGCCCACCTTCACAACCTGGTCCGGGCCTTGGTCCGCCCCGCCGATGAAGTGGCCTGGGCCGCAGTCTTAAGGGGGCCCTGGGCGACCCAGTCGCTGGGCACCCTGGCCCGGGTGGCCCAGACCCCGGGCGAGGGGTGGCCCGAGAAATTGCGCCATTTTGCCGAAGAGCACCGTTGTCCTGCCGACCTGGCCCCTATAATAGCGGCTCTGCTTGCGGCCCGAGAGCAGGTGGGCCGTCGGCCCTTAACGGACATCCTGGGCCGCTGGCTCGCTGACACCGGCTCCTGGTCAGGCCTCGCGGCCGCCGAAGGCCCCCTTGGGGTGGCCAATGCCCGAGCTTATCTTGACCTCCTGGCGGAGGCGGAAGCCGCCCTGCCCGAAGCCACCTTCCTAAAGGCCGATTTTATGCTTAAAGACGCCTTTCAGCCGCCGGACCCCCGGGCCTTGGAGTCGCCGGTGGAGGTCTTGACGGTGCACGGCGCCAAGGGCCTGGAGTTCGACGTGGTCTTTGTCCCCTATCTGGATTGGCAGCCTCTTAAGAATGAAGACCGGACCCCGCCTTTTTTGTTGGAGGAGGTTCCCGGCAAACAGCACGCCCTGGCCCTGGCCCGGCCCTATTTAGAGGAAAAGCAGAGTTCGCTTTATTTATTGTTGCGGAATCTGAAGGATCAGCGGATTCTGGCCGAAGCCCGGCGGGTATTTTATGTGGCCGTCACCCGGGCCCGGCAGCGTCTGGTGCTCTCCGGCGTGATCAAGCAGAATAAGCAGTGGGAAGAAGCGCCGCCGGCGGAGAGCCCCTTGGGCTGGCTGTGGCAACATTACGCGCCGGCCCCGTTAGCCCCCGGCAGTTCCCAGACCTGGCCCGAGCCGGAACTTGGGGCGGGGCTCTTTACGGACGCCGAGGTCCCGGCCACCAGGGCTGAAGAGAGCCAACCCCGTGAACTCCCAGAGCCCTGGGAGTTTCAACCGGAGGCCGAGCCTTACCGGCTTCAGTTCCCGTCGCAACTGGCGACAGAGGCCCCGGAGGCCGGTTACTTCACCGGCACCGCTGAGGCCGCCGAAACGCCCCGGCTGCGGGGCGAGGTGATCCATGCCCTGCTTGACACCCTGTCCCAGGAGCAGGAGCTGCCCGCCCCGGCGTCGGTGGCCGCGGCCCTGCGGCAAGGGGGGCTGGCCCCCGCCGCGGCCCACAGGCTCGCCCCGGAAATTTTAGCGGAAGTGGAGGCCTGCCTCCAGGACCCCTTGCTGGCCCGCCTGCTGGCTCCCAACCTGCCGGTGGCCTTGAGCGAGTGGCTTATCGAAGACCAGCCCGCACGAGGGGTCGTCCGCCGGGGCAAGCTCGACCGCCTGGCCTTCGACGGTGAGCATTGGTGGCTCCTGGACTACAAAACCTCCCGCCCCCCAGAGGGCGAAAGCTGGGAAGACTTTATCGCCCAGGAGACCGAGAAATACCGCCCCCAACTTGAGGCTTACCGGGAAATGGCGGCCCGGGCCAAGGGCCTGGCCCCGGAGGCCATCCGGGTGGCCCTGTATTTCACCGCCATCCGGAAAGTGGTGGAGCTGTGAGAAGTCGGTTTTCGGTTTCCAGTTTTTAGTTTTCGGTTATAAATACATATTAAGGACTAATTGCATAGTTTTGATAATGGCAAGATAACATGAAATCTGGGGGAATAGATTTTTGTGCCACCATGCTTACCCTAAAATAGGCCCCAAGTAGCAATTGGGAGCGGACGTAGCAAATGCAGCAGCATAGTCTTCAGTTAATAAGTTCGGTGCCCATCGCGCACTCCATTGAAGGAGGAAAATAATTCTATGAGCGAATTCAAATCGTGGCTTAGTTTCTGGGATTTTTGGCGGACAACAATCCAAAAGAACCGGTATGTGTGGCCGAAAGAAGTGGAGGAATTTCTTCAAACTGTGCTTTCAACGAGTAAAGGGCGCGATATAACAATTTCGGCTGGAAAAAACTTATGGAGGGCTCAACTTGGTAATGACACTCAGCCTTATTACCAGGACGATATTTACATTGATGACATTCCTGCCCCCTACCGTTCTGAAAGGATGAAACCTTTGAAAGGAGAAGCCAAAGAAGGAAGAGCCAACCCAAAAGGGATTCCTTATTTATACTTGGCAACACAGCGAGATACTGCCCTTGCTGAGGTGCGCCCCTGGATTGGAGCATTGGTCTCCGTTGGTCAGTTTAAAATCATGCGTGATTTAAAAATTATTCAATGTACTGGCACTGAAGATCAGCATCTATTTTATTTCGAGGAGCCAGATGCAGAACAACGGGAGAAAGCCGTTTGGTGCGATATTGATCGTGCTTTTTCGAGGCCTGTAAGTATGAGCGATAGTACCGCTGATTATGTTCCTACCCAAATTTTGGCTGAGCTTTTTAGGTCAGAAGGATTCGATGGTATTGCATATCATAGCGCTCTTGGCGAAGGTTTCAACATTGCCATCTTTGACATTGACGCAGCAAATATTATAAATTGTTTTCTCTATAAATTGAAGGAAATCAATTTTAATTTCAAAGAAGTTGCCAATGCTTATTTCGTTGAAATGCCCCTTCTCCAGGACCGCTGCCATGGTAAAAAGACTGCCATTGTAACAGAAAATGACATACTGTGGTTTTAAAGGGATGCCATAACGCTGATAAACCCCTAACATTTGCTGTGGGCCATAACCTTGAACTCCTAAATTATACGTCAACAGATTATATACGGAAAAAGTCAAGAGGAGCAAAAGGAAAACCAATTTGGCCGCCCGGTCGATGACCCTGGCATAGAATAACTGGATATGAAATATCTCGAAAAGCTGCCCAGGTCTCGGGAACTGAAAAGCGCCAACCGAAACCCCAAAACCTGGTTCTTTTTATTTTGCTGGCTGTTGCTGCCCATCTGTAACCCCGCCCAGGCCCAGGAGGTGGTGGAGTCCCAGGGCCTCCGCTTCCGCCTGATCCCCGGCGGCACCTATCTTCTGGGGAGTCCGGCGGCTGAGCCCGGCCGCTATGCCGATGAAGCCCTGCCCCACCGGGTAACCCTGGCGTCCTTTTATATCGCCGTCACCGAGACCACCAACGCCCAGTACGGCCGCTTTCTCAAGGCCACCGAGCACCCGGCGCCGCTGTACTGGGAGGACAAGAACTTAAACAATCCCTCCCAGCCGGTGTTAGGGGTAAGCTGGCATGACGCCGTGGCCTTCACCCAATGGCTCACCCAGGTGACCGGGGTCCCCCACCGGCTGCCTACCGAAGCCGAGTGGGAGGCCGCGGCCCGGGGCGGGCTTACCGGCCAGCCTTTCCCCTGGGGCGCCGAGGCCCCTGATGCCGGAGGCGTTTATCGCGCCAATTACCAGACCAGCAATCCCGGCGCCACCGGCTTTCGCCTCACGGCGCCGGTGGAGAGCTTTCCGGCCAACGGCTTCGGCCTTGACGATATGGCCGGCAATGTGGCCGAATGGTGTCTGGACCGCTATACCCCCCTGGGCACCGGGGGGCCTTTTAAACCTGGGGTTTTACGCCTGCTCAAAGGGGGTTCCTGGCTATCTCGAGCCCGGGATTTGCGCGCGGCAGCCCGCCAATCCGTCCCGCCCCATTACGCCGATGGCTTCATCGGCTTTCGCGTGGTTCGCCCCCTTTATTCTTCCCCATAATATATCTTGACATCATTATGTATAGATACTAATTTATACATATAGGCCTAGTGTCATGTCCCACGATTATCTTGCCATTTACCAAGAAACTTTCCCCCTCCCCCTTGATGGGGGAGGGTTAGGGTGGGGGTGAAGATATCTTTTGATTTCATTATTTTTTCCCCCTCCCCCCAACCCCCTCCCACCAGGGGAGGGGGAGTTTAGGGGGCAAAATTTAATGAAAGGTAATTGCGGGACACGATACTAGTAAAAAGTTTACTTAACCTAATACCAAGTTGCCATCAATCAGGTAATTTTAATGTAGGGGCGTGATTTATCACGCCCTTCTGGGCGCAATGAATTGCGCCCCTACGCATATTTTGCCGAAACTTACCTCTTTGAGCGCAACTTGGTATAACCTGTTGGCATAAGGAGTAAATTATGGCGGAGTTGGAGCTGGAAAAATTGTCTATGGACGTGGCGGCGCAGGAGATGATCAAAAAGGCTGCAGCGGAAGGCGTTGAGACCATTTTTGATCGCGCCAAGGCCATGAAACCCTGTCCCATCGGCATAGAAGGCGCCTGTTGCCGCATCTGTGCCCAGGGTCCTTGCCGGGTGCCCCCTCCCAAAAAGAAGGAAGGGGAAACCGCGGCTGACAAAAAACAGCGCATGGGGCTGTGCGGAGCCACCGCCGAAACCATCGTGGCCCGCAACTTCGCCCGCATGGTGGCCTCCGGCACCGCCTCCCACAATGACCATTCCCGGGGCGTGGCCAAGCTCTTCAAAGAAATTGCCCACGGCGAGGCCCCGGGTTACGAAATCAAGGATGTGGCCAAACTCAGAAGGGTGGCCCGGGATTGGGACGTGGCCATCGCCGCAGGCGAAGGCGATGACGCCCAGCCCCGCCCCAAAGAGGCCATCGCCCAGGACCTGGCCGACAAAATTCTGGCGGAGTTCGGCCAGCAGGACGGCGAAATCAACTATGTCCGCCGGGCCCCCAAAAAGCGTCAGGAAATCTGGCGCAAGCACGGCGTGGTGCCCCGGGGCCTGGACATCGAGGTGGTGGAATTGATGCACCGCACCCACATGGGGGTGGACCAGGACTACCACAACCTTATCAAACAGTCCACCCGCTGCGCCCTGGCGGACGGCTGGGGCGGCTCCATGATCTCCACCGACCTGCAGGACATCATTTTCGGTTGCCCGGTGCCCATAGCCGGGGAAATCAACCTGGGGGTTTTAAAAGAAGACCACGTCAACGTCGTCATGCACGGGCATGAGCCGCTGCTGCCGGAGATGCTTTATGTGGCGGCCCAGGAACCGGAGCTCATCCAGTATGCCCAGAACAAGGGGGCCAAGGGCATCCAGTTGGCCGGCATGTGCTGCTCCGCCAACGAGGTGCTCATGCGCCACGGCGTGCCGGTGGCCGGCAACTACCTGCACCAGGAGCTGGCGGTGATCACCGGCGCGGTGGACGCCCTGGTGGTGGACGTCCAGTGCGAGATGCAGGCCCTGGCCAATGTGGCCAAGTGCTACCACACCAAGATCATCACCACCGACGACCGGGCCATGATGGAAGGGGCACCGCTGCACATCCCTTTTGACGCGCATCACGCCCTGGATGTAGCCCGCCGGATCATCCGGGAGGCCATTGACAACTATCCCAACCGCCGGGCCCCGGTGTTGATCCCGTCGGTCAGCTCCCCCACGATAGTAGGTTTCAGCTATGAGACCATCCAGTATCTTTTGGGCGGCTCCATCCGGGGCTCCTACTACACCTTGAACGACAATATCATCGGCGGCCGGATACGGGGCGTGGCCGGCGTGGTGGGCTGCAACAACTGCCGCACCACCCAGGACAGCTCCCACATGACCCTGATCAAGGAGCTCTTGAAGAACGATGTCATCGTCCTGTCCACCGGCTGCGCCGCCATGGCCGCGGGAAAATACGGCCTGCTCACCCCGGAGGCCGCCTCCAAGTACTGCGGCCCCGGGCTGGCCGAGGTCTGCGAGACCGTGGGCATCCCGCCGGTCTTGCACATGGGGGCCTGCGTGGACAACTCCAGGATTCTCATGGCCGCCACCGCCTGCGTCAAGGCCGGCGGCCTGGGCACCGACATCAGCGACCTGCCCGCCGCGGGCGCGGCGCCGGAGTGGATGAGTGAGAAGGCCATCGCCATCGGCCAGTATTTCGTCGCCTCGGGAGTTTATACCCTCTTTGGCGTGACCTGGCCCACCACCGGCTCCGAACTCCTCACGGACTACCTCTTCAAGGGGATCGAAGAAGAGTACGGCGGCAAGTGGGACTTCGAGGCGGATCCGGAAAAGATGGCCGCCAAGATGATCGCTCACATCGACAAAAAGCGCCAGGCCTTAGGCATCGACAAGGCCCGGGAGCGGGTGCTGTTTGACATGGCCATGCGCCGGGAGCTGGAAGCCGCCGCCGGCGAAGAGCATTAAGCGACTTGAGAATGAGGTTATGGGGGGAGGGGGCCAGGGGCCGGTGGGCCCCTGCCCTCCCCCCAAACCCCCCTCCCAACCCCCATAAGGGAACGTGTTGAGGCGGACCGTTGGCCCGCCTCAACACGTTTAAATTAGTTGAACTTTCTAAAGAATCACGCTGAGAGTCAGTAATACTGAGTAAAAAGAGGGTGCGGTGGGCGAAAGACTAGAAGCCTTGAAACAAGGATGGCGGGAGGTCTGGCCTTTCCTCTTATGGGTGCTGGCCGCCTTGGCCGTAGCCGGCGGCATTTGGGCGTTGATCTACGTGCCCAAAATGCAAGTGCCGCTGTGCCCTCCGGACCAAACGGGGCTGCCTCCCAAGGTCTGCTTCGATATCGAGAACGAAGCCCGCAAGACCCTGGCCTACATCCTGGGCGGCATCCTGGCCATCATCGGCATCACCCTGGCCCACCGCCGCATCAGGGCCCTGGAGCGCCAGGTGTTGGTGGCCCAAGAAGGCCAAATTACCGAGCGCTTCACCCGGGCCATCGAGCAGTTGGGCAGCGACAAGATGGAAGTCAGACTTGGGGGCATCTACGCCCTGGAGCGCATCGCCAACGATTCGGACAAGGACTACAGGCCTATCATGGAGACCCTCACCGCTTACGTAAGGGAGAATGCACCTTGCCGGGAGCAATCGCAGGATGGAGGTGAAGAGGACTCTGGGGAGAAACAAACAGTCGCGGAAAGACCTGCTTTCCCCTGGCAAGAGCCTAAAACCAAACCGGCCACAGACATCCAGGCCGTTCTTACCATCCTGGGCCGTCGAAAGTACAGCTATGGTAAAGGGGAGACGGCAAATCTGGATTTACGCAACACCGATTTGCGGGGAGCAAAACTTACTGATATCAATTTGAAGGAAGCAATACTTGATGAGGCACATCTGGAGGAGGCAACTTTGGCTAAAGCCGACATGGAGAAGGCATTTCTTAATGGAACTCACTTGAAGAAGGCGCTCATCATTGCATCAAATTTGGAAGAGGCTAGCCTTAGTGAAGCCCATTTAGAGGGGGCGATTCTCGCTTCAACCAAATTGGAGGGGGCAATCCTCTACAAAGCCCATTTAGAGGGATTAAACCTGCAAAACGCCACCGGCCTCACTTGGGAGCAACTTGCCCAAGCCATCATAGATGAGAAAACCCAGTTGCCCATTTATTTGTTAGAGCGGCGTCCGGAGGACTCGGGGCCGGAGGGGTCGAGCAAAGACTAATCATGTCTGGTTCCCTAGCTCCAGCTTGGGAACCCATTTTGGAACAAAGCATTGCTTTGCATGGCCTATGAGAACAATATTCCCAATTTATGACAATATGGTGCCCAAGCAGAGCTTGGGCCAATAATTGCGTTCCCAAGCAGGAGCTTGGGAACGAGAGAGAATTCCTTGCATTTCATAAGACGGCAGGCACGGAGGCCTGCCCCACCATGTCTCCCCCACCAAATAAAAAGGAGGGCCATCTCGGCCCTCCTTTTGCTTAAGGGATTGGGGAGGGGGTGTGGGGGAGGGGTAAGGGCCCACTGGCCCTTAGCCCCTCCCCCAAAGTCTTTACTACCACCCCATGGTCAGGAAGTCGTGGATGGAGTTGGCCGATAGGCGTCCGGCGCCCATGGCCAGGATCACGGTGGCCGAGCCGGTGACGATGTCGCCGCCGGCCCAGACCTTGGGTTTCATGGTCTTGCCGGTTTTGGGGTCCGCGATGATATAGCCCCATTTGTTCAGGGCCAGGCCCGGGGTGGTCTTGGTGAGCAGGGGGTTGGCCCCGGCGCCGATGGAGATCACCGCCAGGTCGATGTCCACGATGAACTCTGAGCCTTCGAGGGGCACGGGCCGCCGCCGCCCGGAGGCGTCGGGTTCGCCCAGTTCCATGCGCAGGCATTCCACCGCCTTGACCCTTCCTTCCTCATCGCCGAGGAAGCGGGTGGGCGCGCTGAGCAGCATGAATTCCACGCCTTCTTCATGGGCATGGTGGATCTCGGCGGCCCGGGCCGGCATCTCCGCCTCGGAGCGGCGGTAGATGATGTAGGAATGGTCCGCGCCCATGCGCAGGGCGGTGCGGGCCGAGTCCATGGACACGTTGCCGGCCCCGAAGGTGGCCACGTTCTTGCCTTTCACCAGCGGGGTGTCGTATTCCGGGAAGGCGTAGGCCTTCATCAGGTTGGCCCGGGTGAGATATTCGTTGGCGGAGTAAATGCCGATCAGATTTTCCCCGGGGACGTTGAGGAACACGGGCAGCCCGGCGCCCACGGCCAGGAAGACCGCGTCAAAGCCCTGTTCGAAAAGCTCGTCCACGGTGTCCGTGCGGCCGACGACCTGGTTTACCAGAATCTTGACTCCCAGCCTCTCCAGATAATGGCATTCGTGGGCCACGATCTCCTTGGGCAGGCGGAACTCCGGGATGCCGTAAAGCAGCACCCCGCCCGGGGCGTGGAGAGCCTCGAAAACGGTGACCTCGTGGCCCTTGAGGATCAAGTCCCCGGCCACGGTCAGGCCGGCCGGGCCGGCCCCCACCACCGCCACCTTCTTGCCCGTGGGGTCCGCCTTGGGGGGCAGGATGTCCCGGCCGTGGAGGCGCTGGTAATCTGCGGCGAAGCGCTCCAGGTTGCCGATGGCCACCGGCTCTTCCTTTTTGCCGATGACGCAGAGACCTTCGCACTGGATTTCCTGGGGGCAGACCCTCCCGCAAATGGCGGGCAGGGCGTTCATTTCCCACAGGGTTCTGATAGCCGCTTCAAAGTCGCCTTCCTTGATTTCTTTGATGAACCTGGGGACGTCGATCTCCACCGGGCAGCCCTGCTTGCAGCGGGGGTCTTTGCACTGGATGCAGCGCTCCGCTTCCTTTTGGGCCAGTTCCGGGGATAAGCCGAAGGGCACTTCTTGAAAGTTGCGGGCCCTTACCTTGGGCTCCTGCTCCGGCATTTTTTGCCGGGGGATTTTCTCTCTTTTGGGGGGTTTTACTTCTTCGGTCATTATTCTTCTCCTCCCTGGCTTACGGCCTTAAAAGGCTCAGTTCTCAGCTGCAACAGGAGCATTTCCCGGAGCCGTGGGCTGCCTTGAACTCGTCATAGGAGACTTTCTCCAGGTCCAGATAACCCTTAAGCCGGGCCGTAAGCTCCTCAAAGTCGGTCTCGTGGCCGTCAAACTCCGGGCCGTCCACGCAGGCGAACTTCCTCTTGCCGCCCACCGTCACCCGGCAACAGCCGCACATGCCGGTGCCGTCCACCATGATGGGATTAAGGCTCACCAGGGTCTTGACCCCGAATTCTTTGGTCATTTTGCAGCAGAACTTCATCATGGGCACCGGGCCGATGCACACCGCCAGGGCGATGTCCTGGTGCTCGGTGAGCACTTTCTTCAGCATGTCGGTGACAAAACCGTGGTGGCCGTATGAGCCGTCGTCGGTGCAGACCATCAGCTCATGGGAGGCGGCCCGCATCTGGTCTTCCAGGATGAGCAAATCTTTGTTCCGGGCCCCGATGACCGCGAAAACCTGGTTGCCCACCTGTTTCAAACCCCGGGTGATGGGGTGCACCACGGCCACGCCGGTGCCGCCGCCGACGCAGACCACCTTGCCGACTTTGTCCAGATGAGTGGGCTGCCCCAGAGGGCCGATGACGTCCAGATAGCCGTCTCCCACTTTGAGGGTCTTAAACAGGGCGGTGCTTTTGCCCACCACCTGGTAGATAATGTTGATCAGGCCCTTGGCCGGATCGGTGTCCGCCATGGTCAGGGGGATGCGCTCCCCCTTTTCGTTGGCCCTTAAGATGACGAACTGCCCCGGTTTGGCCTTTTTGGCGATCTTGGGAGCCTTGACCCAATTGCTCACCACCGTCCCCTGGGCCATTTCCTGACGCTCCACTATTTCAAACATAGGCGCAACTCTCCTCAATGGGTGAAAATTTTCTTCCGCCGTGACTGTCCCAGCCGGCTCATTTCAAAGCCTGCCTTGGTCTCTGCTACATCGTTGGATTTTTACCACGGGTGGGGGAAAAGATGCAAGTGATAAATATCACAAAAACAAAAATCAAGAATTCCTTAAGGGATGAGGGGCTAGGGAAAAGATTGGCAAGGGCAAACAAACCGCAACTCCAGATAGAACAGACGCCCCGGGCCGGTCGTTTTCCGGCCGGCCGAAGCGATTTTGCCTGATTGGCTAGCAACGCCCTTCCACATTTTCTGCCTCAGTTTAGCCAAGGTCTGGTGAAAAAGCCCGGCCCAGGGGCCTGGGCTACCTGAAACCAAATAAAGACCTCTGAAAAATGACAGGAAAAACTAGTTATGGCGGGCACGGAGGCCCGCCCCACCAGAGAAATTAAAGAGGTGGGGCGGCCGTCTCTGGCCGCCCACTAGAGAAATTACCCCAATTATACATAGCGTCATAAATAATTGGACATGATTATGGTTTTCCCACGTTAATACTGCCCTTTTTGTCACCCTGAGCCGCAGGCGAAGGGTCTCATGATTGCCGGTAAATTCGAGATTCTTCACCGCCTGCGGCGGCTCAGAATGACAAAAATGGAACCTCCTTGTGCATGTTCAATTAATGACGCTGTGTATAACTATTTTTTCAGAGGTCTTATATTGCTATGAGTGGGACTTGGGGCAATCATAAAAAAACCGGCTTCCAGGGGCCGCTTTAGGCCATATTCCCGAAAGCCGGAGGCTTATAAGGCCTCCAGGCCCCGAAGGGCCTGGAGGAAAATATTGTGATGCTGTTTAGAATATTCCCTTGACGTTGCCGGTCTTGACATCCACGTCCACCCGCCGGTAGGCCGGGTCGGAGCTGGTGCCGGGCATGAGGCTGATAGCGCCGCACACCGGGCAGATGAACTTGGCGCCGCCGTAAATCAGGAAGTCCCGCACCGGCAGGGTCCAACCCTTGGGGGTGCCTTTGATCGTGGGATCATGGGTCAGGGACAGGTGCGTCTTCACCATCATGGTGGCGTATTCGTTGTACTTGGGATCCTTCTCGAAGCGCTCCGCCTTGGCGTTGGCCTCGGGGGCAAAGGCTACGCCCGCCGCGCCGTACACTTCCTTGGCGATGAGTTCAACGCGCTTGCGAAGGGGCAGCTCGTTGGGATAGAGGAACTTGAACTTGGGTTTTTCTTTGCAGGCATCCATAACGACATCGGCGAATTCCAGGGCGCCTTCGCCGCCGAACTGCCAGTGCCGGGACACGGCCACCATGGCGCCTTCGGCTTCGGCCCGACGGCGGATGAGGGCGTGCTCCTCGTCGCTGTCGAAATGGAAGGAGTTGATGCACACCACCGGGGTGATGCCGGCTTTCTTGACGGTGCGGATATGCTGGCAGAGGTTTTCCACCCCGTCTTCCAGCCATGCAAAGGTCTTTGGCGAGGGCGAGAAATATTCTTTGGGAATCGGTTTGCCCGGCGGGCAGGGCAGGGAGCCGGCGTTGACCCCGTGGTGCTTCAGGCCACGCACGGTGGAGGTGATCACCGATACGTGGGGAATGAGGCCGCTGAAGCGGCACTTGACATTCCAGAACTTCTCAAAGCCGATGTCCGCGCCGAAGCCGGACTCGGTGATATGGTAATCAAACAGCTTCAAACCGATCTGGTCGGCGACGATGGAGGACTGGCCCACGGCGATGTTGGCGAAGGGCCCGGCGTGCACGAAGCAGGGCTGCTTCTCCACGGTCTGCATCAGGGTGGGGTTGATGGAGGGCACCATCCAGGCGGTCATGGCGTTGCCCACTTCCAGGTCGCCGGTGGTGATGGGGTTGCCCTTCTTATCGTAGCACACCACCATTTCGTTCAACCGCTTCCGCAAGTCTTCCAGAGAGGTGAACACCGATAAGATGGCCATCACTTCCGAGGACACCGCGATGCCGAAGGAGGACTTCATCATGAAGCCGTCCATCTTGCCGCCCATGCCGATGATGATGTGGCGCAGCGCCTGGGCGCAGAAGTCCATGATCCAGCCCATTTCGAAGTTTTTCGGATCGATGTTCAGGCGCTTCAAATTCCGTTTGGCCAACTGGGCGTCGTCATAGTTGAACTCGTGCTGCAGCCGGGAGGTGGCGGCCACCATGGCCAGGTTGTGGGCGTTCATGATGTTGTTGATGTCGCCGGTGAGGCCCAGGGAGAAGTCGGTTAAGGGGATGAGCAGGGAGATGCCGCCACCCGCGGCGGAGCCTTTGATGTTCATGGTGGGGCCGCCAGAAGGCTGGCGGATGCAGCCGCCCACGTTCATGCCGCGTTTGCCCAGGCCTTCGATGAGGCCCATGGAGGAGGTGGATTTGCCTTCGCCCAGGGGGGTGGGGGTGATGGCGGTGACCTCGATGTACTTGCCGTCGGGCTTGGCCTTCAGGCGCTCCAGGCACTTCATGTAGTCCACGCGCCCGATTTTCTGACCCATAGGGATGCGCTCATCTTTAGGGATTCCCAGTTTGTCGCACATCGTGTCGAAGGGAATCATTTCCGCTTCGGCAATTTCCGCAATCTGCCAGTCCGATTGTTTGGTGGGATCATACTTCGCCATAGAAACCTAGCCTCCTTAAGGTTTTGTGATTACTGTTTAATTCCCGGCATATACCAATGACCGGGATAGTCACAAAGCAACCCATTAGCGCGCTTCCCTCTGGGTCAGATCACGCCAGGGTTCATACTTTTTTTCACATAGTCTCCCCTTTTAAACAACATTGCCAGGGTTTGTCAATAAATATTTTTTCCTCTAAGAATACCCTGAACAAAAAATCTGCCGGCTTTTTATATTTGACAAAATGCCCCCTGGTTCATAAAATATGTGAATAGTTGTACAAAACTCTTTGGTAAGGCTAGCCTTCTTAAGAGGTTGACTCGCCCCTAAGCGAACTGAGTATCTACCCAGGCCTTCCCAGGTGGGCGCGGTTCCGCTCTTAGGTGGCCAGCGCCTCACCACCCGTTACCGGGCGGAGGGGCCATTATTTGTTAGTTAGCGCGGTTTTTGCATTAATGGGAGAGGAGGAACCCTATGGTCATCGGGGAATCAAAACCCCTGGCGGAAATCCTGGAGATGATCAAGGATTTCAAAAAGGTGGTGGTAGCCGGCTGTAAAGGTTGCGTCACCGTCTGTAATGTGGGCGGGGAAAAAGAGGTGGCCATCCTGGCCACGGAGTTGCGCATCGCCCGCAAAGCCAGCGGCAACGAACTGGAAATCAAAGAATACACCTGTGAGAGGCAATGCGATCCGGAATACATTGAACCCCTGGACGACCTGGTGACGGACGCCGACGCCCTGGTCTCCATTGCCTGCAGCGTCGGGCCCCAATATGTGGTGGCCCGTTACCCCTATCTTAATGTTTATCCCGGTATCAACACCACCTGCATCGGCGGCTCTCAAGAGCACGGGGTGTGGAAAGAATTCTGCCAGGCCTGCGGTAACTGCATCATCCACCACTTCGGCGGGCTGTGTCCCATCACCCGCTGCGCCAAACAACTCTTGAACGGCCCCTGCGGCGGCTCCTCTGAGGGAATTTGCGAAGTGGGCAAAGGCTCCATCCCCTGCATCTGGCAGCTCATCTATGACCGCCTGAAAAACCTCGGCCACCTGCACAACCTGGTTGAGGTCAAATTATATAAAGATTGGTCCACCAGCCGCGACGGCGGGTTACGCACCATGATTAGGGAGGAACTCAAAAAATGACCGCCGGAAGCAACCTGGAAAAGATCCTCAAAAGCGGCCACAAAGCGGTAACTTGCGAATGCGGCCCCCCCCGGGGGGCGGACGCCGAGCATTTTCGCCATAAGGCTTCTTTTTTAAAGGGCTGTGGCGACGCCGTCAATGTCACCGACAACCAGACCGCGGTGGTGCGCTTCTGTTCCCTGGCCGCCAGCAAAATCCTGCTGGAGATGGGCCTGGAGCCGGTGATGCAGATGGTCACCCGGGATATGAACCGCATCGGCCTGCAAAGCAACGTCCTGGGGGCCGCGGCCTTAGGGATAAAAAACCTGCTGTGCCTCACCGGCGACCACCAGTCCTTCGGAGACCATCCCCAGTCCAAGAACGTCCATGACCTGGACTCCATCATGCTGCTGCACACCGTGAAGACCATGCGGGATGAAGGCAAGATGGTCAGCGGCACCGAGGTGCAGGGCCGCCCCCAGATGTTCATCGGCGCCGCGGCCAACCCCTTCGCCGACCCCCAGGATTTTCGGGTGGTGCGCATGGGCAAGAAAATCGCCGCCGGGGCCCAGTTCATCCAGACTCAGTGCATCTACAACATGGAAAGGTTCCGCCATTTCATGGAAATGGCCAACGACATGGGCCTCACGGAAAAGGCTTACATCCTGGCGGGCATCACCCCGCTTAAGTCTGTGGGTATGGCCAACTACATGAAAAAATTCGTCCCCGGCCTGGACGTGCCTGATTCTTGTATCGCCCGGCTGCGGGGGGTCCCCAAAGACAAACAGGCCGCGGAAGGCATCAAGCTCGCGGTGGAGCAGATCCATGAATGCCTGGAGATGAAAGGCATCGCCGGTATCCACCTCATGGCCATCGAATGGGAAGAACGGGTACCAGAAATCCTGGAAACCGCCAAACTGGTGCCCCGACCCAAGGTTGATTAAATCAGACACCGCCTCTAGCCCGGTCCTTAAAGGACCGGGCTTTTTTTTGGTAGTTGAAGAGGGTTGGGAGGAGGGCCAGGGACCTGAGGTCCCTGCCCTCCCCCCAAACCCCCCACCCAACCCGCATATGGAGGCTGGGTAAGGCGAGGCCGTTGGCCTCTCGCCTTACCCAGCCAATTTTAACCCCATAAGGGATTGGGGGAGAGGGTTTGGGGGAGGCCCAACACCGTGACCTGGCCCTGGAAAGCCACGTTCTTCCTGCCATCACCCCGCAAAAGTAATTGACAAGCAACAGGGAAAAAAGATAGTAATATAAAAATATCTACCCTTAATTTTAACTAAGGAGAAAGAGATGGCTGAACCTCTTCAGGTGAGCGACGCCGATTTTGAGCAGGAGATCCTGAAATCTGATCTTCCGGCCATGGTGGATTTTTGGGCCGCCTGGTGTGGCCCCTGCCGGGCTATCGCCCCGGTGGTGGAAGAACTGGCCCGTGATTATCAGGGGAAGGTGAAAGTAGCTAAAATGAATGTGGATGAAAATGCCAAAACTCCTGCCCAGTACGGCATCCGGGCCATCCCGACCCTGATTATCTTTAAAGGGGGCCAGGTAGTCGAACAGATTACCGGCGCCGTTTCCCGTTCCATCATCGAAAGTGCCCTGAAAAAAGCCCTCTAATCCCTCGGACCGGCATGACTTCTTGGGATTATGATTTAATTATCATCGGCGGCGGCCCGGCAGGACTGACCGCCGGCATCTATGCCGGCCGCGCCCGACTCCAAACCCTGCTTCTGGAAAAACTTATCCACGGCGGTCAGGTAATGACCACCGACCTGGTGGAGAACTACCCCGGTTTTCCTGAAGGCATTTCCGGATTTGAGCTGAGCGATCGCCTGCGCCGGCAAGCGGAGCGCTTCGGCCTGGAGTTCCAGGTCGCCGAAGTTAAGGGGCTTAAGATAGGCCCCCCTCATAAATTAATCTTGGAGGGCCGGCAGCTTACCGCCGGGGCCCTGATCATCGCCAGCGGCGCCCGTTACCGGCGCCTGGGAGTTAAAGGAGAAGACGAGCTTACCGGCAAAGGGGTCAGCTTTTGCGCTACCTGTGACGGCGCCCTTTACCGGGACCAGGAAATCGCCGTGGTGGGCGGCGGCGATACCGCCCTCACCGACACCCTGTTCCTCACCCGCTTCGCCGCCAAGATTCACCTGCTCCATCGCCGGGACGCCCTTAGGGGCGCCAAAATCCTCCAGGAACAGGTCCTGGCCCAGGAAAAGGTCCAGATCCATTGGGATACCGTGGTGTCGGAAATCAAAGGGACCCAGGTGGTGGAGGCCTTGGAACTTAAAAATGTCAAAAGCGGGGCGCGCTCCACCCTGCCCGTCGCCGGGGTCTTCATCTTGGTGGGCGTCACCCCCAACACCGATTGGCTTCAGAGTAGCGTCCCCATGGATGAGTGGGGCTTCATTATCACCGATGACCAGATGGCCACTTCTATCCCGGGGATTTTCGCCGCGGGTGATGTGCGCCAAAAACTTTTGCGGCAAATCAGCACCGCGGTGGGGGACGGCGCCACCGCCGCCTTTGCCGCCGAAAATTACCTGGCCGGTCTTCATCAGAGGTAAGGCCCATGTTACCGAAAAAATGCCTCAGACTCCTCTTTCCCCTGCTGGCAGTGGCCCTCATTAGCCACTGCGGCACTATAAAAGGTTGGTTTGGCAAAAAGAACCCGGAAAAGCCCCCGGACGTGATGGCTCAAGAAGGCATCAAGCAATTGAAAAAGAAAAAATATGACGATGCCATTGAGACTTTCGAAAAAGTGCGGGACCGTTATCCTTACAGCGATCAGGCTATGTTGGCCCAAATCAAGGTAGCCGATGCCTATTTCTATAAAAAGAAGTTCGACGAAGCTCTCCAGGCTTACAAGGAATTTGAAAAACTGCACCCCACCAATAAAGCCGTTCCCTATTGTATCTTTCGCCAGGGGTTGTGTTACTACCGCCAGCGCTCCACCATCGACCGGGACCAGACTTTCACCCTCAAGGCCCTGGCGGAATTTCGCCGGCTGAAGCAAAAATTCCCCCAATGCGAATATATTCCCAAAGCTGATAAATACTTGGCCCGCTGTCGGCAGGACTTAGGGGAACACGAATTTTATGTAGCGGAGTTCTATTACCGGACGAAACGCTACCAGGCAGCCTTAGACCGTTTTCAGGTGGTGGCGCAGGAATACCCGGACTTCCCCAAAAAGGCCGAGGTGCAGAAATATATCGAGGAGTGCCAGGCCATCCTGGCCACTGCTGACAAAAAACCCGAAAGGGGCTTTTTCTCCCATATCACCGACTTGTTTGACGCCAACTGGTGAAAAAACTTAAGGGGCTGGGTGAGCCCGGCCCCCGTTCAGCCCCCAAAGTCCCGCTTCCTGTAGCTTTCCTTCTCTAAATCTGGTGGTTTAAGGTTAAAGACCGCCGCGCCAAACCGGAAAGAAAAACCTGCCTCCCCGGGAACCCTCCACCACTTGCCTGAACAAACGGCAGGGGTGGGGCCGGCGGTCCTGGTGGCCGCCACCCCTCTCTTTTTCCAGCCAGGTATAGACCATAAAGGAGGTAGAAGGGCCTTCAACCCCGGCCCCTCCTTTAAAATCCTGCTAGGTAATCAGGCCCCGGGCCAGCAGCAAAGGTCTGGGGTCCACCAGGTGGCGGTCGAACCAGCCCTCATAATCCTGGGCTCCCAGGGCCAGGGCCAGGATCTCCGAAAAATGAAAGATGGGAATCTTGGGCTCCCAGGTGCAGCGGATCTCCAGGTTGAGCTGGCACATGGCGCAGGCCGTGACCAGGCACTCCGCGCCGGTGGCCACCGCGCTTTCCATGATCTCGTTCACCAGCGGGGTGACCACGTCGGCCCGGGCCGCGGAAAGAAAGGAGCCGCAACAGCGGTAGATGAGCGCTTTGGTCAATTCCTGGCCGCCAAGGGTGGTCAGGACGGTGCCCATCTCGGCCTGAAAGTACTTTTGCCGCCTGAGGGCTGGGGGACGGAACAGCGTACAGCCGTAATAAGGCAAGAACTTCAGACCGTTCAAGCTCCGCACCTGGCCGCCCTTCAGACGTTCCGGACCCATTCGCACCAGGGCCTCCATAAAGTGGATGATTTCCAGGTCCGGAGAGATGGGCCTCCCCCAGCGGCGCTCCAGGGCCCGGCGGGTTTCCGGCTCTTCCCGCAGGCGTAGTTGGGCGTGGCGCAGGTGGTGGAGGCAGCGGGGACACATGGCCATGAGTGGCCGGCCGGCCGGGGCCAGGGACAGGTCCCGGGCCCCCAGGGCAAAGGCCAGTTCTTTATCCAGGCAACTGGCCGAAGACGAGCCGCAGCAATTCCAGTCTTCCAGTTCAATGAGATTGAGGCCCAGGATCTTGCTGGACTCCATCAAGGAGATGTTGCTTTCCTTGGCGGAGGTAGCCAAAGAACAACCCGGAAAGTACGAGATGTCAATGAGATCGCCGCCGTGCATGGCTACTTTCTTTTCCAGTGGGGGATGAAGAGGCGGGTGATTTCGGACAGGGCATTAACCCGGGAGGCCTTGAGGTCCAGCTTGCGTTTGGCCAGCATCCTCAAGCCCACATCCAGGTCCGCGAACCACTGGCGCACCCTGGCCTTGTACCTGAGCATGATTCCCAACTTGTGGGCCCGGCCGTAATTTTTAATGGAGTGCAGGACCTCCCGGTGGAAATCTAAGATGTTGGCCTCGGCGATCATGGCCCCTTCTTCCAGGGCCAGGCGGCGCAGGGCGTCCATGATGGCCGCGATGTCGATGACCATGGGACACTGGGAGGAGCAGGTATGGCAGGCCACGCAGATCCAGATGGTGTGGCACTCCAGGGCCCTTTGCCGCAGGCCTAACTGTATCAGGCGGATGACGCTGTTGGGAGGGTAGTCCATGGCTCGCACAAAAGGGCAACCATTGGCGCAGGTGCGGCATTGGTAACACCAACTCAGGTTGGCGCCGCTTAAGCGCTCCACTTCCGCGGCAAAGTGGCGGTCCTGTTCATTGATAATGATGGCGGGCCGGGAGGCACCCGAACCGGAAACTTTGCCAATGGCGCTCATAACCAGGGAATTTCTGTATTATTTCTTATTACTTACTTTAATTTAAACATGAGTCAGAAGAAATCAAGACAACCGGGGTTGCCGGCCCCCGCTCTCCCGGTAAAAGGCGGTGCGAGTTTTATCGCCCTATCCTATCCTTCAGGTCTTTTAGGCTGGGATAATCGGTGAGATCGTAATGGATGGGAGTAACGGAGATATAGCCGGCGTTCAGGACCCCATAATCCGTGTCCGGCTCTGGGTCCCGGCGCTCATTGATTTCCGCCAACCAGTAATAGACATGCTCCCGGGGGTCCACCCGGCACTCGAAGTGCTCCACCAGCGGCCCAGTATCCTGGCGGGTAACCTTTACTCCCTTGATCTGCTCTTTGGGCAAGGCCGGCAGGTTAACATTGAGGCAAATTCCTCGGGACCACCCGGTCCAGTTTCTAAGCTGCACCACCAGTTCCCGGGTAAGGCAGGCCGCGGTGGCAAAATCCGCCTCTTTATAGGTATTCAAAGACACCGCCATGGCCTTCACCCCCAGAATAGTGGCCTCGGTGGCCGCGGACACGGTTCCTGAATATAGCACATTGATCCCCACATTGGGCCCCAGGTTGATGCCGGAGACCACCAGCGTAGGCGGCTCCGGCAGCAACTCGGCTAAGGCGATCTTGACGCAATCGGCCGGAGTGCCGCTTACCGCATACCCCTTCACTCCTCCTGCCAGGGCCACCTTCTTCACCCGTAAAGGGGTTATCAGGCTGATGGCATGCCCCACCGCACTCTGCTCGCTCTCCGGGGCCACCACCGCCACCTCCCCCAAGAGCCGCAACTCCTGATAGAGAGCCATCAACCCCGGGGCATAAATGCCGTCATCATTGGTCACCAGAATCGTCATAATGATTTTCCTTGTGGATGGTTTTGAGGGGAGGGCCGGGGGACTTTTTTGCAAGTGGTCCCCCACCCTCCCCTACCCTCCTTCACTCCTTCTCCTCCGGCGGGGCCGTAAGATGCGCCATCTCCTCTTGCCAGGAGGTAAGATCCTTCAGGGGCATCAAGGCCGTGGCGGTTTTATCCCCCGCCTGGGTGCGCACGGCCACCTGTCCCTCCCCCTTTTTCCCCAATTCTTCCAGGCGAAACCGTCTTTCTCCGGCCCCATCGTAAATTTCCAGCAGGTAGTTCTCCCTGGTGGCCGCAGCCTCAACCTTTGGGGCCAGGCGATCATATTCCAATCGGCTTAATCTCCACAGGGCCGCTTCCAGGCGCCCGGCGGGCTGCGGCAACTGCTGCCCTGCCGGTCCGGAAATCTTCCAGGAATTTTTTTCCTTTACGGCAACCCAGGTCTTGTCTTTCGGCCCCCAAACCACCTTGTGTACCTCGGTAACCGGCCCGGGCCACACCCGGCGGTCCTCCAGGGTGGAAAGGGTCCTGACGATTTGCTCCGGCAGGTCCTGGTCCACCAGCACCACCGCCGCTTCCCCACCTTTCTTGGCGTAAATGCCTTTGTCTGACTTGGCCCCCAGGGTTAGCACTTCTGGCCCCTTATCCGTAACCACCGTCACTTCGGTCTGGGGTTTAGGGGCCAGACCATAGGCGCGTAAATCTTTAGGCGCTTCGGCTACGAAGTCCTTCACCCTGGCGGCACTGAAAAGGCGCAGCAACCCTTCTACCCGATCGCCGCGCACCTTAAGGCCCTCCTGTCCCACCCAGCGCCAGATCTGGGGGGCGGGGCGCGCCAACTCCACCGAGGTGTTGCCGGTCTTGATTTTGATAGCCTCCACCTTATCCGGACTGAAGGCCATCAAGGTCTTGTCCCTCAGGGCCAGAATAGGGCGATCCAGGGAGTTTTTGTCTCCGGCGCTGATCAAGAAAAGGCTACGCTCCTGGTCCTTTAAGGCATAGTAGGACCTCTCTGTCAGGGCGGCCGCGCCGAGGCTCAGGCGATGGGGCTTCCCCCGGGCGGCGAATTCCACCAGCAATCCTGGCGGCTCCATCCCAAAGGGCTTTAGATCCACCCCGGCCCCCAGGTCTCGCGTCTTCTGCAAATGGGCCAGGGTAGTCAACAAAGAGACCACCACCTGCTGGTCGGCTTTGGTCTCAAGGGGCTTGCTGAGGTGCCATTCCTGGTCCTTTTTCACCAAGCGGATTTCCTGGTTACCCTTTATCAGGGCCACCTCACTGATCTCCCCCTCCTTAACCTGAAAGATCTTATTGGCCTCTTGCTTTCGGGCCTCCTGGCGGTCCTGGCGCAACTTGAGGCCTACATAAGTTCCGGCCAGGGCCAGGAAAAGCAGCAAATAAGGGAGCAACCGGCGAGGGGTCACCGCCGCGCCCTCCGCCGGCGGTAAGCCCAGACCCCGGCTACCAACATCATCAGGGGAAACATCACCAGACTGGTGAAAAGCAAGATCCAGATCTGCCCGGTGGTCAGGGAAAGTGGTTGGGCCTGCTTTTCCAGGCGAATGGTGATCTGTTTCTCTTCCCCGGCCAGAAAGTTCACGGTATTTAAAAACATGTCCCCGTTGCCGAAAAGGTTGAAATAGGCGTTGTCGGCAAAGTCCACATCCCCAAAGACCGCCATGTAGGTCTTGGCCTCGTCCGCCTTTGTCCCGGCCTGGGCCTGATTTTTTCCCTTCTCCGGCTTTCCGGCTTGAAGATTAATCTCGCCCAGAGCCGCCAGGGTGAAGGGGCCTTTGCGGTCCCGCTTGGGGTCGAAAGTCGCCTCTCTTTCCTTCAGCCCCTCCTTGCCCAACCTCTCCCAACTGGTAGCCGTGGTGATGGCCAGGGGCAGCCAGGTCACCCCCTTGACCTCCCGTTTCAAGATCAGGGGGCGCGCCAGGGGATAAATGGTGACCAGGTTTTTAAAATCCTGGGTGATGCGGTGTGGCCCATATTGCATTACCAGGGGCATGACCACGCTGGCCCCCAGGGCCCGGCTCACCTGGTTGGCGTCCAGGATGATGCCGTCGTCCAGCTCCACCCCGTAGCCGGCCAGAAATTCCTTCAGGCCTCCGTGTTGAAAGGCCTCCAGCATCACTAACAGACGCCCGCCCCGCCCCAGATAGGCCTTCAAGGCCGCCACCTCAGGAGCCAGAAGCGCCTTTTTGGGCGACGCCACTAGGACCACCGCGGCCTCTTGAGGGACCTGGGGGGCGCTCAACAGGTTGAGGCCCAGCACTTCGTAGCCTTCGTTCTCCAGGGCCCGGCGGGCCACCTGAAAACCCTCCGGTTGGGGGTCCTCGAATCCCCGTTCCCCATGGCCGGTGAGGAAATAGAGCTTGCGGCGTTCGGGTTTTAAAATTTTGCGCAGGGCGTTGGTGATGGCTTCCTCGTCGGGCCTATCGGCCATCTGCCGCCTGCCCTCGTACTCCAGCAACACATTCCCCTGGAAGCGCACCCCCGCCTCCCGGGCCTTGAGAGGCTCCAGCTCCGGGTCCACAAATTGGTAGCTCACCAAGCGGTTGTTATAAATATACCTTTCCAGAAAGGCTTTGGTATTGTGGCGTTCGGCGTGCCCCTCCCGGTAAAACACCGTCAGGGTGAGAGGTTTGTTCACCTCCTTCAGCAAGGCCTTGGTGAGAGCCGACAGGGACTGGCTCTGCCCCAGGGTGGTGTCCCACCGGTAATGATAGCGGTTTGCCAGCAGGACCACCAGGACCAGGATGCCCGCCACCAACAGCACCGCCGCGGCCGAACCGGCGCCATAGACCACGGTGCGTTTCTTGAACATCCCCGGCCCACTCACCTTTAAGCTCTCCAGCGCCGAGATTCCAACTGCCGCTTGGTAAGGAATAGAAAGAAATAGATGAAACTAAAATAATATACCAGGTCCCGGGTATCAATCACCCCCCGGGTAAAGCTTTCGTAGTGTTCCATCATGGACAGGTACTGGAAAATCCCCCCCGGGCCCCCAGAACCCAATTCCTGGACCAAGCCGATGATCCAGAACAAGAGCAGCAGGGCAAAGGCCGCCACCCCGGCCACGATCTGGTTCTCGGTGAGGCTGGAGACGAACAGCCCCAGGGACAGGCAGGAGCCCCCTAACAGGATCAGGCCCAGGTACCCGGTAATCAAGGAGCCCCAGTCCAGCCGGGCCACAAAGGCAAATACCACTCCATAAGTGAGGGTCAGGCCCACCAGTATCAGGTAAACCAATAACGCGGCGAGAAATTTCCCTAAAATAACCGCCCAGTCGCTCAACGGATAGGTAAACAGCAACTCCGCGGTCCCGGAACGCTTCTCCTCGGCCAACAGGCGCATGGTGAGCAACGGCACCAGGAGCAACAACACTATGGCCAGGGCGCCCAATAAGGGCCGGAACACCATCTGCTGGGGGTTCAACTGGCCCGCCACCTGGGGATTCTGAGCTGCCTGCTGGACCACCTGGAAGCTGATGATGCTGTAATAAAGGACATTGGTATAAAAGAAATAGCCCGCCAGCACCAGAAAGAAAAAGCCGGTGAGATAAAAAATGGGAGTGGCGAAATAGACCGTCAATTCCTTGCGCATCAACGCCAGGCAACCGCTTAAGCCTTTCATGACCCTTCTTCCGTTACCAGATTAAGGAAGACCTCTTCCAAGGTGAACTCCTGGGCCTTCAGCTCCATGAGTTCCCAACCCTGCTCCACCACCCGCCGGGCCAACTTCGGGGCCAGGTCCTCTTCATCGCCGCCCTCCACCAAATACCTGCCCTCCCCTTGGCAGGACACCTGGATGACGCCGCCGATGGCCTGTAAAGCCGCTTCCACCTCGGCCGCCGGCCCCCGCACCATAAGCCCGATGCGGGCACCATGCCCCAACTGCCGGGAGAGGTTCTCCGGGGTATCGCTGGCCACAATCTGCCCCCGGTTGATGATGATCACCCGCTGGCATAATTGGCTGACTTCCGGCAAGATATGCGAACTCAAAATCACCGTGTGCGAGCCCGCCAATTCCTTGATCATGGAGCGGATCTCCACAATCTGGGAGGGGTCCAGGCCGATGGTGGGTTCGTCCAGGATTAACAGAGGCGGATCCCCTATCAGGGCCTGGGCCAACCCCAGCCTCTGCCGAAAACCCTTGGAAAGAGCCGCGCTTAAGGTGTGCCTCACCTCCTCCAGGCCACAGGCAGCCACCACCCGCTCCACCTCGCTTCTCTCTTTTTTGGCCTCCACCCCCTTGGCCCGGGCCGCGAACTTTAAAAACTGGCTCACCGTCAAGTCCGGATAAAGACAGACGCTCTCCGGCAAATAACCCAGGGAGCGGCGCACCCCTAAAGACTGGGTGACACAATCATAGCCGTTGATGCTGGCCGTGCCCGCCGACGGGGCCAGAAAGCCCGCTAGGATTTTCAAGGTCGTGGTCTTCCCCGCCCCGTTGGGGCCCAGAAAACCCACCACCTCCCCGGGGGCCACCTCAAAATTGACCCGGCTGACCGCCAGTACGGGACCATAATACTTGACCAGATCCCGAACCTCGACCATCATCGCCATGCTTCATCCAATACGTTGAAGGATTGATGGTTGGGGGAGGGGGCTAAGGGCCGCAGGCCCTTACCCCCTCCCCCAATCCCTTATGGTTTTTGAGCCGGAGAAGTCGGGACCTTCAGGCCCCGCCTTCTCCGGCCCCCATAAAGGGGGTTGGGAGGAGAGTTTGAGGGGAGGGTGGGGGAACACTTACAAAAAATTCCCCCAGCCCTCCCCTCAAATTACTCTCACCCTCTCTTCCTAAAAGCCGCCACGGTGCGGGTCAGGCCTTCGGTCAGGCTCATCTGGGGTTGCCAGCTTAGGAGGTCTTTGGCCTGTTGGCAATCAAGGACGCTGCGCCGCTGTTCCCCCGGTTTGGCTGGGCCGTGCACTGGGCCAAGGGTAGAGCCGGTGAGTTCTTTAAGTTTAAGAAAAATGGTAAGGATATCCGTTTCCCGGCCGGTGCCGATGTTGAATACTCCGGCCTTAGGGTAGTCCAGGGCCATGAGGTTAGCCGTCACCACATCCCCCACATAGACAAAGTCCCGGGTCTGCAGGCCGTCGCCGTTGATTACCGGCTGTTCTCCGGCCAGGAATTTTTCTATAAAGATGGCCACCACCCCGGCCTCCCCCAGGCCGTTCTGGCGCGGGCCGTAAACATTGGCGTAACGCAAGGATATGGGAACCAGGCCGTATTGCCGTTGATAGAAACGCAGATAATGTTCCACAGCCAGCTTGGCTACCCCGTAAGGGCAATCCGGCAAGGCCGCATCTGCCTCTCGGGACGGCACCGGGGCTGCATCTCCATAAATGGCTCCCCCGGTGGAGGCAAAGATGATCTTCTTAACGCCTGATTGGGCCGCAGCCTGGAAGATATTTAAAGACCCCAGAATATTTTCCCGGGCATCCTCTAAGGGGTTGGCCACCGAGAAGCGCACATTCATCTGGGCCGCATGGTGAGAAATCACCTGGGGCCGCCACCGGCAGATAAGCTCAAAGGTCTCTTGGGAGTTGATGTCATAGGGGCAGAATTGGGCTGTGGCCGGCACATATTCTCGCCGTCCGGTGCTCAGGTTATCCACCACCGCCACTTCCCAGCCCCTGGCTACCAATTCCTCCGCCACCTGGGAGCCGATAAACCCCGCCCCCCCGGTGACCAAAACCCTCGTCATCTCCGGCCTCCCCCTTGGGTCTTCCTGGCAAATTCTCATCATAAATCATAACTGATGTAGGGTTATGGATGCAATTTTTTCATCCCCCCTCACCGGGGAAAGATTACTGGTTTTAACCAGATCCTGAAAAAGTTGATGGACTTCTTTGTCGTAACTTGCTAAAAAGGAGCTGGTGCCCTCTGGGGATTCCTTAAGGGGGTACCAATCATAACTCAACTCAAATTTTAGTATCAGTAAAAAAGGAGGGGGGGATATGCGTAATTGGGCCCGTTTGGGGGGGGTGATCTTGGGCCTGACCATCCTTGGGACACCCATGGCAGCGCCGGCCGCGGAATTGCCGGTGCTCACCTTGCCGCAGCTTATCTCCATGGCCCTGAAATTCAGTCCGGAGGTCAAGGCCAGCAAAAGTGAAGTAACCCTGGCGCAAGAGCAAAAAAACGAGGCCCACGCCTACCGTTTCCCCCAGTTTGACTCCACCTTCATCGGCGGCGTGGTCCCCAATGCCCACCGGCCGGAACTGGACCTCGCCAACAACAAGATCCGTTATCCCGACGGCAGCACCCGCTTCAACGGGGTCAATGTCTTTGGGCGCCTGGATTTTACTCTGATCCAACCCCTCTATACCTTCGGCAAAATTGCTTTTCGGGAAGATGCCGCCGACAAGAATATCAAGGTCAAAGAGGCCGGGGTGGAGGCCAAGAAAGGTGAGGTCATAGTCAACGTGGCCCAGGCCTACTACGGCCTGGTGTTGGCCGAACAGGGCAAGGATGTGGTGAGAGAAGCCCGTTCCTACCTGAGCGACACCAAGCAGCGCATCACGCGCCTGCTGGGCTTCAAATCCGCCAATGTGCGGGAAGCTGACCTCTACCGCCTGGCCGCGTATGAAGGGGCAGTGGAAAAGTTCGCCGCCGAGGCGGATGAAGGGGCCAAGGTAGCCTATCTCGCCTTGAAGGCGTTGATCGGTTATGGCTCCGACCAGAATTTTCGGGTCCCCCCGGAGCTGCCTAACCCCTCCCAGGCGCCGTCTACCCTGGACTACCATATCCGCCAGGCCCTGGAGCTGCGCCCGGAGTTCACCCAGCTTAAACAAGGCCTGATGGCCCGGCAGTTGCTGGTGGACGCCGCCAGGGCTGACCAGTACCCCTCCCTTTTCTTCGCGGTTATGGGCGCCCTGGCCGGCGCCCCCGGTCGTCAAACCACCCGGGACCCTTACATCTATGACTATTTTAATCAAATCTACGCCCTGCCAGTCGTGGGGGTGAAGTGGCACTTTGACTTTGGCATCCTCAAGGCCAAGATCGGCCAGGCCCAGGCCGAACTGGAGCAGTTGAAGAACACCGAAAAAACCGCCCTGATGGGCATTCCGGTGGAAGTGGCCCAGCAGTACGGCAAGGTTCAGGAAAATTACAAGGCCAGCGTGGGCCTGGAAAAGGCCTATGTCAACGCCCGGCGCTGGTTGGTCACCGCGTTCAGCAACTTTGACATGGGGGTGGGAAAGTTGGATGATATCTTCCAGGCCTTTGAAAAGTATGGAGCCTTTAGGGGAGATTACCTCCTGGCGCTCTACCAATACAACTTGGCGGTGACCAAGCTGGATAAAGCCACCGGCGCTTATCGCCGTTCCTTGCCGGCGGAGAATTCCATCAGCCAAACCAAATGAGGTTTTATAATCTCAGGATAAAAAGACGGATATAGACCAACGCCGGGGCGGCGAACAGCAAGCTGTCCAGGCGGTCCAGCATTCCGCCGTGACCCGGCAGGATTTGGCTGGCGTCCTTAACCTGGGCCTGGCGTTTGAGCATCGACTCAAAGAGGTCCCCCAACAGTCCCACCACCGCCAGGGTCAGGGCCAGCCAGGCCAGGGCCAGGACCTTCATCTGGGGTAAGAGCCATCTGCCCAACAAAATTCCCAGCACCAGGCTGGCCGCCACCCCTCCCACCGCGCCCACCCAGGTCTTGCCCGGACTCACCTGGGGGAAGAGCTTCTTTTGGCCCCAGGCCTTGCCGCTATAAAAGGCCGCGGTATCTCCGGCAAAAATAACCCCCAGCAGCCATAAGACCCACTGCTCCCCCTGGGGCATGTACCTGAGCCAGATAAAATGCCCTAAAAGTAAGGGCAGGTAGAGGAGCCCCAAAACATGGACCATCAGGTCCTGCTCTAAATTGGCAATATGGCCATAGCTGAGGAGATAAAACAGAAACAGGATAAACAGACAAAAGACTAAGACGGATAAGGGGCCGGAAGGATTACATAAATAGGTAACCGGCTGGGTGGTGCAAAAGCTGATGAGCAGCCAGGACCCCAAAATGATGGTCTTGAGCCGGCGCACCCTGTCGCTCTCTGTTTGAAACATCCCCAAAAATTCCCACTGGGCCAGCCCGTTGACCAGCAAGAGCAACAGGACAAAACCCAGACGCCCTCCCTTAAAAAGCACCAAAAGCAGTACCGGAATGAGAATAAGGGCCGTCAACCACCGCCGCCCATGCATGGGCCACCCCTTTTAGGTTGATTTGGGTGTTTTGGGGGGAGGGCCAGGGACCTGAGCTCCCGGCCCTCCCCCCAAACCCCCCTCCCAACCCGCATAACGGGCTTGAGAAGGCGGGGCCGAGAACCCCGCCTTCTCAAGCCACAAAACTTAAGGGATTGGGGGTGGGGGCTTGGGGGAGGGGGTAAGGGTCTGCAACCCT
>JAUXZG010000110.1 GCA_030694005.1 Desulfobaccales bacterium | reverse complement strand
CAGCGACGGAGCCTGCGCCGCGGCGTTTAGATATGCGAGGTAGGATGTTTGGGGGAGGGGGCTACGGGCCGATGGCCCTTACCCCCTCCCCCAAGCCCCCACCCCCAAACCCTTAAGGGTTAAAATTGGCTGGAGGAGGCGGAGCCTTTGGCTCCGCCTCCTCCAGCCCCCATAAAGGGGGTTGGAAGGGGAGTTTGAGGGGAGGGTGGGGGAACCACGTTCCCCCAGCCCTCCCCTCAATAACCCTATCAAGCGAGGTTAAGCTATGGCTCTGATAAACCTTCCCCAGGCCAAGTGGGGCAGCGGCACCGGCCGGCAGGTTATTTTAAAAGGGGACTTTGACAAGATTGAGCAGGCGCTCTTGGAGAGTTTCGAGATCGGCCAGGCTCCCTCTCTGGAGTTTGTAGACAGCGCCAAGGTGCGGATCAATGCCGGCGTTGACTGCAAGGCCCGGGTGATGTTGTGCGGCTTTCCTTCGCCATTGCATCCGGGCCAGTGGGTGGACGCCGGCCTGGCGGACGGGCGCTATCGGGAAAACTCCACGCCGGTAACCCTGGATTTCGCGGTGAGCGGCAGCCTGTGGGGCACCGAGAAGGCCGATCAGTGGTATTGTCTTTACGCCTTAGCCGGGGCCAATGACACCACCTTCAGTCTGAAGGCCATGCCGGTGATGCGGGTGTCGTCTCAGGCCACCCAGATCATCAGCTTAAGGAACAATGGCAACACCGCCAATATCGGCTACGGCTTCACCGCCAACGAACTGGTGGAGGCCCAAATCCTAATGCTCAGCGGCGCCTCCCGGGGAATGGTGCGTCTCATTACCGCCAACAATGACGACAACGGCACCGGCGGGACCATCACCTATGGCGGCAGCGCTTTGACCCTGGCCACGGGGAATTGGTTCATGGTGCTGCCCAAAACCAATTTCGGCTATCTGGGCATGGTGTTGAACGATGCCTCCGGTAATCTGGCCCCTTTTTACCAGGAGGGAGGCTGCACTACTTATCGCACCCCCCGGGAGGCGGTCTCCGGGGCCATCAACGGCTATACCCTCATCGACCTGGGACTGATGGCGCCGCCCACGGCTCGCTTTCTTGAGGGTTACGCCGCGGCCCTGGCCGGGTACGACCTGAAACTGGCCATTTCTTATGACGGCAGCAACCCGGCCCTGATTATGCACGGCACGCCGCCCACGGTGGAGTTCCAGGGGGTGCGGGGGGCGGTGCCTTTTAGCTGCCGGATCCTGGACGGCAACTGCTTTTATGTTAACAACGAAAACACCGCCAACCAGACGGTGAAGGTGACGGGATGGAGGGGATAAACATGCTGGAAGGCAGAAAAACTTATCTCACGGCCCTGGTGTTGGCCCTGGCCACCTTTGCCCGGGCCATGGGGTGGCTGGAGCAGCAACAATACGAAATCATTCTGGGACTGTTGGGCTCCCTGGGCCTGGCGGCTCTCAGGGCCGGGATGACCAAGGGGTAAGAGGGATGCCCAAGGGGTAAGAGGGATGACCAAGGGGTAAGAGGGTGGGGGAGGGGGCTAAGGGCCAAGTTTGCTGTTAACTTTCAGCAGTCAGCTTTTTTTCAAAAATAAGCGCGAAAATGTCTTTTATTAGCTGATAGCTGAAAGCTGACCGCTGCAAGCTGGTCTCGGCTGGCCCTCACCCCATAAAAATAAATCCAAATGGATACCAACCATGCTTTACTCTGACTTAGCCGAGCACGTGGGGGTATTGGTCTCCCTGCTGGCCCTCTTCGCCGGGGTGAGCGCCTTGTTGCTTTGGCGCATGTTGACTCGCATGGAGAAAAAACTGGACGAGTTGTACCAGCACTTTTCCCTCTGTCGGGAGGAGTTGGGGGAGCGCTTCCTACCCCGCTACGAGCACGAAGTGGAGCACCAGAGCCTGTGGGAGGCCCTCAACTACCATGACCACGACCTGAGGGGAAGGGTGGTGCGCTGAGAAATGCGGAGGTGGGGTGGGGAAGGGGGCTAAGGGCCGGTGGCCCTTACCCCCTCCCCCAGACCCCCTCCCCCAATCCCTTAAGTATAGTTAGGGGAAGTCGAGGCCACAGACCTCGACTTCCCCTTTCTGTTTAGGCCCCACTCTTTCTGCCAATCTTGTCCCAGGCTTGACGGGTGCGGGTTTTTTTGATAGGGGTGTCAGGTATACAAGGCGGCGCGCATGAATTTATTAGACATGGGGATTTTGGTCTTACTTGGCCTGATCAGCTTAAGGGGTTACTATCGGGGGCTGTTCCAGGAATTGGCGGTCCTGGTGGGTCTGGTGGGGGGGATTGTGGTGGCCTCCCATACCTACCTGCGCCTGGCGGGCCAGTTTCAACCCTGGATCAAAGAGCCCCTCTACGCCCGCCTCCTGGCCTTTGCGTTGGTGCTGGTGGCCGTTTATTGGGTTACCCGGCTGCTGGCCCATTTTCTCCAACGCCTGTTGTATCATCTGTATCTGGATTTCTTTGACCGGCTCCTGGGGGCGTTTTTTGCCCTGGTCAAAGGGGCCTTGCTAATAGGCTTTGCCTTGATGTTTCTGGGCGTGGTCCTGCCCCGTGATTCCCGCATGTTTAAGGAATCCCGGGCCGTTCCTTACCTCATCCATATCTCCCGGCAGACCCTGGGACTGCTACCGCCGGACTTTAAACAACGGCTGAACGACTACCTGCGCCAGTGGCAGAAAACCCAGGAGAAACGGAGAGCCTAGCAGACAATTGACCAAGGGAAATTTGGGGGATGGTCAGGGGGTCACCGGCTCTTTGCCCCCCTGACAATCCCCGGAGTTTTGACCGGGAAGGCGGAACCTTAAGGTTGGCCTTCTTCGGCCCCCTATACTGATGGGCAGTTTAGAGGGAGGGCAGGTGGGATCGGGGTGCCCCCGACCCTACTGACCTGGTCTTCCCCCCCACCCGAATTATTATTAGGAGTTTACT
Source organism: Desulfobaccales bacterium (assembly GCA_030694005.1). Classification (GTDB taxonomy): domain Bacteria; phylum Desulfobacterota; class Desulfobaccia; order Desulfobaccales; family 0-14-0-80-60-11; genus JAUXZG01. The sequence continues at coordinate 19,077 of JAUXZG010000110.1, read as the reverse complement.
CTAACTATGCCTGATAAACACGAGGATCCCGGGGCGGCTATGGCCGCCTTTATCGCGGTTGTCCAGCGCTTGCGGGGTCCCGGGGGTTGTCCCTGGGACGCCCGCCAGACCCCGGAGACTCTGAAGACCTATGTGTTGGAAGAAGCGTATGAACTGATTGAAGCCTTGGATGGCGGCGATCCCGACAAGATCAAGGAGGAGTTGGGGGACCTGCTGCTGCATCTGGTGTTTTTAAGCGACCTGTACCAGGAGCGGGGCTGTTTTTCCTTTGCCGAGGTGGCGGCCGGGATTACGGCCAAGATGATCCGGCGCCATCCTCATGTGTTTGGGGGAGAAAAGGGTGAGACCCAGGAGGAACTGCTCCAGATCTGGGAGCGGGCTAAAGTCCAGGAAGGCAAACCTCCCAAAGCCCCTTCTCTGGGGAAGGTGTCGCCGGCCCTGCCGGCTCTGGTCCAGGCCCAACGGGTGGGGGAGGCCGCGGCCCGTCTGGGCTTTGACTGGCCTCACTTAAAAGGGGCGCTTGACAAGGTGGAGGAAGAATGGCAGGAACTGCGCCAGGCCCTGAGCGGGCCCGCCAATCCCAACTGGGAAGAGGAGCTGGGAGACCTCCTCTTTTCTTTGGTCAATGTGGCCCGCTTTTTAAATATCGACTCGGAAGGGGCCTTACGGCGCACCATCTATAAGTTCATGAAGCGGTTCCATGTGGTGGAACGCACCCTGGCCAAAGAAGGCAAGACCCCGGAAACCGCCACCTTGGAAGAGATGGAGGCCATTTGGGAGGCCTCTAAAAAAGGACAGCCCACCCCCACGGGGCTGTGAGGTCTAGGTTTTTGGGGGAGGGGGCCAGGGGGCAGGTTTGCTTTCAGCAGTCAGCTTTTTCCCTAAATTAAGCGCGTAAATGTCTTTTATTGGCTGATAGCTGACCGCTGGTCTCCCCTGCCTCCGCCCCATCCCCTTGCAGGCTTCTTTGATAGGTTAAGCCGTGCCGACCAGGCGACGGTTTACTAATATTGCCAATCCCCAGTCACCGTGTTAAAATAAAAAAATTTTAAGGGGTGTTCTAACTATGGAGTCGGGCCGGGCCCGTAAGACTTTCTCTCTTGCCACGGTAATTCCCATTACCCTGGCCGGCACCGTGCTTCTTTCTCTCCTGTTCTTCACTTTCTGGCAAAAACTCAATCAAAAAGTCGAGCATATCTTAAGGGAGCAGTTTAACCAGCAACAATTGATGCTGGCCAAGAAGATCGCTGACAATGTGGAAGCCTATATAGACTTCCTGGAAAACGCCCTTTTAGGATATGCCGGGTTATTCAAGACCACCCCTCCCAATGCACCGGGATTAGATACTGCCCTGGCGGAAAGGTTCGACCGCCACAAGCACTTTGGCGTCTTGGAGTTGCGCCGCTACAATGCCGCCGGCATTCTGGTGCAGGCCTTCAGCAGCAACGCCACCCCTACCAAGACCGGGGTTCCGGTCCTGCCCGCTCACTATCAAGAATGGGTAAAGGACTTGAGCCACCGTGGGCATCTATTATTGAGCAAGACCTACCGCAGTACCGACCCCTCCCTCCAGGGGCGCCTGGTGATGCGCTTCTTTACCCCCCTTTACTGGGCCGGGACCGGCAATAATTTCGCCGGGTCGCTGGAGCTGGTGATCGACCCCTTTTTTATCGCCGGCCGGGTGATAAAAGATGTCCGCTCCGGGCAAACCGGCTATGCTTGGATCATCGACCAGGATGAAATCATGTTGGCTCATTATGAGAAAGATTTTGTGGGCCATGATGCCATTCAGGTCCGGATAGAGCGTAATCCCAAGATAGTGTTTCGCGGGCTACGGGAACTCCATACCCAACTCCTGGCGGGCAAGGAAGGGGTCACGGAATATGACTCCGGCTGGCACCGGCAAAAACTGGGACAGATGCCGAAACTGGCGGCCTTCGCCCCTATCCGCTTTGACAAGGGCCTGATCCGGGGAGTAACGGACATGGAGGATCCCGGGCACAACCTCTGGGGCGTGTGCGTGGTGGCGCCGGTGGAGGAAGTGTCCGGCCAGGTGGGGGAGGTGATGCACCAGGAATTGTTTCTGGTGGGCCTGTTTTTCCTGATGGTCCTGGTGGCCGGCGGCGGGCTCATCGGCGCGGCCCTGGCCTGGAACAAGACCTTGACGCGAGAAGTGGAGAAAAAGACCAGGGAACTGCTGGAATCCCAGGAGCGCCTGATTCATTCGGAGCGCTTTGCCGCGGTGGGGGAGGCGGCTGCTTACGTGAGCCATGAAATCAAAAACCCCCTGATGGTCATTGGCGGCCTGGCCCACCAGGTGGAACGGCATCTTCCTGACGACCCGGCTTCCCTGGAGAAATTGAAGATCATCCAGGAGGAAGTAAAGCGCCTGGAAACCTTTTTGGGGGACTTGCGCGATTTCTTGAGGCCCCTGCCTCCCGCCAAACAGAAAATTGATTTGAATCGGGTGATCAAGGAAGTCCAGACCTTGATGGCCGAGGCGGCCCAGGAAAAGGAGGTCTATCTGGAGGATCGGCTGGACCCCCGGCTGCCGCGCATCGAGGCCGACGCCAACCAGATCAAGCAGGTGCTGGTGAACCTGATCAAGAATGCCCTGGAGGCCACGGAAGACCACGGCCGGATCCTCATGGCCACGGAGTTCAAAGACGGGCAGGCGTGGCTTACCGTGCAGGACACCGGCAGAGGTATGTCCGGGGAGGTGTTGGAAAAGATCTTCCACCCATTTTTCACCACCAAGGAAAAAGGCACCGGCTTAGGTCTGGCGGTGATTCATAAGATAATCAGCGACCACCACGGCACCATCATGGTGGAGAGCGTTGCCGGGCGGGGCAGTACCTTCACCATAAAACTGCCGCAAAAAGGCTGAGGCTCATGGAGCGCACGCCGCCGACGGAGATGGTGCAAGAACAAAAGAAACGCCGCCGGGAACGGCTCCTCATTGCCTTAACCTTGATTTTAGTGGTGGCCCTTACCTCTCTGGAAGTGCACCTGGTGCGCCGGGGGGGACAGCCGGTCACCGGCAGCCTGCTGGCCTTCAGTCTGCTCAATATCAATACCGTCCTCCTGCTGCTTCTCACTTTTCTCATTTTCCGTCACCTCACCAAACTCTTTTTAGAAAGGCGTCGCCAGGTTTTCGGCTCCCGGTTGCGCACCCGCCTGGTGCTGACCTTCATCAGCTTGGCCCTGCTGCCCACCCTCTTCTTGTTTTTCATGGCCTGGCAATTGATCTCCATCCGGGTAGATTATTCCTGGGACCGCCAGGTGGAAGACTCCCTGGACCGGGCCCTGGACCTGAACCGCACCTACTCAAAGGAGATGGAGGACAAATTGCGGGCCTACGGGCGGCTGTTCAGCCTGGAACTGCAAGGGGAAGGGGAAATGGCCTGGGATGACCCCCAGTTTCTGGAGTCCTTCCTGGACCAGCGCCGGGCCGCCTATCAATTGACCGGACTGGAGGTCCTCGAGCCCACCGGAGAACGGTTGGCCGGCAGCTATGAGCCCAAGATGGCTCGTCCGCCCAAGGTCCCGGTCCCCAGCGTGGGAGAAGCTCCGGCGGCGGAGGAAATTGTCCACCGGCAGCAGCTTCCCCAGGGGGAACTCCTGAGTCTCCAGGTTCCCTTTAAAGACTACGATGGCGCTCTTAAAGGCTATGTGGCGGTGCGCCAATTCATTTCCCAGCCATATCTGTTGAAGATTGCCGGGGGGGAACGCAAACTTCATGACCTGCGCCGGCGGCAGCTATTTTTCAGCCCGGTGAAAATGAGTCATTATTTGACCCTGGTCATCGTCACCCTGGTTGTGCTCATGTCCGCCATCTGGCTGGCATTTTACATGGCCCGGGAGATCACTACCCCCATCCGCCAATTGGCCGAGGGCACTTTGAAGGTGGCCGGGGGAGATTATGACTTCCGGATCGCGAGTGAGGGCCGGGACGAAATCGGCTTTTTAGTGCAATCCTTCAATAAAATGACCCAGGACCTGCAGCACAGCCAGACCCAACTGGCGGCGGCGTATCGGCAGCTTTCCGACAGCCACGCCCTGATTTCGGCCCAGAAGCGGGACATGGAGATCCTGCTGAAGAATGTGGCCGCCGGGGTCATCGGCATCGATCAGGAGGGCCGGGTCACCATTATCAATGACTCCGCCGCCCAGATGCTGCGCTTAAAAAGGGAGGAGGTGCTGGGCCAGGACTGCCGGGTCTTGCTGCCGCCGGGGGAGTATAAAAGACTGGCGGAGGTGGTGGCCGCGGCCCGCAAGTCGCCCCGGGGCACGGTGGAGAAACCGCTGCACCTCTTGCTTCCGGACCAGACCCTGTATCTGCTGCTCAAGCCCACGGTGCTCAAGGATGAGGCGGGCCAGGACCTGGGGGTGGTGATAGTCTTCGAAGACCTCACCGAGCTGGAGCGGGCCCAGCGCCTGGCGGCCTGGCGGGAGGTGGCCCGCCGCATTGCCCATGAAGTGAAGAACCCCCTGACCCCCATCAAACTGGCCGCCCAACGTCTCAGGCGCCGCTATCTGGGGCACTTCGGGGATGACGGCCAGGTCCTGGACGAATGCACCCAGATCATCGTCAGCCAGGTGGATGAACTTAAGAATCTGGTCAATGAATTCTCCCGGTTTGCCCGGCTGCCCCACCTGACCCTGGCCCCCCAGGACCTCAATGCCTTGATCCAGGAGACCTTGCTGCTCTATCAGGAGGCCCAGCCCCGTATAACTTTGGGTTTTCAACCGGATCCGTCCCTTCCGGCTCTGCTTTTGGACCGGGAACAGGTGAAAAGGATGCTGGTGAACCTGCTGGACAATGCCCTGGCCTCCATCCAGGGCCCCGGCACCATCACCGTGTCCGTTAAGGGGGATGCGGCCGCGGCCCGAGTGGAGTTGAGCGTGGCTGATTCCGGCTCGGGCGTGCCGGACCGGGATAAAGCGCGCATTTTCGAACCTTACTTTTCCACCAGGTACGGGGGCACCGGGCTGGGGTTGGCCATCGTCAATTCCATCGTCACGGAACACCAGGGATATATCCGGGTGGAAGACAACACGCCCCAGGGGGCCAAATTTATCATTGAGATTCCGATGATTAGGGGAGAATATGCCGCCAACCCTGTTGGTAGTGGATGACGAACCCCAGATTCTCCAGGTGGTGTCGGGCATCCTTTTAGATGAAGGATTTGAGGTGCTTACCGCGCCGGACGGGGAGACGGCCTTGAAGCTGGTGGCGGATGCGTCTCCGGACCTGGTGCTCTTGGACATTGCCCTCCCCGGGATGGACGGCCTGGAGGTCTTAAGAGAGCTGAAACGGCTGTATCCCACTTTGCCGGTGATCATTATCTCCGCCTACGGCTCGGTGGAAAATGCGGTGAAGGCCACGCGCCTGGGCGCCTACGACTTCATCGAGAAGCCGCCCCATGCCGACAATATCCTGCTTACCACCCGCAATGCCCTGGAGATGGCCCGGCTGTTCGAGGAGAATCGGCGCCTGAGGCAACAGGCGGCGCCGTCTCGGGAAATCATCGGCAAGAGCGAGGCCGTCCGGAAGCTTCGAGAACAATTGCGGGTGGTGGCCCCCACCAACGCCTCGGTGCTGATCACCGGAGAAAACGGCACCGGTAAGGAATTGGTGGCCCGGGCGTTGCATTTCTTAAGCAAGCGGTCCCACCGGCCCTTTGTGGAGGTGAATTGCGCCGCCATTCCGGAAGACCTCATCGAAAGCGAGCTCTTCGGCCACGAAAAGGGGGCCTTTACCGGGGCCACCAGCCGCCGCCAGGGCAAATTCGACCAGGCCCATGAAGGCACTTTATTCTTAGATGAAATCGGCGACATGAGCTTGAGAACCCAGGCCAAGATCCTGCGTATCTTAGAAGAACAGCGGTTCGAAAGGGTGGGGGGCGGCCGTCCCATCCAGGTGGAGGTGCGCATTGTGGCCGCCACCAACAAGAACCTGGAAGAAGAGATTGCCAAGGGGACCTTCCGGGAAGACCTGTATCACCGCATCAACGTCATCCCGTTGGCCGTGCCCCCGTTGCGTGAGCGCCGGGAGGACATCCCCCTGCTTACCGGCCATTTTCTTAAAGAACTGGCCCGGGAAAATGATTCCCCACCTAAATCCTTCACTCTTCGGGCCCTGGAGGCCTTAACCGCCTTCCCCTGGCCGGGAAACGTCAGGGAGCTCAAAAACTTCGTCTGGCGCCTGGCCATCCTTACCCCGGACCAGACCATCGACTTGGCGGACCTGCCAGGCTATGCGGCCGCGCTGGACACCCCCCCCGGCTCCCTGGAAGCGCTGCTGCTCATGCCCACCTTTAGGGAGGCCCGGGCCCGGTTCGAAAAAGAATTCCTGCGCCGCAAACTGGCCCAATGCGACGGCAATGTCGGCCTGGCCGCGGAAAAGATCGGCCTGGAACGCTCCCACCTCTACCGCAAACTAAAGGCGTATGGCCTGGAGGTGGGGAAGGAAGGGGAGTGAGTTGAAGAGTGTTTGGGGGAGGGGGCCAGGGGTCGCAGACCCCTGCCCCATCCCCTAAAACCCCTCCCCCAACCCCATAAGGGCAATAAAAAATCGGGCTAAGGCGGGGCCAAAGGCCCCGACTTAGCCCGATCTCTTTTGCGGGTTGGGAGGGGGGTGTGGGGGGAGATTGTAAGAGGACCTCAGGTCCCTGGCCCTTCCCCCACAATCATCTTCCCTCTAAATCGGCGTACCCACTTCCGCCAGAGTCTGAAAATAAATGCGGCGGAGGGGTTTCAGGCGTTTTTTGAAGCACAGCCCCAGTTCCATGCAGGCGTTGTAGAAGGATTCCCGGCTGAATTCCAGAGCCACAAGCCGGGCCATGGTCTGGCTCGTGAATTCCTGGTGCAGGTCCTTGATTTTCTGGCGGGCCTCCTCCAGTCCCTGCCACAGGGGCAAGAGAATCAGGTCGGCCTGCTCCTGGAGTTTGGCGATTTCAGCCCTTACGGCTTGCAAGGGGGAATTTTCCCCCTTGCCGTCGCCGGCTTCCTGCACCACTTCCACTCCCAAGCGTTCCAGGAACCGCAGCAAGAATTCTCGGGGGCCGCTTTCCCAGGGGCAGAGGTTCCAGACATCGGCAGGGATCCCCACCCGCTGGACTTTCTTGCCACCCGGCAGCAACCGGCGCAGCTGTTGCACCCGTTGGGCCAGTTGCTCCTTGAGCTGCAGCATATAATTGCTTTTGCCCCAGCGGGCCTGCCACATGTGGATGCGGCCGTAGGCCTTCATCTGGGCGTAAAACCAGTCCCGGGCGATGAGGCGCTTGAACACCGAGGGCCAGGAATAAAATTTCTTCATGGCCCGGATGGTCTCCCGTTGGAGTTCATAGGCGGTGAATTGCCGGGGCTGAAACACCGCGTGATGGCCGTCATAGTGGCTCCAGTCCCGGCAGATGATACGGTTCTGGGCCTCCAGGTCCTGATAAACCGGGGTGCCCGGCACCGGCGTGAGGATCAGGTACTGCAGCGAGTCCAGGTCCAACTGCCGGGAAAATTTCACCGTATCCCGGATCACCTGAAAGTGGTCCTCTTCCGAGCCGAAGACGAACATGCCGTGGACCGCGATGTCGTGGCGGTGGAAGTTGATGACGCTTTCCCGGATGCCTTCCACGGTCTGGGACTTATTGTAGGCCTTTAAGGTGGCGGGATTGATGGATTCCAGGCCGATAAACACCGTGTAACAGCCGCTCCGAGCCATGAGATCGAGTAGTTCCGGGTCTTGGGCCGCCTCCACCCGCACCTGGGCGCTCCATTCAATATCCAGGTTATCCGAGAGGATGCGGTCGCACAATTCCTTGATGCGCTCGCGATTGGCGGTGAAATTGTCATCACAGAAAAAGAGGTGGCCGCCCGGGATGCTGTTTTGGCGGATTTCCGCCATCACCCGCTCCACCGAGTTATAGCGGTACTTGCGGCCAAACAGCAGGATCACCGAACAGAAGCGGCAGTTAAAGGGGCAGCCCCGGGAGGTGGCGATGGACACGTACCGCCTCTTTTTGGCCCGCCAATCATGGATCAAGTTATAATCCGGGATGGGCAGGGCGTCCAGGTCTTCCACAAAGGGGCGCCAGGGGTTCTTATGAACGGTTTCGCCCTCCCGCAAGCAGAGGTTTTTGATCCCGGAAACCTCGCCGCCGTTTTGAAGAGCTCCCACCAACTCCGGCAGCGATTCATCCCCTTCCCCGCAGATGATGTAATCCGCGTGGTTAAGTCCCTCCTCCGGCAAAAAAGAGGAATGCGCCCCGCCCAAAACAACCGGCAAGCCCCGCTGGCGGTAGAAATCCGCCAGCTCATAGGCCCGGGGGGCGGTGGAGGAAATGCTGGAGACGCAGACCAGGTCGGGATGAAAATCAAGGGAGCCATAGTCCGGGGCGGAGATTTCCTCGATAACAACCTTTACCTCAATGCCCTGGCGCTGCAAAATGGTCCCCAAAAGTACCGAGCCCAACCGGGGGATGGCCACCCGGCTGAAGATATGTTGCCGGGGGGCACGGGGTTCAATAAATAAGACTTTGTTGATGGGGCGTGGCATGTAACCTTCCTTTAAGGATCTCCGTCTCAAACACTCTGGGGCTAGGCGCGTGAGGGCTTATACCGCCCCTCCCGCATCCCTTGCCTGGATCAGAAGGGGCCTGGCTATTCAGGTGAGGATAAGTGAGTATAATAGTAATTTATAAGGGTAAGGGGCGTGATTGTCAATTAATTCTTTATCGCCCTAGAGCGCACAGGAACATTTACAACAGATTCCCCGGCCGTGGGCCGGGGAATCTGTTGTAAATTTACAACCGAGGTATATAGATCAGGAGGACAAGGCTTAGACGCAACCGGTGGGTTTAGCCAATCCCGCCATCTTACAGGCGCCTTTGCCCGGTCCGGAGGGAAACAACTCGTAGATGTGTTTCAGCTTGAATCCGGTCACCTTGGAAAGGATGCGGACCATGGGGGCAATGCCGTTCTTCTTATAGTAATCCTGGAGCATTTGGATGACCTTCCAATGCTCCTCGGTGAGTTGACTGATGCCCTCGGAATCCTTTACATAATCTACCCATTCCTGAGACCACTGGTCCAGGTTCTCCAGGAAGCCGTCTTCGTCAACCGTAAAGGTTTTTCCTTTGAATTCTACAGTGGCCATGCCTAAATATCCTCCTTAAACAATTTTATGGCTAGGTTTTTGGTTTTCAAAGGTAAGCCATTGTGAAAATTTTGTCAAGCATTAAAAATTTCCAAACTTTAAGGAGATTTATTCCCTTTCCGCAATCGGGGCCAATACCTCCAGGAGATGGCTGACCTTAAAGCCAGCGGCGGCGTGGCTCAGCTGTATCAGACAGCCGCTGCAGGAGGTGACCAGGCGCTGGGCCCCGGCGGCCTTCAAGGCCTCGAACCGGGTGGCCCCCAGTTCCAGGGAGATTTCCGGGTAAAGCACGCCGAAGGCCCCCCCCAGGCCACAGCACACCCGCTCCGCCGGCTCCACCGGTGCGACTCCCGTGGCGGCCTCAAGGAGCTGACGGGGTTCCTCAACAATACCCTGGCCCCGGTGCAAATGGCAGGGGTCATGAAAGGCCACCTGTTCAAGCTGGCGCCGGAAATCAGGACGATACCCCACCACCTGCACTAAAAATTCACTGGCCTCCCTCACCTTTAGGGCCAGCCGGGCGGCCGGCTCACCCTCGGGAGCATCCTGAAAAAGGCGCCCCAGGCGCTTCAACTGAAAACTGCAGGAGGCGCAGGGGGCCACGAGGTAGTCCACCTTTAACCCCGCGAATTCCTCCAGGACTCGCCTCCCCAAAGCCTGGGCCAGCTCCAACTCCCCGGCACTTTCCGACAATAACCCGCAACAGCCCTGCCCCCCGGGGATGACCACTTCGATGCCTCTCTGGGCACAGATGGCCAAAAAGGCCTCTCCCACCCGGGGGAAGAGGGCCTCGATGCCGCAGCCTACAAAAAGGGCAACCTTCAGGGGCCCTCGCCCGGAAAGGCGGCGGGGGGCCCGGGCCTTAAAAGGGCGCCGGCTAAGGTTGGGCAGGCGGCGCAAATTGGCCGCTAGGTGGGGCCAGAGCCTTAAGGCCAGACCGCTTTCCTCCCCCACCCAGGTCTTAAGAAGGTTTAAGACCGGCGCCAGCGGGGCCAGGGCCGGGATGAGCTGGGGGGCCTGCCAGGTGAGGCGGGCCAGCCAAAGGGAAGGACTCCACTTCAGGCCCTGACGGGCGCTCAAGAAAGCCCGGGCTTCCTTGATCAACTCGGGCACAGGCAAGCCCACCGCGCAAGTAGCCTGGCAAGCCCCGCACAACAGACAACACTCCAGCACCTCCCGGAGTAACTTTTCGGAAGCCGGCCCCCTTTCTTGATAAACCGCTAAAAGATTCAACTTGCCCCGGGCCACCGCCATCTCCCGGCCGATGAGCCGGTAAAGAGGACACACCGCCATACAGGCCCCACACCGCACGCAGGCAGAGGGGTGGGGGGGTGTGCCTTGGGGGAGGGCCGGGGGAGCTTTTTTGTTGCTCCCCCGCCCGCCCCCAAACCCCCTCCCAGCCCCCTGTAAGGGAGAGGATTTTGGCTGACCAGGGGCCGCAGGCCCCTGGTCAGCCAGGGCCAGCGGGTCTGAAAGTTGAGGAGATTTCATGGGCTAAAAAGTTTTATTAGGCTGTGGCAGGCAGGGCCCCAGGCCCTGCCTGCCACAGCTAACTTCTGCGGGTTGGGAGGGGGGTGTGGGGGGAGATTGTAAGAGGACCTCAGGCCCCTGGCACTCCCCCCAAATCCCTCAACTCCCCCCCCCTGGAAAAATCTTGCCGGGGTTCATGATGTTGTTGGGGTCAAAGGCCTTTTTGATCCGCTTTTGTAAGGCGATGGCCTCCTGGGAGAGTTCCAGCCCCAAATAAGGGGCCTTGGTGAGGCCCACGCCGTGCTCTCCGGACAGGGTGCCTTTTAGTTGGCGCACCAGGGCAAAGAGGTCTTTAACCGCCGGGCCCACTGCCTCCTGTTCCTGGGGGATATTGTGGTCATACATCACATTGATATGGATATTGCCGTCGCCGGCGTGGCCGTAGCAGAGGATGGGCAGGCCCCGGTGCCGGGAGATTTGTTCAAGGCGTCCCACCAGTTCCGGAATGGCGCTCAAGGGCACCGCCACATCTTCGCTCACCTTTTGGGGCTTCACCTTGAACAGCGCCGGCGAAATAGCCCGGCGGGCCCGCCAAAAGCTCTCCGCCTCCGGCGCGGTCTTGGCCCGCATGACCGGGCGGGCCCCTTGCTCCCGGCAAAAGCGGGCCATAGCCGCGGCCCGCTCGGCCACCTCCCGGCGGTGGCCGTCCACCGCCAGGAGCAGTAAGGCAGCCACCTGGGGCGGCACCTTGAAGGGCAGCATCTGCCGGACACAGTTTAAGGTGGCGCGGTCCATAAATTCCAGGGCCGTAGGGGCCAGCCCGGCCCTTAAGATCAGACCCACGGCTTCAGTGGCCGCCTTAAGGTTAGGGAAGGCTGCGGCCAGGGTCTGGCGGGCCCCAGGTTTGGGGGCCAGCCTGAGGATGATGCGGGTGATCACCCCGAGGGTGCCTTCGGAGCCCAGAAACAGGCGGGTAAGGTCGTAGCCCACCACCCCTTTCATGGTGCGGGCTCCGGCGTCGATGATCTCCCCGGTGGGCAAGACCACCGTCAGCCCCAGGACATAATCCCGGGTGACGCCATACTGCACTGCCACCGCGCCGCCGGCGCACTCCGCCACATTGCCGCCGATGGTGCAGTAATCGGCGCTGCTGGGGTCCGGCGGATAATAAAGGCCCTGTTCCTCCACCGCGGTTTTCAAATGGCCGGTGATGACCCCCGGCTCCACCACCGCCAACATATCGGCGGCGTTGATCTCCAGGATACGGTTCATGCGGGTGAGGACCAACACCACCCCCCCGGCCACGGGCACCGCCCCTCCCGTCCGGCCGGTGCCCGCGCCCCGGGGCGTCACGGCAAAGCCATGGCGGTTGGCCAGGCGCAAAACTTTAGAAATCTCCTGAGCCGACCCGGGGAAGACCACCGCCTCCGGGGCCTGGGCCAGGTCTGTGGCATCATAGGCATAACACCAGCGTTCTTCCCAGCGGGTGAGGACATTGTCCCGGCCTACCGCGGCTTCTATCTCTTTGATCACGAAGTCTTGCATCATAGACGTAGGTTTGGGGCCAGGCAGTGTCCCTGGCCCTTCTCCATCTTGGGGAGACGGAGTTTACCCGGATTCCTTCCTTTTCAGCACTTTGATGCCAAAACGGCCATCTTTCAGAGGTTCATCAAGTATAAGCCAATCTGGGAGATAATGGGCCTTGACCCAGTCCATGATCTTCTTGCCATAGTTTGGCTCCGTGCCAAAGAACCCCACATTATGTTCAGTTTCATCCATGTGGACCATGATGACATAATCAGGCCGCTGATTTCTAAAGGAATCTAAAATCACTTCTTCTCCATAAATTTCCATCTCCCCTGGGGTGAATTGCAGGTAGGGAGTCGGATTGGGCCGGCGGGCCAGATAATTAATCATAACCCCGGTACGCAAAACCACAAAATTGGCTGCCGGGGGAAAGGAAGAGTCGATATGCTTGAGCAATTGCGCTACCGCCAGTCCCCGGGGATCAAGCCGGGGCCCATAGGTTATGATGGCATCACCCCGGTCACCCACCCGAAAGTCTCTTTCACTGTAATTATGATACGATACTCTTAAGATAAATAATACATCGACAACTAAAATCACCGTAGCTAAGAGGCGGAACCAGTCGTCCCTGCCATAGTGTTTCCGGAGTACTTCCGGCCCCAGCCCCACGAGTGCCGCCACCAGTAAAATCGTCGCCGGCATGGCCAGCACAAACCCATAGTGACCCAGACGTGGCATTAGAATTATTTTACCCAGCAGCATAAAGGCGAAGGCAGCCCACATGGCCAACAGCGTCAGCTTGGCCCTAACTTCCTGATCAGTTCTTTCCTTAATTAAGAGGGCCAAGATTATGGCGCCGATGCTCAAAGTCATCAGGGGTAAGGGCCCGGCCATCAGCAGCCAGGGGACCCACGGTTTTTTGATGATTAGCGCCCCGCCAAGAAAAACCGCCAGGACGCCAATCTTGGTCTTTAAACCCCGGGATCCTTGGGAAATGTGGCTAACGACTACCATGGCTCCGACAAACAGGGTGAGGCCGATAAATTGCCGAATTATGGGCAGAAGATGGCGCCAGGGTTGGTCAAACCCCAGGCCTTGCTGGTGGAAAGCAGTATAGGCCAGATTGCTGGTGACCAGGACGGTCCAGCCGCCGCCGACGCCCTTCAGAGCCTGGGCGGCAGGCATCTTGGTGGATAAATAAGCAAAGCCTAAGGCTGGCGGAATCAGCAGCGCGGCGCCAAATATCAGCACAGCCAGGAGGATTTTTCGGGCCGCGGGTTTGCTTGAGCTGCATATCAGGGCCATCCCCACCGCGGCGGCGGTAATTATGGCGAAGAATACCTCAATCTTCCCAAGAAAAGCCAGGCCGGAACCTAGTCCAGCTAAGAAAATCGAGCCATATCGCAGTCGGTCCATACTCCGAGATAAAAAGATTATTACCAGAAGCGCAAACAAAACCCCATGAGTCAATTCGAAAGAATAAGGACATATATAATTATAGTTCCCGATTCTACTTAAATGGGCAAATCCGAATACACATAAAAAGACAATACCTGAAAGAGTCGCAGTAAATCTATCGCCTGACTTCTTGATAATAAAGTAAATCATACCGGTAATCAGGCCGAGGATCAAAAGATTAGCAAAGATCAGGGTGCTCAAGGAAACCCCAAACATGCGGAACAGAAGGGCATTAAGGTAGGGAGAAAGGGGGCCATGTAAATAGGCGAGGTCTCGATAAAGGACTTTCCCAGACGCAAGTTGCCAGGGGACATATAACTCGGTGCCAAAATCTACCAAAATATCCGGCCACTTACGCCAGGTGAAGACCGTCAGCGCCAAAAAAATCAAGGCGATAAGAGCCGGACCCCCCCATCTCAAGAAATATCTTCTGGGACCTTTTAGATTGAAGCTCGCCTCAGTCAAAGTCCCGCCTCTTGAAATAGTATTTTGGGGGAGGGGGCTAAGGGCCACAGGCCCACTTACAATCCTCCCCCAAACCCTTATGGGTTTTTATTTGGCCGTGGAAGTCGGGGCCAACAGCCCCGCCTTCCACGGCCCCTTACACGGGTTGGGAGGGGGGTCTGGGGGGAGGGCAGTGAGCTTAGATCCCTGGCCCTCCCCCCACCCCAGCCTACAACATATTATTCTCCGCCAGGGAAAAGTAGCCGTGGCGGCTGACGATGAGGTGGTCGTGGACGGTCAGGTTCAAGGTGCGGGAGGCCTGCACCAGGGCCCTGGTGAGTTCCCGGTCGGCGGGGGAGGGGGTGAGGTTGCCGCTGGGGTGGTTGTGGACCAGGATGAGGCCGGTGGCTTTGTGTTTTAAGGCCAATTCCAGCACCTTGCGCGGGTAAACCACCGTCTGGTTCACGGTGCCTTCCTGGACGACCTCTTCAGCAATGATCTCATTTTGGCTGTTCAAAAAGATGACCCGGAATTGTTCGTCCTGTAAGCCGCCCATGCTGGTGCGGCAGTAGTCCACCAGGGCCGCCAGGGAAGGTATCTGGCGGCGGGTCAAGGCCTCTTCTTTCAGATAGAGTTCAATGCAGGCTTTCACCAGGTGGATGAGGACGGCGGAGTATTCTTTTAAGCCCATGAATTCCACGAGGGCCTGGGGAGAGGCATCCAGGACGGCGGGAAAAGACCCGAAGTGGTCAATGAGGCGCTTGGCTAGAGGTTTAACATCGGAATAAGGGATGGCAAAGGTGAGCAGCAATTCCAGCAGTTCATAATCCTGCAGGGCCGCGGCCCCACCTTTAAGGAAACGGTTCCTAAGACGCTGGCGGTGTCCGTGATAGTGGGGCTTGTCGACTTTTCCCATTATTTTGGCAGGTAAAAATTGACCAAACGCCGATTTTTCAACGCCTTAACCCTAATCTAATTTTTTATTTATTATTTCTCAATGATTTTGTCAATTTAAGGAATCAATGGCAGGAGGTCGGAAAACTTGAAGACCGGGCCGGTAAGGGGAGAATCATGTATCCATCCTAAAAAAATTTCCTGGCTGGTAAAAAGAAAAGGGATGGCCGGAGCCCAAAGGCCCCAGCCATCCTTTTTTATATATGCGGGTTGAGAGGGGGGGGTGGGGGCCAGGGGCTTACACAGGCGAGACTTCTTAAGCCACTGGCACCTGGCCCCCAAACCCGAGGAATCCTACCGGCAGTCCTTACACACGAAGTAGTGTTCCACCGGGTCGCCGGTGATTTTGGCCCAGTGTTCCAGTTGGGCGGTGGGGGCGATGAAGTTGCCGCAGACATTGCAGGGTTGCAGTGGAAAGTCCCGGCCCCAGATGGTGCGGACGCCGTCTTTTTCGGTGTAGGGGATGACGCCGGTGGGGCAGATGAAGGCGCAGGAGCCGCAGCCGATGCAGGCTTCGGCCGCCTCCAGAAAAGGCGTGGCCACCAGCTTGCCGGGGGTGCGGTGGGCCATGGAGATGGCGCTCACCCCCACCACTTCCCGGCAGGCCCTGACGCACAGGCCGCAGAGGATACAGAGTTCCTCCGGGTCGTCGGTCTTGAAGCGTGACTCGTAAATGCCCATCTGGGCGGCCAGGTCCTGGACAATCTTGGCCTTGGGGCAGCGGGCCAGGAGCAACTCCAGCACCATGCGCCTCCCCTGGAGCACCTTCTCCGAGGCAGTCTGGACCAGCAGGCCTGCTTCCACCGGATAGGTGCAGGAGTTCACCAGCCGGGTGCGGGGATGCTCGCCGATCTCCACCAGGCACAGGCGGCAGTTGCCTTCCGACGGCAGGTCTGAATGGTGGCACAGCGTGGGAATATCAAACCCATGATGCCGGGCGGCCATAAGCAGGCTCTGGCCCTGGGGCGCTCTGAGCGAAATGCCGTCAATGCTGAGAATCACTTCTTCAGTGATGGTCTCAAAAGTCTCGTCGGTGATCTTCCAAACCATAATGCTTACTCCACCTTAACGGCTTCGAACTGGCAGGATTCGAAGCACAGGCCGCATTTGATGCAGAGTTCCTGGTCCAGTTCCTGGGGCTGCTTCTTTAGGCCGGTGATGGCCCCCACCGGACATTCCCGCACGCAGGCCAGACAGCCGGTGCAGGTTTCCGGGTCGATGCTGTACTTGAGCAGGGGCCGGCAGACCAGGGCCGGACATTTTTTGTCCCGAATGTGGGTCTCGTATTCCTGGCGAAAATATTTCAGGGTGGAAAGCACCGGGTTGGCGGCGCTCTGGCCCAGGCCGCAGAGGGAGGCGTCGGCCATGGCGGCGCACAGTTCCTCCATCAAGGCCAGGTGCGCCTCCTCCCCCCGGCCGTGTATGATCTCGTCCAGAAGGAACAGCATCTGCCTTAAGCCTTCCCGGCAGGGGGTGCATTTGCCGCAGGACTCCTCAAAGAGAAAGGAGAGGAAGTAGCGGGCCACGTCCACCATGCAACTGGTGTGGTCCATGACGATCATGCCGCCGGAGCCCATGATGGAGCCCACGGACTGGAGGCTGTCGTAATCCACGGGCAGGTCCAGGAATTCTTTGGGGATGCACCCCCCGGAGGGGCCGCCGGTCTGGACCGCCTTGAATTCGTGGTCCTGGCGAATGCCGCCCCCCAGCTCGAAGATGATCTGACGCAGGGTGGTGCCCATGGGCACTTCCACCAGGCCGGTCTGGTTCACCGCCCCCACCAGGGAGAACACCTTGGTGCCCTTGCTGTTTTCGGTGCCGATGGCCGCGAACCACTCCGGCCCCAGATTGATGATCTCCGGGACATTGGCCCAGGTCTCCACATTGTTGATCACCGTGGGCAGGCCCCACAGGCCGGCCTGGGCCGGATAGGGCGGCCGGGGGGACGGCTCGCCGATGAAGCCCTCGATGGAGTGGATGAGCGCGGTCTCTTCGCCGCAGACAAAGGCCCCGGCGCCCCGGGCGATTTTCAAGTCAAAGCCGAACCCGGACCTCATGATATTGGAGCCCAAAAGGCCGAATTGCCGGGCCTGGCCGATGGCCAACTGCAAGCGTTTGACCGCCAGGGGGTATTCGTGGCGCACATAAATATACCCTTTGCGGGCCCCGATGGCATAGGCGCCGATGAGCATCCCTTCGATAACCGCGTGGGGGTCGCCTTCCATCACCGCCCGGTCCATGAAGGCCCCGGGGTCGCCCTCATCGCCGTTGCAGATGATGAATTTCACCTCACCTTCGGCCTCGTGGCAGACGCGCCACTTGCGCCCGGTGGGGAAGCCGCCGCCCCCCCGGCCCCGCAAGCCGGAGCGCTCCACCGCGTCGATGACCGCTTCCGGGGTCATCTCGGTGAGAATTTTTCTTAAACCCCGATAGCCCCCCATAGCCAGGTAATCGTCCAGGCTCTCCGGGTCGATGACATCCAGTTTGCGCAGCACGATGGGCTGCTGGCCGCGGTAGAAGGGGATCTCGGACTTGTGCGCGATCTTGCTGCCGGTAAGCGGTGCTTCATAAATGAGGCGGTCCACCACCTGGCCGTTCATCAAGGTGGCCTCGACGATCTCCGGCACATCCTCGGGGGTCACCTGTTGGTAGCAGATTTCCCGGGGCCTCAAGATGACCCGCACCGCCCGGGCGCACAGCCCCTGGCAACCGCTTTCTTTGAGCAGGACCTTGCCTTCCAGGCCTTTGGCCTGGAGCTCTTCTTTGAACGCGGCCGCCACTTCTTCGCTGCCCATGGGCAGGCACCCCGGGCCGGCGCACACCAGGACCTGAAGCTGCTGGGGGTCCCGGCGGGCCAGAAGCTGGCGGCGGTATTCCCGCAAGTGGTCAAGGGATTCAAACTTTGGCATCGCGGTTTCTCGGCTTTTAATTTTTATAGAGTTTCAGGATTTTCGGCACTTTGTCCGTGGCCAGCCGGCCGAAATACTTGTCGTCGATCATGGCCACCGGGGCCTGGGCGCAGGAACCCAGGCAGCCCACCGTCTCCAGGGAGAACTGCATGTCCTTGGTGGTGTAGCCGGGCTCCACGCCCAAGCGGTGGGAGAAGGACTCCATCAGGCGCGGGCCCCCCCGCAAGTGGCAGGTGGTGCCCAGGCAAACCCGAATCTGGTGGCGGCCCTTGGGAATCAGGGAGAACATCTTGTAGAAGGTGGCCACGCTGAAGATGCGGGTTAAGGGCACATTGAGCTTTTGCGCCACCACCTTCAGTTCATCCTTGGGCAGATAGCTGTATTGGTCCTGGATATCCTGGAGCACCGGGATCAGATCCGCGGCGTCGCCTTCATAACGCGAGAGAATCGTGTCAAGCCGCTCTTGGTCCATGATTACTGGCCTTCTTTTCCTTCTTCAGCTTCTTCCGAGTGGGTGAGGGGTGGGAACTCCGGAAAGTCCGCCTGGCATTTATTAAGCAACAGTTCGTAGCGGGCCAGGGTCTGTTTTTGGATGAAGTCAATCTCCGGGGCCCGCAAGTGCCGAAAGCGCCCCTGGGGCTTGAGGTAGTCGGTTACCGGCCGCAGCTTCGGCACCTCCACCGTCAGGCGGTAACGGCCGTTCACCACCTCATAGAGGGGGAAGACCGCGGTCTCCACCGCCAGGCGGCCCAGGCGCACGCTCAAGTCGATGGCCGAGCGCCAGCCGGTGGGGCAGACGGAGAGCACATGGATATAGGCCGGGCCCGGCGTTTCCAGGGCCTTTCTCACCTTGAAGAACAGGTCGAAAAGATAGCTGGGGCTGGCGGTGGCCACATAGGGGACCTCGTGGGCCACGGCAATGGCGATCATGTTCTTTTTCCAGGTGTGCTGGCCGATGCTCTTTTTGCCCGGGGGCGAGGTGGTGGTCATGGCCCCGTAAGGCGTGGAGCTGGAGCGCTGGATGCCGGTGTTCATGTAGGCTTCGTTGTCCAGGCAGATGTAGGTGAAGTCATGGCCTCTTTCCAGGGCCCCGGACAGCGCCTGGAGGCCGATGTCGGTGGTGCCGCCGTCGCCTCCCATGGCCACCACCTTGGGCGGGGG
>JAUXZG010000256.1 GCA_030694005.1 Desulfobaccales bacterium | reverse complement strand
TGGAGAAAATCGGCCTGTATCCCCGGCCAAAGTTAGACTAGGCTTACGCCGGACCTTATCAGGGGCTTAACCTGAGCCTGTTGCCATTATTGGTTTTTAGGGAAATTATCTCCATTCTGTCATTCTGAGCCGCCGCAGGCGGCGAAGAATCTAGGCCCTTCGCCTTCGGCTCAGGGTGACAAATTTAATTTCCGTCTAATTGCAGCAGTCTCAACCTGGAACACCTGTACAGGATTTTGGGGGGTTGTCTTTTCGTAACTTTACCCCCATAATATATGCGAACTCATAATCCAAAGGAGAAGTCTAATGCCTGGCGGGTATGTTTTGCTTGTGGACGACGATCCGGATCTGGTGGAAACTTTGACCATGGTGCTGGAAAGTAAAGGCTTTGAGGTGGGCAAAGCCTACGATGGGATAGAAGCGGAGGCAGCCATCAAAAAACGCCGTCCGGACGTGTTGATTCTGGATGTGATGATGCCCCGGAAAAATGGCTACGAGCTTTGTAGGGAATTGAAATCCAATAAGTGGACCCAGGATATCCCCATCATCATGCTCACCGCGGTGGGCGACGCGGTGCCCACCACCACTTACAGCCACGCTGAAGGCATGTCCATGGAAGCCGAGGACTTCATTGCCAAGCCGGTGGACGCGGCCACCCTGGTGGAGGCGGTGGAGAGACTACTCTAATAAATGACTTCCACTGGCCTCGCGCCCGGCAATTTTGGAACGAAGCAACCGCATTAAAATTGGGGGGCTTAAAATCTCAGAGGGGGGCGCCTGCGTGGTGTCCTCTTCCCCGCAGGGGGAGGCCCCCCTTGGGGCCCGGGTCACCGCCCCTCTGGCCCTGAGCAAGATCAACCTTACCCTGTTAGCCCATGTGGCCGGCGACCGGGAAGTGCTGTGCACGGCCAGCGAGGCCGGGGAAGCCGCGGCAACCCTGCTACAATCCCACGCCGGCCCTTACGGGCTGGTGCACCTGCAGCCCGGGGTCGCCATCCTCGGCCTTTACCCCCACAACAATCAACCCGCCATCCTGGGCGCATTTGTGCGCAGTCTGGCCGGGGCCAAGAGCGTCATCCACGGTCTGGCCAGTTCGCCGTCCGCCATCACCGTGGTCATCTCCGCCCTCAAAAAGAATAAGACCGTCCAGCAATTATTCGAGCATTTCCACTTTTCCAGCTTCGAGTCCCCCAAAGAGTTTTTTGCCGCCCAGCCCCCGCCGGAGGAGATTCTGCAAAAAGTCGTGGCCACCTACCAGGAAAAGGTCATCAAGGTCTATTTAATTGTCCCCCAGGCGGACCTGGACCTCTGGGGGATGAGCATCGCTTCCCGGGATATCCTGGAAGGTTTTGCTTATGCCTTGTCGGAACTGGCGGAGTTGGGGTTGACGGTCCCTTTCCTCGTGGCTCTGCCGGGGCTGGGAATTAATGAATTTCTCGTATCTTTCAGCACCGCCCGGGACCCCTCGGCCGGTGACCAGGGGGCCGAGGTGCGGGGCATCTTGCAAAAACACCTGCCTGAAAGCCGGCCGGTGCGCCTCACCCCGGTGGCGGGCATTTTTCTGCATGGCCCTCATTTCGGAGACCGTTACGGCATTGCCCACACCCTGGTGGAAGCCCTGGAAAAGGCCCATGTAACCTTGCTGGCTCTTAGCTGCACCATCTCCTCCATTTCCCTCATCATCCGCCAGCGAGAGCTGACGCCGGCGCTGTTGATTCTGGGCAATACCTTTGAAGCGCCGGTGGCGGGCCCCAGCAAACCACCAAATTAAAGGGTGGTCCAAAGGACTCTAGCCCGGATTTGCCGGCGCCGGAAAGGTTACGGCTTTTCCCCCCAAGTTACCCAGGTCTGGGCGGAGGGAGGAAGGTTAGAAAAAACTCTGCATTGTCGCCCATTCAGGATAAACTAACGGTGGAACCAAACCTTCCCTTACTTGTAGGCTAAAAACCTGACTCCAACTGGGAACAAGAAGGAACAGGCCATGGGAAAAGGGCAAAGCAAGATTTTAGACAGGCCCGGCGCTCTCTTAGAGACCGCCGACCTGGCCGCTCTCCTTAAAACCTCTCTCTCACTTCTGCTGGCTGATTTCCCGGACCCCATATTGCTGGTGGGCAGCCAGGATGAGGTGGTCTATTTGAACCGGCTGGCGGAGAAGCTCTTCGGGGTGACCTTGCGCTTGGGAGACCCGTGCCCCATCTGTCCGCAAATATCAGGCTGGCAGGAAGGGGGGGACGGTCAGGTTCCCCGGGGCCGGTGCCTGCGGCACGGAGAGAATTTGAATCGCGTGCCCATTCAAATAAAGGTGCGTGGCGGCCGCAGCGTGCCTTTCACCGTTATCGCCAATCCCATCAGGGACAAGGAGGGCCAGCCTGCGGGCTGTTTCGTGGTCTTGAGGGATTTGCAAGAGGATCTGCTGGCCAGCCCGGAGATCCAACTGCAAATGGCCACCCTCACCAGCATCCAGGAGCATTTCCCCATGCCCTTCTTTATGGTGGATCCGGACTTAAGGTTGACCTTTATCAACGAACGCATGGAAAAATTAACCGGATACACCCGTAACGAAGTGGTGGGTAAGAAGACCTGCGGCGCGGTGCTCAACACTATCCAGTGCGACACCGAGGATTGCGTGCTGAAGCAGGTCATGAAAGAAAAGAAGGCTCTTTCCGGCATACGGCGGGTGGTCAAAGACCGGCAGGGCCGGGAGATTCCCGTGGTGGTGGCCGCCTCCATCATCACCGATGTGGCCGGGCGGGTCATCGGCGGGTTTGAGGCCATCCGGGACATCACCCCCATTGTGGAAGCCGAAAAAAAGATTGACCTGCTTACGGAACTCACCCAGGAAGGCATCCTCATGGCGGATGAGAACCAGCACATCGTCTTCGCCAACTCCAGGATGGCGGAAATCGCCGGACGGCCCAAGGAAGACCTCATCGGCCAGGAATTGGGCAAGGTCATCTCCCCCCAGCATCAACGCATGGCCGCGGATATGGTCCGCATGGTGGAAGAGGGGTACCAGGAGGAATCGCAATTCTGCAGCACCCTGGAGAGGCCGGAGGCGGACCAGAATGGGAATCGGGTCTTCGAGACCCACATGACGGCTTCCCGCATGGGGCAAAAAATCCTCACCTGTATCTACCTTCGTGACCTTACTTACCGCCTCAAGATCCACGAGCAGCTGCAACAGACCAATATCTTTCTCAACAACATCATCCGCTGTTCCGTGGACGGCATCGTGGTCATCGACACCAAAGGGAGCCCGCTGATCTTCAGTGAAGGCGCCGAACGCATCCTGGGTTTCAAGGCCAGCGAAATCATTGCCAACAAAGAAATCTTCCGCGGGTTTTATCCCACTGAATTGGCCCGGGAGATGAAGCGCCGGATGCTCAGCGACCAGTACGGCCCTCCGGACCGGCTGAACACCACGCAGATTACCTTCATTGACAAGGAAGGGAAAGAAGTGCCGGTGAACTTCTCCGCCGCTATCATCCGGGACAAGAATGGGAAGGAAGTCGGCAGCGTCGGCATTTTCTCCGACCTTAGGGAGACCGTGAAGATGCGCCGGCAGCTGGAAGAGAGCCGGGTCCAACTGATGCAGGCGGAAAAGATCGCCTCCTTAGGCAGGCTGGCCGCGGGGGTGGCCCATGAGATCAACAATCCCCTGGCGGGCATCCTCATCTATGCCGAACTGCTGCAGCGGGACCTGCAGGGCAATGCCCATGCCGATCCCCACGTGGAGGAAATCATCAACCAGACCCTGCGCTGTCAGCAGATCGTCACGCGCCTGCTGGAATTTTCCCGCCAGTCCCTGGGACAGCGGACCCTCTTTGATATGAACGAGATCATTAACCGCTGCGTCCATCTCATCAGCCACCAGGCTCTGTTCCTCAACATCGAGATCGTCCCGGAGCTGGACCCAGGCCTCCCGCAGATTATCGGCGACCCCGGCGAACTCCAGCAGGTCTTCACCAACCTGGTGCTCAATGCCGCGGACGCCATGCACGGCCAGGGCCGCATCACCATCACCAGCCATCCCGCCCCCCAGGCGGAAGGGGTGGTCCTCACCTTCACGGATACGGGCGGCGGCATTCCCCCGGACATTAGAGACAAAATCTTTGAACCCTTTTTTACCACCAAACCTCCGGGCAAAGGCACCGGGCTGGGCCTAGCCATTGTTTACGGGGTCATTCAGCGGCATGGCGGGACCATTGAGGTGACCAGCCCCGAGGGCGGCGGCACCACCTTCACCATCCGGCTGCCCCTGGATTCCCCGGAAAAAGTGGAGCAGTTCGAATTGGCATGAAGGGGGTTGTGGACATCAGGGTCAAATTATATTAAGCAAAAGTTGAAACCTGACTTTATCTATAAGGGGCGGTTTTCACACCACCCTTAATACCAAGAGGCAATCAATGAGGCAATATCTCGTTTTCACACCTGTGTTAATATAAGGTACTCGGTAGGAGCGGGGTTTCCCCGCCCCCCTGGATTGCTGGACTGGCGCGCTTACGGGCGGGGAAATCCCGCCCCTACAATGTCAATGGTCTTTTATGCAGGCTTAAATCTAACTTGCCCTGGGGTGCCGGGAATCACTCCTGATTATTTGGGGGGCGTTCGCCCTGATCCTTATAAAAAGGTGAACCATGGCCGAGCCATACACGGTTTTAGTGGCCGACGACGAAAAGGTAATTCGGGACGGCTGCACCCTGCTGCTCCAGCCTGAGGGTTACCGGGTCGTCACCGCCGCCAACGGCAAAGAGGCCCTAGATTTAATGGGTTCAGACAAGGTGAACGTGGTGCTCTGCGACCTGAAGATGCCGGTGATGGGCGCCCTGGAGGTCCTGCAGGAGGCGGGGACACGCCACCCCGATATCCCGGTGATCATCATCACCGGCCATGGGACCGTGGCCGACGCCGTGGAGTGCATGAAAAAAGGGGCTTACGACTTTGTCACCAAACCCTTCCGGGTGGACCACCTCACCCTCTGCGTCAAGCGGGCTCTGGAAAAACAGAGCTTGGAGCGCCAGACCCGCCGGCTCTTGGAAGAACAGGCCCGCAACCTCTACACTCTGGCCATAGAACAGAGCCGCATGCACACCATTGTCAACTGCATGGCCGACGGCGTGCTGGTGACCAATCGCGACGCCGAGGTGGTCCTGTGCAACCAGACCTTCCGGCAGCTCCTGAGCTCCTCGTCATCTTTGCCTCTGCCTGGTCCCCTGCAAGACTATTGTAACGATGAGGCCCTGCAGGCCGCGATTCAGACCTTGCTTAAGGAAGACGCGGCAGAGCCGAGCAAGTGCATTTCCCAGGAACTTTGTCACGGGCAGACTCACCTAAGGGCCCTGTCGGCCCCGTTCTTCGGCCCGGATCAGCAAGTTTTGGGCACGGTCACCGTCTTTCATGATATCACCCGGTTCAAAGAACTGGACCAGATGAAGAGCGACTTTGTCCACATGGTCTCCCATGAGCTGCGCTCTCCGCTGACGGCCATCAAGCTCCAGCATGGCGTCATCCTGGACGGCCTGGCCGGAGAATTGACCCCCAAACAGCGGGAGTTGATGACCCGGGCCCACGCCAAGATTCAGGGCCTGCTGGACCTGATCAACGATTTGCTGGACGTGGCCAAAATGGAGGCCGGCCACCGGCAGCTGGAGCAAGTGCCCCTGCCCCTTGAGGAAGTGCTGGCCGAAGTGGTGGGACTTTTACAGGCCAGAGCCCAGGACCAAAAGGTTTCCTTGAAATTGTCGGTGCCCGACGACCTGCCCCCGGTTCTGGCTGATAGGCAAAGCCTGGATGAGGTCTTCACCAATCTGGTGAGCAATGCCGTCAACTACTCCCCGGACGGAGGGGATGTGACGGTTGCCGCGGTGTCCCATAATGATTATGTGGAAGTCCTGGTAAGCGACACCGGCATCGGCATCGAGGCGGAAGAAATTCCCAAGATCTTCGACAAATTCTACCGGGTCAAGCATCCCCGGGCCCGGCAGGTCATCGGCACCGGCCTGGGCCTGGCCATTGTCAAAGGCATCATCGAGGCGCACCGCGGTTCCATCAAGGTGGAAAGCACCTTAGGGGTGGGCACCACCTTCCACATTTTCCTGCCCACCGCGTCCGCCGCTTGGGTTGGCGAGCATGCCGGATAACGATTTCACCCGTCAGGTCCTGGTGGTGGACGACGAAACCCCAATGCGCACCGGCATCGCCCAGGTGTTGGCCAATCAAGGGCTTATAGTGAGGGTCGCCGCCGACGGCCGCCAGGCCCTTACAATGATGGGCGAGAACCCCGCCGGCATGGTCTTGCTGGATATCAAAATGCCCGACCTGGATGGGGTGGAAGTCCTGAAGCTCCTCCGCCGGGACTACCCCCACACCGAAGTCCTCATGATCACCGGCCACCCCAACATCGAAGGCGCTATCCAGTGCATCAAATTAGGGGCCCTGGACTACCTGGTGAAACCCTTTCGCCTCAATGAACTGGAATCCCTGGTGGAGAACACCCGGGAACTTTTGAAGCGAAAATTACAAACCTCCCCGGAAGCTGAAGCCTTAAGGGAGCCGGGCATCGACTCCCTGGTGGGTTACAGCCCGGCCATGCAGAAAGTCTTTGTCAAGATCAGGCGCGCCGCCCCGGCCGACAGCACCGTGCTGCTCACCGGTGAAAGCGGCACCGGCAAGGAACTGGCCGCCCGGGCCATCCACAAGCTGTCCCCCCGAGCGGACAAAGAGTTCGTGCCGGTGGACTGCTCCGCCCTGGTGGAAACCCTGCTGGAAAGCGAGCTTTTCGGCCATGTCAAGGGTTCCTTCACCGGCGCCCATCAGACCAAGCACGGCCTGTTTGAACTGGCCGATCACGGCACCTTTTTCTTCGATGAAATCACCAATCTCAGCTTGAACATCCAGGCCAAGCTCTTAAGGGTGATCCAGGAGCGGGAATTCATGAAGGTGGGCAGTCAGAAGCGCACCAAACTGGATATCCGCATCATCGCCTCTTCCAACCGCGACCTCAAAGAAGCCATCAAAGAGGGCATTTTTCGCGAGGACCTCTACTACCGCCTCAGCGTCATCCCTATCAACCTGCCGCCCCTCAGGGAGCGCACCGGCGATATCCCTCTTTTGGTAGAACACTTTCTCAAAAAGCACGGCGCCAAAAGCGAACACGAGGTCAAGGGGGTCTCCCCCCGGGCCATGAAAATGCTCTGCGACTATTCCTGGCCGGGCAATGTCCGGGAACTGGAACACACCATTGAACGCATCCTCATCCTGGAAGATGCCGAGACCATCCAGCCGGAACATCTGCCCAGCTTTATTTCCCAGAGGTCCGGGGAGTTCCAGGTCTTCTCCGACGAACACTACACCCTGGAGGAACTGGAGAAACGTTATATCCAGTACATCCTGCGCCAAACCAAGGGCAAGCGCCAGGAAGCCGCCTCCATCCTGGGCATCAACCGCAAAACCCTGGTGCAAAAGATCAAGAAATACAACCTGCGGGTAAGCTAGGTGCCTTTCCCGAGTTATTCCCCAATAACTGGGGGCGCCCTAAACGGCTTCCCCCTGTCAGGCGGATTTTCCTGGGTCCTCAAACCACCATTCCTCTCCCAGCCTTTTCCTCAAATTGTCTCTAATTTATCTAAAGTCTTTTTTAATAAACTTGATAAACAGTAGTTTTTTCAACATTGCCCGGATCACTGTCCTCCGAGTATATTTTGGTCAATTTTCCCTTATTATATAAGTCATTTATTATCTTACAAATAGCCGGATGGTCGTAACGCTTCCCGTATAAAAGGATATATTCAATACCTTTTCCCCTGAGCACATTACTTATTGCGCCTTCACTTATCGCTAACTTATGCCATTTTAAATATGATTCCAAGTCATATAAATCCCACCGTTCTCTATTGGTAAGAAACCCCATCCATTCGTTGACCCCGGAAATTAGTAATTTAGCATTTTCAGGTAAATTATCATCAATCCAAAGTTCCGCTTTGGCATAAGGGTTGTTAGCCCAGCGTTCCGAATGTCTTAAAATATATTCTTTTTTCTTTAACAACCCGAAGGTATATTGAAAAGTATGGTTGGTCTTATGCAATATGGTAAAGAAAGAAAAAATAATAAATATAGATAATGCTATCCAGAATGCCTTTTTTATAAAATATTTTTTAGCTAATGATTCGTAAACGGTAATGGCTATGATGGTAAATATTGTGAGGGAAATATAATTAAAACGAATCAGCTGCGAGATGATGACAATGGGAATACTGATACTTAAGGCTAAAAACCATAGCCGATAATCTTTTGTCTTATTGGGCTCTGAGGCGAGAAAATACAGGGGGATAAAGGTTATTATGAAGGGATGGACCCAATAAGGTTCTATGGGCCTATATAATATCGGAAACGTCCAATAAATTAAAAATAATATTATTCTCCAGTTATTGCTGCTCAGGGGATCATAATTGGCACTTACCGAAAAAACCCTGGCAGCGGCTTCAAGTGATAAGAATTCACTGCTACTCTTAAAAAAAGATGTTCCATAAGGGTAAAATGGGTCGCCGGTGAATATGTAGCTTTTAATATACCACGGCAAAACCACCATTATGGAACATAAGGCTATTATAGTGGCGATTCTTAACCTGGTTTTGAATGATAATATCTCGCTATGGCCTTTAAAATTTAATAATATAAAAAGGCAGACCACCATCGGTATTATAGGTCCAATCAGTTTGCCGGAAGCAGCACAACCAAGCATAAACCCCACCAGAACATAGGCGCCAATCTTTTCATACTGTTTTTTTAGAAGATAAATAGTGAAGTATATCCCGGACAACCCCCATAAGGACCAGCCGATATCATTGTTAACTTCATATAACTCTTGATAAAAAGGAGGTATTAAAATTATCAGGATGGCCGTAATAAGGGCCCCTTCCCGGGATAAATACAAACGGGCCACATTATAGACGCACATACAAAAAGCGGCCCCCAATAAAAAACCAATAATCTTAATAGAATCAAACCCGAACAATAATTGACAATATACAAATAACATGCCCTCTAAATTAGGCATTTCCGACACGATTATGTCAGGCCGGGAAACCATCTTGTGGTATTTGACAATCAATTTGCTAATCTCAAATTTATAGACATCCCCCGCTATTACTGGTGTTATTGAGGCGAGATAAAATATGACATATAATAAAAATAATATACCCAGAAGAACATAATAAGCCTTTTTATTATCATACGGTAAATCTTCCCAAGTTGATTTGATCGGTACAATGATATTTCGCCGGTTAATTATGACCCCCAATACCCCCAATACCATAAGAATCCAGCTGCTTAATGGATATACTATCCCCAAAAATGACATGGCCAGCGTGCCAACCGCGATGACTCCCGACCCCAATGAAATGCTAATAAACAGAACATCTTTCAGCTCGCGTAACTCCGGAAAAAATAACCGCAATAATATCAGCCCCGGCCCTAAAAAAGACAAAAGCATAACCAGCGTTTGTAGAGTGTGCCATATAAATCTAAGTAATGCTGACTCCATAATAATCCCAACCAACCCCTTTGCTACCTTTAGGCTAAAAGGCGAGGATAATCTAAAAGAACCGGGGGCGGTCTATTTTCTTCTCCTGACCGGATAAATTTTGGCTGAAATATTACTTAACAAAGGGATTTTGCCGAGTCAAGGTAATCGTGGGCCAGGGGCGCGGCAGCAAAAAATTATTGACAGGGGGCGTGGGGGTTGGTAAAAATCAGGACAACAAACCAAACCCACCAGGCATCCCGGAACCCGGTGCAAATCCGGGGCGGTCCCGCCGCTGTAATCGGGGACGGGGGGAGCAGGTTGTCCAAGGCCACTGCCGGGGTTGACCCCGGTGGGAAGGCCGGCGCCCTCCGGTTGAGCCGAAAGCCAGAAGACCTGCCTGGCGGTTGATAAGGCTGCTCCTGATGGTAAAGGGAGTTCCATCGTGACGATGGAACTCCCTTTTTATTTGGCCTCACGCCAAGACGCAAAGGCGCCAAATCAAATCTTTGCGCCCTTGGCGACTTGGCGTGAGACAAAAAAGCTTTTCCCCGGCGGGCCAAAGCAAACCATACCCGGCCGGTAAACCACCGAGAAAAGGAGGAAAGGATACATGGAGAAAAAAGACCAGAGGAAAAAAACCAAACCGGCCCGCAAACCCATCAGCCTGCGCTACACCTGCGCCCCCCACGGCGACCAGGTGGGCCTGTCCCATTACCTGATGGCCGACGCTAAAAAGGCCAAATAGGCCAATGGCGAGGAGACCTTTAACCTCAAAACCCCGGCCTGACCCCCAACTCCCCATCTCCAGCCCCCGTAAAGGGGGTGGGGAGGGGGTGGGGAGGGGGTGGGGGGGAGGGTGGGGGAGCCGCGCTCCCTCAGCCCTCCCCCAATTACCTCCCAAATCCTTTGGGGTCCGGCCGGGGTGCCGGTGAATGCCGGGGCTGGCCCCCATTTTGATGTTTTGGAGGTGGGGCACGAAGATTATGTGGCCTTAATCGAGGCGGACACCGCCTTCTGGGTCCTGGCCCCCCGGCCCCAGGCTCTAGATATGCTGCTGGGACCGGAGCTGCCCCAGGCCTATCTCAAAAAGGAGGCGCGGCTGGCCGCAGACCTCAACCAGGTGCGCTTTGGCCTACTCCCTTCCGCCGTCTATTTTAATCCCACTGAGCGCTGCAACCTGGACTGCAGTTATTGTTACCTGCCGCGCCCGGCCCGGCGCCGGGGCCGGGATATGGAACCGGACCGGTTGCTTGCGGCTCTGGGCTTGCTCGCGGATTATTTTGGCCGCACCCTGCCGAAAGGCGCCCGGCCCCAGCTGGTCTTTCACGGCAGCGAACCCTTATTGGCCCGGGAGGCGGTATTTCAGGGGATGGAGAAATACGCCGGCCGCTTCCGCTTCGGAGTCCAGACCAACGCCACCTTGCTGGACAAGGAGGCCATAGACTTTCTGGTGGGCCAGGGGGCCGGCATAGGCATCTCTTTAGACGGCGCCACCGCCGAGGTCGCCGACCGCACCCGGCGCACCTGGGGCGGGAAGGGCGTCTTTACCCAGACCGTGCGGACTTTAGAAGAACTGGCCGACTATCCCGGCCTCAATGTCATTACCACCGTCACCCGGGAAAATGTTGCGGCGCTGGCGGATTTGGTGGAGTTTCTGCACCGCCACGGGGTGACCAACGCCCTGCTCAACCCGGTGCGGGGCACCCAGCCGGGCGGGCGCGCCTTGATGCCGGACCAGGGGGGCCTGGCCCGTTACTTTTTCCAGGCCCTTGACCGGGCTTATGAACTGGAGCAATTAAGCGGGCGTAAACTCATCATCGGCAATTTCGCCAACCTGCTCCTAGGCCTGGTGGCCCCGGGGGCCAGGCGCTTGATGTGCGACATTTCCCCCTGCGGCGGCGGGCGCTGCTTTTTTGCCGTGGGGGCCCGGGGCGAGGTGGCCCCTTGCAGCGAATTCCTGGGGCTGCCCCAGTTTCACGGCGGCAATCTTTTTGACCAACCCCTGCCGGACCTGCTGAAAACTTCCCCTTTTATCCAGGTAACCAGCCGGGTGGTGGAGCAGCTCGACCCCTGCAAGCGCTGCGCGGTACGGCACTTCTGCGGGGCGCCCTGCCCGGCGGAGGTGTATGCCATCAACGGCCACCTGAACGCCCCCGCGCCTTACTGCGACTTCTACGCCGCCCAGGCCCAATACGCCTTTAAGGTCATCGCCCAAGGCCGCCTGGACAACTACCTCTGGGACGGCTGGCGGGAGGGGCTGGAAGAGATCAGGTGAAAGTGTCTAGGGGAGGGGGCTAAGGGCCGCAGGCCCTTACCCCCTCCCCTAGACCCCCTCCCCCAATCCCATATGGGAGAGAAAAAATTTGGCGGTTAGGCTGGGGCCGATGGCCCACCCTAACCGCCAAAATATATGCGAGTCAAGAAGGGCCGGGGCCATTTACAAAAAGTCCCCGGCCCTCCTTCCTTAATTAAAAATGAATTTCAAATAATGAGCTGATGGAATCCTCCTGATGAATGTTCAGAATAGCCCGGGCAAAAAGGTGGGCCACGGAAAGCTGGACAATCTTGGCACAACCCCGGGCCGCCTCCCCCAGGGGGATGGTGTCGGTGACCACCAGGCGGTTTAAGGGAGAGTCTATCACCCTTTGCACCGCCGGGCCGGAGAGCACCGCGTGGGTACAGCAGGCATTGACATTTCTGGCCCCCCGCTGCAGGATCACCTCCGCCGCCTGAGTCAGGGTCCCCCCGGTATCCACGATGTCATCCAAAATGACCACTTCTTTACCCAGAACCTCGCCGATGAGGTTCATGGCCTTGGCCTTCCCTGGCGCGTCCCGGCGTTTGTCGATCAAACCCAAGGAAGCCACCAGGCGCTTGGCATAGGCCCGCGCCCGGGGAACGCCGCCGGCATCCGGGGAGACGATGGTCAAGTCATCCTGAAAGTTTTCTTTGATGTAAGGAATCATGATGGGCGAGGCATAAAGGTTGTCCACCGGTATGTCGAAAAAGCCCTGGATCTGGCCCACATGCAAATCCAGGGTGAGGATGCGTTGGGCCCCGGCCGTGGAGATCAAGTCGGCCACCAACTTGGCGGTGATGGGCACCCGGGGGGCCACCTTGCGGTCCTGGCGGGCATAACCGAAGTAGGGAATGACCGCGGTGATGCGCCGGGCCGAGGCCCTTTTCACCGCGTCGATCATGATGAGCAGTTCCATGAGATTGTGGTTGGCCGGCGGGCAGGTGGACTGGATCAAAAAGACATCCCGGCCCCGGACATTATCCCCGATCTCCACCCGGATTTCCCCGTCACTGAAAGTGGTGACCAGGGCCTCCCCCAGGGGTATGCCCAGGTGTCCGCAGATGGTCTGGGCCAGCTCCGGGGTGGCGTTGCCGGTGAAGATGCGGATATTATTATTGAGCGCGGCGGCGTTCATGGCATTAACTCGGCGAGGATTTAATTAGGACTTTGGGAGAACTTCCTTTCCGGGAAGTTATGTTAGAACAAAGGGGAGGGTGGAGGCAAGGGTAATTAACGGGGGGACCACATTTTCCTCAACCACCAGTATTTTCACGCCTTTTTGGGCCGACCCGGCCAGTTCCTGAGCATAAGCCGGATCCACCGCGGCTGCCGGGCGAAAGAGCCGTCCGTCGCCCCGCTGCACCACAAAGACCTGCCAGGCCCCGTGCCCCTGGCGCACCAGGTCCGTCAGGTGCTGCAGGTGGCGGCGGCCCCGACTGGTGACCCCATCCGGAAAAAGGGCCACCCCTTCCTCCACCCAGGTGACGCTTTTTACCTCCAGGTAGGTTCGCCTGCCCCCCACCTCCACCAGAAAATCCAGACGACTGCCCTGGGGCAGAGTGACCTCTGAGCGTATTTTGAGGGGAGGGCGGGGGAGCGCGGCTCCCCCGCCCTCCCCTCAAACTCCCCTCCCAACCCCCTGTATGGGGCGGCGGGTTGAGCCGGAGCTAAAAGCTCCGGCTCAACCCGCCAACTTATCTCCCCATAAGGGGTTGGGGGAGGGGGTTCGGGGGAGGATTGTAATTGGGTCTGCGACCCCTGGCCCCCTCCCCCAAAACCCGGCAGGTTTCCCGCGGCCAGGGCTTCGGCCACCACTCGGTTGGGGACCAGGGTGTCGATGCAGATCCAGCCCTGAGGCCCCCGGGTAAAGCGCCAGGTGTAGGCAGTTTTGCGCCCCGGGCGGCCGTCGAAGGTGAGCAGGATCTCCTGTCCCGGGTCGGCGCAGCCCGTCAAGGCCCCGGAATTAGGCACATGGACCCAGACTCGGCGGCCGTCAGTAAGCTCCACTTCGGCCAGGAACCGTTGCCGTCGCTGCAGGAAGCGGGCGGGGATTAGAGGGGCAGAGAAACGCACTGCCGAGAAGGATGTCAGGCAGGAAGTTTAGAAGGCATACCAGACCCGAAACCAGTTTTGCAGTCCATCGCCCCGCTCCCGATTGCCGGTTTCCAATTGGCTCTTTAAGATAAAACTCCAGCTTCCCAGGTTGTATTTAATCCCGGGCCCCACGCCCAGCAGCCGGTCACCTGAGGTCCGCGGGAAAGAGAAGCCCTCCTCGGCCCGATACAGGTAGCCGTTCAAGCCCACCTGGAGGTTGGGCAGGAGGCGGTAGTCCATGGCATATTTAAACATCAGGGAGGAGTCGCTGCGCCGTTGAACCTCCAGGGCGGCGGGCTCGCGCTTATAAAGCACGGAGATCCGCAGCTCCAGGTTGTGCGGCAGCCTTAAAGTGGCCCCTCCGTCACGGTCCGGGATCAACGCCGGGGGACTGGACAATAAGGATTCGGGGATTAGAGAAGGGGTGGGAGCTTGAAAAGGCTTTTCCCCCAGCATCTGGGTTTCCAGGGGGGTCTGGGCGGCCACCTTAAGGAAGGGCAGGCTCGAACCGAAGGCGGTCCCAAAGGCATCGCGGTCAGCCGCCAGCGCGGTCAAGGGAGCAGAGATGAAACCGGCCAACCAGACGGTTGCGGCCAGCCAGGCTATCCCCCATCGCCTCTGCATTACCATTCTTTCCCCCATTATTCTAACAAATAACATAATAAGACGTTTTTCTAAAATGTCAAGTAAAATCTTGAAGTTAAAGGGACCGACCATAGATTTCCGCCAGGATTTCCCGCCCTCCCCGGGCCAACAGACGTTCCGCCAGCCGCCTCCCCAGGAATTCGGCCTCACTTAAAGGACCGGTAAGGCTGTCCTTAAGGAGGCGTTGACCCTGAAGGTCGCTGATCAGGGCTTCCAGCGTGAGAAAGCCGCCCGCCACCCGGCCCAGGGCCGCCACCGGCACCATGCACCCTCCCTCCAGCCGGGCCAGAAAACCCCGCTCCGCCGTCACCGCCACCCGGCTGGGGAAGTCATCCATAAAGGCTATAAGCTCCCGCAACCGCAAATCCTGGACCCGCACCTCCAGACCCAGGGCCCCCTGGCCCACAGCCGGCAGCATCTCACTCTCCGGCAGGCACCCCTGATAGAGGTGGGACAGCCCCAGGCGGTTTAACCCGGCGGCGGCCAGGATGAGGGCGTCCAGCTTTAAAGATTCCATCTTCTTCAGGCGGGTGTCCACATTGCCCCTTAATGGGACGACCTCCAGGTCGGGCCGCAGGTTAAGAAGTTGCACCCGTCGCCTGAGACTGCCGGTGCCCACCCGGCCCCCGACCGGTATCTCTGCCAACGAAGTATAGCTCTTTGAGATGAAGGCGTCCCGCCAGTCTTCCCGGCGTGGCACCGCGCCCAACATCAGACCGTCGGGTATCTCGGCGGGCATATCCTTGAGGCTGTGCACCGCCAGGTCCACCAGGCCGGTGGCCAAGGCCTCCTCAATCTCCTTAATGAACAGACCCTTGCCCCCCACCTGGGCCAGGGGCACATCCTTGAGCCTGTCGCCGGTGGTTTTGATGACCACCAACTCCACCGAGCAATCCGGATACGCCCCGGCCAGCTGGGCCTGCACCCAACGGGCCTGGGCCAGGGCTAGATTGCTCCCCCGGGTGCCGATGCGGATGGGAGGAAATGAGGTTTTGGGGGGAGGGCTGGGGGAATTTTTCATAAGTGATCCCCCACCCTCCCCTCAAACTCCCCTCCCAACCCCCTATAAGCAGCCGACATGTAGCACAGCCGCCCTCGGCTGTGCCCTGTTAGAGTTGGGGGGAGCGGCTGGAGAGAGGCAACCGGGGCCGTGTCTATTTGGATTCCCAGAACCTCGCTTTGGTTAAAAACCAGAATTGGCAAGACCACCCCTTAACCGCAGGTGCTGCAGGAGGTGGCGGCGCAACCGGTACAGGAGGCGCCCTTGGGGTTGGAGGCCGCGGTAAACTTGTACCCCACCTTGGCGGCGCAGGCGCTCATCAACTTTTCCGCCCGCATCTGCCCGCACGCGGGACACTCCACCTCCGGATCACCGCCGAACACCAGCTTCTCAAACTCCTGCCCACAGGCCTGACAACGAAATTCAAAAATCGGCATTGCTAGGACCTCTTTTTCTGTTGAAGTGTTGTTTGTGGGGGGAGGGCCAGGGACCTGAGGTCCACTTACAATCTCCCCCCACACCCCCCACCCAACCCGCATATGGGGGCTGTGGAAGGCGGGGGCTTAGGCCCCGCCGTCCCCCGCCGATTATTACCCCCATAAGGGGGTGGGGGAGGGGGTTTGGGGAAGGGGGT
>JAUXZG010000253.1 GCA_030694005.1 Desulfobaccales bacterium | reverse complement strand
CGGGGCCTTTGGCCCCGACTTCCCCTGCCGATTTTAAAACTTAAGGGGGTGGGGGTGGGGGTTTGGGGGTGGGGGCAGGGGTCCGCGACCCCTGGCCCCTTCCCCCAAGTCTATCCTCACTCCACCGTCACGCTTTTGGCCAGGTTGCGGGGTTGGTCCACGTCGGTGCCCCTTAAGTCGGCGATATGGTAAGCCAGCAGTTGCAGGGGGGTCACCAGGACAATGGGGGAGAGGTCCAGGGGCACGTGGGGCACCGGGATGACGCTTTCCACCCGGTTCTTGACCTGATGGTTGTCCGGTTCGGTGAGGGCGATAATGCGGCCGCCCCGGGCCGCCACTTCCTCGATATTGCCTTGCACTTTTTCCAGCACTGGGCTGCGGGTGGCCAGCACCACCACCGGCATTTTTTCATCAATCAAGGCGATGGGGCCGTGTTTCATCTCCCCGGCGGCATAGCCTTCGGCGTGGATATAGGAAATCTCCTTGAGTTTCAAGGCCCCTTCCAGGGCTATGGGGTAATGGAGGCCCCGGCCCAGGTAGAGAAAGTTCTGCGCCGTCATATAGCGCCGGGCCATCTCCCGGATTTCATGGTCCAGGTCCAGGGTTTCTTGCACCCAGGTGGGCAATTTTAACAGTTGGCTCAAACGCTGGCGCATTTCTACCCGGTTAAGTCTGCCTAAACGGCGGGCCAGATGCAGGGCGATGAGGTAAAGAGCCACCAGCTGGGTAGTGAAGGCCTTGGTGGAGGCCACGCCGATTTCCGGACCGGCGTGGGTATAAAAAACGCTGTCCGCCTCCCGGGCGATGGACGAACCCACGGCGTTGACGATGGCCAGGCTCCTGGCCCCTAACTCTTTGCCGGCCGCCAGGGCCGCCCGGGTATCCGCGGTCTCCCCGGATTGGGAAATGGGAATGAGCAGCGTGTGGGAGTCCACCAGAGGCTCCCGGTAGCGGAACTCGGAGCCCAGGTCCACCTCCACCGGGATACGGCACAGGCTTTCTATAAGAAATTTTCCCACCATGGCGGCATGATAAGAGGTGCCGCAGGCTACCAGGAAGATTTTGCGGATATCCTTGAGCTGCTCCGGCGTCAGTGAGAGTTCCTCGATGACCACCTCCCCTTCTTCCGGGTTGATGCGGCCCCGAAAGGTATCGATAAGGGCCCGGGGTTGTTCGAAGATCTCCTTTTGCATGAAGTGCTTGTAGCCGGCCTTTTCCGCCATGGCCGGGCTCCAGGTGATGGTATGCGCCGGCCGCTGACACCGTTTGCCCTCCCGGTCCATAAGGAGGCATTCCCCGTCTTTGATCACCACCAGGTCATGGTCTTCCAAAAAAATCACCCGGCGGGTGTAAGGAAGAATGGCGGGAATGTCAGAGGCCAGGAAATACTCCCCCTCCCCCAGCCCCAGGATCAGGGGGCTTTCCTTGCGGGCCGCCACCAGCATCCGGGGCTCTTGGGCATTGACGATGGCCAGGGCGTAAGAGCCCCGAATGTCTTTTAAGGTAAGGCGCACCGCCTCCAGGTAAGCGGCCCCCCGGCCCATATGCTTGACGATGAGGTGGGAGATGATTTCGGTGTCCGTCTCCGAAGCGAAGCGGTGGCCCTCTTTGAGGAGCTGGTCCTTGAGATCCAGATAATTCTCGATGATGCCGTTATGCACCACCGCAATGTCTCCCACCTGGTGGGGGTGAGCGTTGGCCTCCGAGGGGCGGCCGTGGGTGGCCCAGCGGGTGTGGCCGATGCCCACCTGACCGGGCAAGGGCTCCAGGCGCACCAGGTTTTCCAACTCCTTTAACTTGCCCAGGCTGCGCCGGATGGCCAGCCCATTGGAACCGATGACCGCCAGGCCGGCGGAATCATAGCCCCGATATTCCAAGCGTTTCAGGCCGTCCAGGATGATGGGCATGGCCTCCTGGGGCCCCAAATAGCCGATAATACCGCACATAAATACCTCGAT
>JAUXZG010000250.1 GCA_030694005.1 Desulfobaccales bacterium | reverse complement strand
CCTGCCAGGCGGCTTCCAGTTCCGGCACCGGCACTCCCTTATCCAGCCCCTGGCGGATGTTGGCGTCGCCGGTGAGCAGGTCAATAGGGAGGCGTTCGGTCTCGTATTCATAGGGCGGCAGGCGCCAGGCGAACTCTTGGGGATGCAATTGTCTGATGGCCTTAAGCAGGGTGAGGGTGGTGAAATAAGGTTTGAAGGTGTGCCGGTCTGTGACATGGAGCTGGAAGCCCTGGCAGAGCTCCCCGGCCCATTTGTGGAAGGTGGGTTCAAAGGAGGCCTCCCGCAGGACCACGCCGGGCAGTATCTCTTCTTTGATAATCTCTTTAATCCGGGCCGGCTTAAGAAAGGGCGCGCCGAAAAGCTCGAAAGGCCGGGTGGTGCCCCGGCCTTCCGACAGGTTGGTGCCCTCCAGCAGGACCTGGCCGGGATAAACTAGGGCGCCGTCCAAGGTGGGCAGATTGGGGGACGGCAGCACCCAGGGCAGGCCGGTTTCGTCAAAATAACGGCCCCGGCGCCAGCCTTTGGCCGGGATCACCTCCAGATCACACCCCAAATTCTGGCTAACATTGTAAAAGCGGGCCAATTCCCCCAGGGTAAAGCCGTGGCGCATGGGCAGGGGATAGGGGCCCACAAAAGAGGCCCACTCCGGTTTTAGCAGGTTGCCCTCCACCTGGCTGCCGGAGATGGGGTTGGGCCGGTCCAGCACGGCCACCTTGACCCCCCCCCGGGCCGCCACCTCCATCGCCTTGGCCAGGGTGGCGGCAAAGGTGTAAACCCGGGTACCTACATCCTGTATGTCCACCAGAAGAACGTCCACCTCCTTAAGGGTCTCCGGCGGGGGGGCCAGACGGGGACCATAGAGGCTGACCACCGGGAGCTTGAGGAGGGAGTCGACAAAATCCGCGGAGGGAATCATGTTGTCCTGCTTCTCCCCTAAAAGACCGTGCTGAAGGCTGAACAGGATTGTTAGCTGCCCGGGGAAACGGCGGGCGATCAACTCCCGGGCGCTGGTAAGATCGGCAGCCACTGCGGCGGGATGGCTCAGGAGCCCCAGCCGGGCGCCGGCCACCCAGGACGGGGACTCATTAAGAAAGACTTCCAGACCCGAGACTACCCGCCCCACCGCCGGCCTCTTTTATCAGGATGAAGTGGTTGGGGGGAGGGCAGGGAGATAAGCTCCCTGCCCTCCCCCCAAGCCCCCCTCCCAACCCGTGTAAGTTGGCTGGGGAAGGCGGGGCCAAAGGCCCCGCCGTCCCCAGCCTGAATAAATCTTAAGGGATTGGGGGTGGGGGATTGGGGGAGGGGGTAAGGGCCATTGGCCCTTACCCTCCTCCCCCAAGAAACTGCTCAAAACTCCGCTTCTTCTTTCTTCAGGACGGGGCGCATCATCAGGACCACGTCGTGGGTGACCCCGTCTTTGCGGAGAAAATATTCTTCCAGGGTGCACTTTGTTTCGAACCCTTTGTTTCGAAAGGCCTTGATTACCTTTTTGTGGTCCGCCAGCACTTCCGCCTTGAGCCATTTCAGATTTTCTTGCAAGGCCAGGCTGAGCAATTCTTCCAGCATAATGGAGCCCAGACCCAGGCCCCGGAAGGATCTAGAGACAAAGATGCGAATTTCGCCGATATGCTTGGCGGCATGTTTGCCGCGATGCAGGGTGGCGTCGGCAATGATCCGGTTTCCCTCCAAATCCACCGCCAGCAGGGGCAAGACCTTGCGGTAATTGATATTTTCCATCCAATAATTGATCACCTTCAGATCCTTGACATCCTGTTTCAGGAACATGGTATCTTCTGCCGGGGCTTCCTTAAACAGTTGGGTCAGGCCTTCCCGGTCCTCGGCATTGAGGAACCGGAACATCACCCGCCTGCCGTTCTTCAGGGTGACGAACTTGCGATAAGCCACATAATTGATCATTGCCGACCTCAAAAGAGTGATTTTCAAAGCCATGATACTCGGTCTTGAGGATTTGTCAAGGTGACCGCGGCGGGGGATTGATCATGGGGAGAGGGCAGTTAGGGCGGGGTTACCCCGCCCCCATATCCTTAGCCCTCACCTCACTCTCATTTTTCCAAACAACCTGCTAAAGCCTCTTCGGGCAAAGGTCGGCGGCACCCGACCCAACTTTTCCCATGGCCGGTATCACCGGCCCAGGGGCTCTTATTTGGATAACCACCTGAAATATCTTAATAATTAATTTGGCAAATCTTTTTGATTTGAATTTCGAGGGATAGCGATTTTTCAACTCAAATATTTTTGTCCCCCATGAAAATCGACGAAAAAATTAGGATGCGCGAGATGTGAAAAAGGGGGGGGCGGCGGTGAAGACTTCAAGGGCCGTTGAGGCTCATGGTTGGGGCTTCTTATCATCCTCAAATACTTAGGAAAAGAACATCACGGGACAGAACCGCACCGGTGTTACACCTTGCCGCTGGTCTCTCACCTGAGCCGGGGGGACCGGGCTAACCTAAATTTCGGTACACCTCCTTTGGCCTGCTTTGACCTAAAAGGCAGGCAAAGATAATATTGCCCCACCGAAATCGGAGCCTATTAGAAGGGGGAATATGCAGGGCATTTGGGAAACCGTCAAAGCCACCCTCAAGGAACAAATGTCACCTTCAGGTTTCCACCTGTGGATTGACCCTCTAAAGGTGGAAGACGGGCCTGAAGGGGAGCTGTTACTGGCCTGCCCTAATCCCTTTGCCCTCAGGTGGATCAAGTCCCATTACCTGCATTTGATCCAGCAAGGCGTGCAAACGACCCTGGGCCTGGTGCAGCCGGTGCGTCTGGTTCTGTCTCCCGCCAGGCCCCGGTCAGCAGTCCTCCCCCCCGTGAGCCAGCCGGCGTTGCCGTTATTGACTGCCAAATCCGGTAACGGAGGTCTCAACCGGGCCTTCACCTTTGACCAGTTTGTGGTGGGAGCTTCCAACCGCCTGGCCTTTCAGGCTTCCAAGGCCCTGGCCCGCAACGACACCTTCTATAACCGCATCCTGTTTCTCACGGCCAGTTCAGGGCTGGGAAAGAGCCATCTCTCCCAGGCGGTGGGCAACTTCCTTGCCCAGTCTGCTCCCCAAAGACAGGTGCTTTACCTCACCGCGGAGAGTTTCGCCAATGAGATGGTGATGGCGCTCAAAAGCGGCCGGATGTCAAACTTCAAAGAGCGCTTCCGGAAAGACTGCGAGGTCCTGCTCTTAGAAGAAGTCCAGTTTTTAAGCGGCAAGGAGAAGATCCAGGCGGAGGTAACCTATACCCTGGACACCCTCATGGCCCAGAACAAAAGGTTGGTGTTCACCAGTTGCTACCTGCCTGGAGAGATCAGCCACCTTTCCCAGGAACTCCGCTCCCGGCTCACCGGCGGGGTCATCACCCCCATCGGCCCTCCGGACTTCCCCACCCGGGCCAATATTCTGGCCAAGAAGGCCGAGAACCGGGGGGTGCGGGTCTCCGCCAAGATCTTAGAGTATCTGGCGGAGCATGTCACCGAGGATGTGCGCCGCCTGGAGAGCGCCCTGGATTGCCTGGTGGCGCGCTCCACCTTGCTTAACGAATCGTTCAGTCTGCAGTTGGCTCAGGAGGTGCTGCAGGACCTGAAGGCGGTGGAAACCCGTTTGAGCATCCCGCAGATCCAGAAGATTGTCGGTGATTATTATGGGATAAATCTGGCGGAACTGTTAGGGCGGTCCCGGCAGAAACGGCTGGTGCGGGCCCGGCAGATGGCCCTTTATTTCAGCCGCCTCTATACCCGGAAGACCATGATGGAGCTGGGGCGTCTTTTCCAGCGGAGCCATGCCTCAGTGGTTCATGCCCTGCAGACCCTGGAACGGGACCGCCAGAGCCAACCCCGGCTGGCTAAAGAAATACAACTTTTGGAAGAGAAACTGGCCCAGGCCCAGATCAGGTGGGGGCAACGAGCATCCAGTCTTCACACCGATGCTTGATCACCCGGCCTTCCACGATGAAGACAATGTCCTCGGCGATGTTGGTGGCCAGGTCGGCGATGCGTTCCAGGTTCCGGACAATGATGAGGAAATGGTGGAGCCGCATCACCCACCGGGATTCCTTGATCATGCAGCCCAGGATTTTCTGGATATATTCATCGTCCAGTAAGTCCACCTCCACATCCCGCTGACATACCTTAATGGCCAGCTTGGGGTCTTGCTGCACAAAAGCGTCAATACTGGTGCGGACCATACCTAAGGCCAGATCGGCCATGGCCTTGAGATCAATGGGAAGTTCCAGGGCCGGACGGCTGTTGAGTTCCAAAGCCCGCTCGGCGATATTTACGGCCTGGTCGCCGATGCGCTCCAGTTCGGTGGCGATGCGCATGGCGCCCGTGGTCAACCGCAAGTCCGTGGCCAGAGGCTGTCGCAGGGCCAGGAGTTTAAAAGCCAGCTCCTCAATGGCCAACTCCATGCGGTTGAGGTTGATATCATCGATAATAACTTCCCGGGCCAGTTCGGAATCGCGGGTCATGACGGACTCTATACTCCTGCCCACCGCAGTCTCGGCCAGGGTCGCCATGCGCAGTAGATTCTGCTTCAGTTCTTCCAATTCCTGATCGAACTGCCTGGGCATTTTCATAGGCGTCGCCATCCCCTCTCCCCCCTGCGGTTTACTCCCCACTTTATTTAATGCAAAATAGTTTACTATAATTCGGATAAAAGAAAAATAATCTTGAAGAAATTTCTTTCAAGATAATGGATGATGCAACAGAAAAAAAACTTTTTAACGTAGGTTAGACTAAGATGAGAATTGCCGTGGTGGGTCCCGGCGGCCTGGGTTGTTTGCTGGCTTCCTTGTTCTTTGAGGCCGGGGAAAAAGTTTTCCTGGTGGATTATCGACCGGAACGGGTGGCCCTCTTTAAAGCCAAAGGGGTCCATCTTAAGTCCCTGACCGGTGATCATCGGATAATTCCGGTGCCCTGGGTCCTGGCAGAGGAGACGGGCCCCTGTCACCTGACCATTATGACGGTAAAGGCCCATCAGACCGAAGCCGCGGCCCGGGCCCTCCCCCGGCTGATGGCCGCCGGAGGCCTGGCCCTCACCCTCCAAAACGGCCTGGCCAATCTGGAGCTGATGGCCCAGGAGGTGGGCTTTGAGCGTTTGCTGGCGGGGGTGGCCTTCCTGGGGGTCACCCGCCGGGATGAGGGCCGGATCATCCATGCCGGCCCGGGGCCCATCTATATCGGGGCGCCCCCGGGGTCCCAGGTGTCGCCGGCAGAAATCTCGGGCGTGGTGGACCTCTTTAGCCGGGCCGGACTGGAATGCCAGGCCCACCCGCATATCCAAGTGCTGCTGTGGGAAAAGCTGCTGGTCAATGTGGGAATCAACCCCCTGACCGCTTTGCTCAGGGTGCCCAACGGGGCTTTAGCGAAACTGCCGGAGGCCTGGGAACTGGCAGTGGCCGCCGCCGCCGAAGCCCAGGCGGTAGCCCGGGCTGCGGGGATAGAGGTTACCGGCGACCCGCAAACGCGGCTGCGCCAGGTCTGCACCGCCACCGCGCCCAACCACTCTTCCATGCTCCAGGACGTCCTGGCCGGCCGCCCCACCGAAATCGAGGCCTTAAACGCCCAGGTGGTGAACCGGGGCAAAACCCTGGGCGTGCCTACCCCGGTAAATTCCCTCCTGACCCAACTAGTCCGCAGCCTAGCCCGATCTGCAGGCTTGCGAGTGGTGTAAGTGGGGGGAAGGCCAGGGACTTTTTTGTAAGTGGCCCTTGCCCTCCCCCCACACCCCCCTCCCAACCCGAATATGGCTGGCGGCTAGGCTGAAGCCAACGGCCCCAGCCTAGCCGCTAAAAATTTATACCCCATAAGGGATTGGGGGAGGGGCTAAGGGCCTGTGGCCCTTAGCCCTCTCCCCCAAACAATTTCACCCAAGTCTTTATCGTGGTTCTACCAGGGGAACGAAGCTTACCGGGAGGCGGTTTTCCTCTTTAAGTTTGCCGTTGATTTTGCGGAATAGGGCCATGGTTTGGAAGCCGCCCGGGGGTCCCAGGGGGATGATGAGGCGGCCGCCTTCCATGAGTTGGGCCGTTAGGGCCGGGGGCACCTGGGAGGCGGCCGCGGTGACCAGGATGGCGGCAAAGGGGGCTTCCTCGGGCCAGCCCTGATAGCCGTCGCCGCATTTCACCTTGACCCGGCCATAGCCCAGGGCTTTAAGGCGGCCGTCAGCGGCCTGGGCCAGTTCCGGCCGGAGTTCGATGGTATAGACC
This sequence comes from Desulfobaccales bacterium, assembly GCA_030694005.1. Lineage (GTDB taxonomy): Bacteria > Desulfobacterota > Desulfobaccia > Desulfobaccales > 0-14-0-80-60-11 > JAUXZG01. The sequence goes on along the minus strand of JAUXZG010000250.1, from coordinate 23,576 downwards.
TTATCGGTGAGTTCCGCCAGGATTGCGGCCTGATAGCCAGACCCGGTGCCCACCTCCAGGACCTTGTCCCCGGCTTTGACCCCGGCCCACTGGGTCATCAGGGCCACGATATAGGGTTGTGAGATGGTCTGCTCCGAGCCGATGGGCAGAGGATGATCCTCATAGGCCAGGGGGGCTAAAAACTCCGGCACAAAGCGGTGACGGGGCACCCGGGCCATGGCCGATAGGACGCGGTCATCGGTAATGTCCCGGCCTTTAAGCTGCCAGGCCACCATGCGGTCCCGGGCGGCCTGGAACTCATCATCAGATTGGGCGAGAAGCGTGTCTGAAAGTACCGGCAGAATGGCGAGGCCTACCAGAATTGCGCTGAGGACTTTCGTGCTTTTTTTCATTCATAATCCGTTTAAGAAGTTTGCGGCTGTGGCTAAGGTAAATTAAGACCTCTGCAAAAATGATGGTCGCCTGATGCCAAAATGTAGAGCAGGCGCCCTCGCCTGCTCAAGAACAGCCGAGGGCGGCTGTTCCACATCATTTTCTCCCCGTCAACAGCCCCTGATATCATGTCGTCAGGGCCTTTTTCAGAGGTCTTAAGTTGCTATCTAAAGTTTGTGCTTTGCTATTGGTGGGGCAGGCCTCTGTGCCTGCCCATGATCACCACAATTATACCAAGGTGATGCGGCGGGCACGGAGGCCCGCCCCACCGGCAAACAAATATCTTAATTGAATACAATATCAGGATAATATCGTTTCAACCCTGGAGGTTAAAAGGATGATCGCCATACTGCTAAGCTCGCGGGGCCATGATCAGGACCCGGGCCTCGCCGGTGATGGGCAAGCGGTAATGATGCAGCTGGAAGGGACCCAGGCCCTGGCGGGTTGCCAAGGCCGCGGCCGCTTTTAGTTCTTCTTCAGGCAGGTGCGGTCCTTTGAGGGCCATTAAGTGACCCCCGGGCAGGAGCAGGGGGGCGGCCAATTTTAGGAAGCGGGCCAGAGAAAAAGTGGCCCGGGAGACCACCGCGGCAAAGCGGGGACCCCACTTTAAGGCCAAGGAGGGGGTGAGATGCACCTTGATTACCTCTACGCCTGTCAACTTAAGATAAGACACCAGATACTCGAGAAAAGCCGCTTTTTTTTCCCGGGCCTCCACCAGAGTGAGGGCCAGCTCCGGCCGAAGGATTTTTAGGACCAGCCCGGGGAAACCGGCGCCGCTGCCCAGGTCCGCCAGGGAGGCGGCTGGCCCTAAAAATGGGGCCACCGTCAGGGAATCCAGGAAGTGCCTGACGATAATGTCCCGGTCGGTTTTGAGGCCGGTCAGATTGACCCGGGCGTTCCAGAGCTTCAACTCTTTTAAGTATAACCGGAACTGCTCCAGGATAGGAGGGGATAGTTCCAGGTCCAGGGCCGCGGCGCCTTGCTGGAGGAAGTTTAGGGGATCAGTATCGGGGGAGTTGCCCCGCATTTCCACTATTAGCTGCCTCCCTTGAGGGGACGAAGTCCGGCACAGGCGAAACGCCTGTGCCACCAGAAATATTTTGCCGGGAGGCCAGGTAGGGGGCGACCCACCGGGTCGCCCCCTACATATATAATGCCTCCTGCCTGTTCCTGGCTTGGGAAGCCAGGGCCTGCAGGCCCTGGCTTCCCAAGCCAAAACTTAGGGGGTTGGGTTGGGGGTTTGGGGGAGGATTGTAAGTGGGCCGTCGGCCCCTGGCCCCCTCCCCCAAGAATCTATTTCCCCAAACAAAACTCTGAAAAAATGCGGTCCAGGACGGCGTCGCCCACTTCTTCGCCGGTGATTTCTCCCAGTTGCTGGACGGCCTCTTTGAGTTCCAGGGCCACCAGTTCCCAGGGAGGGTCGGGGCCCAGGAGGGCGTGGGCCTGGTTAAGAAGGGCCAGGGCGTTCTGCAGGTGCTGGTGGTGGCGGGCCTGGGTGATGATTTCCCCCTCTTGGTTAAGGCCGCCGCTTAGGGCCAGGTCCACGATCCCCTGTTTTAGATCTTCTATTCCCTGCCCGGTGAGGGCGGATATTTTTACCAGGGGGAAGGAGGTGGCCTTTTGTAAATCGGCTGCAGAAACCCTTAAGGGCAGATCCATCTTATTGATCACCGCCAGGCCCTTTTGTCCGGCCAGCTCCCTTAGGGCCTGACGGTCCTCGGCCGCCAGGGGGGCGCTGCCGTCCACCAGGTAAAGCACCAGGTCCGCCTGGGCCAGGCGCTCTCGGGTCCGGGCAATGCCCAGCTCCTCCAGCCGATCCTGGGCCGGGCGCAGGCCCGCGGTATCGCTCAAGCGCACCGGTACTCCCCTTAGGGTTATGGTTTCCTCGATAAAGTCCCGGGTGGTGCCGGGAATCTCGGTGACGATGGCCCGGTCCTGGTTCAGCAGGCAGTTTAACAGGCTGGATTTGCCCACATTGGGGCACCCGGCGATGACCACCAGGAGCCCTTCTCTAAGGAGGCGGCCTTCCTGGTAGGTGGCGAGCAGGCGCTCAAGGGATTGGCTCTGGGGCTTAAGCCCTTCCTTTAAGGAGTCCGGGGACAGCTCCGCGGCTTCTTCGGGAAAATCCAGGGCCGCCTCCACCCGGGCCAAAAGGTCCAGGAGCCTCTCCCGCACCTGGCTCAGGCCGCGGCCCAGGCCGCCTTGAAGGTGGCCTGCGGCCACTTTCAGGCCGGCCTGGGTGCGGGCCTTAATTACTTCCATAACCGCCTCTGCCTGGGTCAGATCCAGGCGTCCGGACAGGAAGGCCCTTAAGGTGAACTCCCCCGGTCTGGCCAGGCGGGCCCCCTGGGCCAAAGTAAGATTAAGGATGCGGCTTAAGACCGCGTAGCCGGAATGGCAGTTGATCTCCACCACATCCTGACGGGTGTAGCTCCGGGGGGCGCGCATGAGGGTTAAAAGCACCTCATCCATAATCTGCCCTTCAGAGTTAACGATGTGGCCCAGATAGAGCTGGTGGGACCGTAACTTTGGGCGGGGCTGATGGGGGCGAAAGATCCGGCGGGCGATGGTCTCGGCGTGAGGGCCGCTTAACCGCACAATGCCGATCCCGGCCTCCCCCAAGGGGGTGGACAGAGCCGCAATGGTATCGCCCGAATCAGGCTGGGTCATGAAGGGCCGGCGGCGTCCTCCTGGCCTCCCCTCTTTCTCACCGGGGAAATAACTACTTTCTTATAGAGGCCTTCGCCCCGGCTCATGGTTTTTAAATCCTTATCGCCCTGGAGGGCCAGGTGCACAATGCGGCGGTCGTAAGGATTCATGGGGTCCAGGGTGATGGGCTTGCCGCTGCGCTTGACCTTCTCTCCATATTTCAGGGCCAGGTGGGCCAGGGCCTGATGGTGGCGGGCCCGGTAGGCTTCCACGTCAATGGAAACCCTGACCTTGCGGCGAGTTTTCTTGGCCAGGATCTTGGTAACCAGATATTGCAAGGCGTCCAGGGTCTGGCCCTGTTTGCCGATGAGCAGGCCGGCGTCTTCGGTTTCGATCTTGAGATTAATGCGGTCGGCCTCCTGCCCGGCGGTTATTTGGGCCGACTCGCCCATCTTCTCAATGAGGCCCTCCAGGATCTCCTGAGCCAGGGGGAGCAAGGATTCTTCCGGCTCGCCCCGCAAGGCCGCCCTGATTTTGGCCTTACTTCTCCCCAGCCCAAAGATCCCCCCAGAACCCACCGAGACAATCTCGATTTCCAATTGCTCCGGAGCCACCTGAAAATGGGCGCAGGCGTTCTCGATGGCGGCTTCGGTGGTCTTGCCTTCAAACTCCTGAAACTCCATCAATACTTCCCCCGGCATCTAGGTAAGGTACTTGTTGGTATAGTGTTGTTGGATGATGGACAGCACGTTGTTGACCAGCCAGTAGAGCACCAGACCGGAAGCGAAGTTCAGAAAGAGGAAGGTGAAAATCAGCGGCAAAAACATCATCATCTTGGCCTGGGTGGGATCACCGGGTGAGGGGGTCATCTTCTGCTGGACAAACATGGTGGCCCCCATGATCAGCGGGGTGATGAGCAGCGGGTCCTTCGCGGACAGGTCCGAGAGCCAGACAATATCAGTAAAGGGCAGGGTGGAAATAAACGGGGCGTGGCGCAGCTCAATGGCATAGCCTAAGACATTATAAAGGGCGATAAAGACCGGCAGTTGCAACACCATGGGCAGACAGCCCCCCAGGGGATTAACCTTAAAGGTGCGATACAGGCCCATCAACTCCTTGTTCATGGTCTCCCGGTCGTCTTTATATTTCTGCCGCAGCTCGGCCACCCGGGGCTGCAGCTTCTGCATGGCCTTCATGGACGCATAGCTTTTGTGGTTGGGATAAAAGAAAACCAGCCGGATCAGGAAGGTCAAGATGATAATGGCCCAGCCGTAATTGTGGGTGTAGCGGTCAAAGAATTTTAAGACATAGAGCAGGGGTTTGCCTAATAAATCGAACCAGCCGAAATCCACCGACCGCTCCAGGCCCAGATTCAGGGGTTTGAGGTCGTTTAGGTCCTTGGGCCCGAAATAGAGGGCATAGGACAATTGGGCCTCCTGGCCCGGGGCCAGGGCCTCCAGGGGGCTCCTTAAGGTGGCCACCATGGAGCCGGGGGGGATTTCTTTCAGGGTGAGCAGGGTTTTGGGCGCGGCCAGAGGCACCATGGCGGTCAAGAAATAACCTTCGTCCAGGCCGGCCCAGTCGATCTTGCCGGTAAAGGTCTTGAGTTCCTTGAGGCTGTGGGTCTTGATCTCCTCCAGGCGGTGATTGATGGAGGCGTGGAATCCCAAGAAGTTGTAACGGCTGGACTCTTCTTCGGCATAATTGGCGGTAAGGTCCAGGTCCAGGTGCCCTTCCAGAGGTTGTCTGGTGCGGTTGGCCACCTTGACGGCCAGATCGAAGCTATAGCTGTCGCTGCGGAAGGTAAAGCTTTTGGTAAAGGTCAACCCTTCCGGGGACACGCAGGTAAGATGCAGGGTGGCCGACTCGCCCGGCTTGAGGGTCAGTTGCGGCTGAGAGGCCTGGTAGGGGAGGAGCGCCGGCACCGCCAGATTTTTCCCTTCCCATCTCAGGCTCAAAGGCAGGTCCTGGGACTTGCCGGCCCTAACCAGCTCTTTGGGAACGGCCCCGTTTTTTTCTGGATCCAGATAGCGCTCCACCTCGAAGTCCACCGGTCCCAATTGAAAACGGGTGACGGGGGTGGTGGGCAGCGCTTGCCAGTATTTTTTCAATTGAAAGCTTTTCAGCCGTCCGCCCAGCTCAGTGAATACCGCCCGAAATAAGGGGGTCTCCACCACGACCTCTTTGGCCGGACGGGCTGCCGGAGGGCGGGCGGCCGCTGGCCGCGCCGGGGCCGCCGGGCGCGCCTCCACCGGCGGGGCCGGGGAGGTCTCCGGCTTGGCCGCGGATTTGGCCGCGGGAGTTTCCGGGGCTGAAGGCTTCTTCAGCTTCTCCCCAAAAAATAAGAAAACCATGAATACCGCAAAGCTCAAAGCCAGGGCGAGCAAGGCCCTTTTTTCCATATCAAACTCCTCAGGGCACCGGGTCCAAACCCCCGGGGTGAAAGGGATGGCAGCGCAGCAGGCGCTTCAGGCCCAGATTGATGCCCCGCATAAAGCCATACCGCCTCAAGGCCTCCGCCGTATAATGAGAACAACTGGGGGCGAACCGGCAGCAGCTGGGGATCAGGGGCGAAGCCAGCAATTGATAGGCCCGGATAAATAAGAGGGCCGCTTTAGTCATGGGAGGTGTCCTTCACCCGGGTGAGCAACAGCCGCCCCAGCTCCTGTTCAACCTCATGATAAGAAAGGGCCGTGGCCCCTTTCTTGGCCATGATGATCAGGTCTGAAGGAGGCAGCAGGGTTTTATGGTGACGGAAGAATTCTCTGAGCAAGCGCTTGACCCGATTGCGACGCACCGCTTTACCCAGACGGCGGGTCACCACCAGTCCCAGCCGGGGGAAACCGAAGGTGGTGGGCGCCAGAATGACCCCGAAATGGCGCGTGTGGAGCCTTTTGCCCTGGGCCTGCGCCCTTAAGAACTCCGGGCGACGGCGGAGCCGTTCCGCCCGGGTGAAACGGGAGGTCCCTTTAACGGTTGGGTTCGGGACGTCGGCGGGGCCGCGGCCGGTGGTATTCGGGGTGTGGCTCAGAGAGGCTCCCCACTTTTTAGACCGTGAGACGTTTCCGACCCTTGGCCCGACGGCGCTTCAAGACCCGGCGGCCGCCCCGGGTGCTCATCCGCTCCAAAAAGCCGTGGGTGCGGTCACGGCGCAAATTACTGGGTTGATAGGTGCGTTTCATTTAGCGTCATCCTTGGTGCCGCAATTTTTTCCAAAACTTTTATAAACCATTTATAACCACCTTTGTCAAGGGAGCGCCAGAGATTTTCGCCGGGAAGGGCTGGATGGGTAACTGGAGGTCTGGGGAGGGGGCCAGGGGCCGTAGGCCCCCTTACAATCCTCCCCCAAGCCCCCACCCCCAATCCCATAGGTAAAGGGGGTGGGGAGGTGAGTTTGAGGGGAGGGCGGGGGAACCGCGTTCCCCCGGCCCTCCCCTCAAAAAGCCCCACCAGCCTCAGCGCCTGGTTGCCAGTAAGGCGATAAGACCCGGAGTCTGGCGATGATGGGGGGCAATTTGTCGATGACGAAGTCGATTTCCGCCTCGGTGTTGTAAACGCTTAAGCTGAAGCGGATGGAGCCGTGGGCCATGGTGAAGGGCACCCCCATGGCCCTGAGCACATGGGAAGGCTGGAGCGACCCCGAGGTGCAGGCGGAGCCGGAAGAGGCGCAGATGCCGAATTCGTTGAGCATCAGGAGAATGGCCTCGCCCTCCACATAGGCGAAACTTATATTGCTGGTGTTGGGGAGACGGTTCAGGCGGTCCCCGTTTACCTGGCTCAAGGGGATGCGGGCCAGGAGGGCGTTTTCCAGTTTATCCCTCAAGAATTTTACCGTGGTGTTTTCTTTTTCCAGGTTGCGGGCCGCCAGTTCGCAGGCCTTGCCGAAGCCAATGATGCTGGGAGTGTTTTCCGTGCCCGCCCGGCGCCCCTTTTCCTGGTGGCCGCCGATGAGAAAGGGGGAAAACTTGGTGCCCTGGCGCACATAAAGGGCCCCGATGCCCTTGGGGCCGTGGAGCTTATGGCCGGAGATGGAGAGCAGGTCAATCAAGTTGTGCCGCATATCGATGGGGATTTTGCCCACGGCCTGCACCGCGTCGGTGTGGAACAGGATGCCTCGCGCCTGGGCCAGGGCCGCGGCCTCCTCCACCGGAAAGATCACCCCGGTTTCGTTGTTGGCCCACATGAGACTGACAATGGCCGTGTCCGGGGTGAGGCTGCGGGCGTATTGCTCCATATTTAAGCGCCCCTGCCCGTCCACCGGCAGTTCCGTGAGGCGATAGCCCTCTTTGGCCAGGCAGGCTACCAGGGCGTGGATGGCCGGGTGCTCCACCCGGGAGGTGACAATATGGCGCTTGAAGGGATAAGCCGTGAGGGCCGAACGGATGGCGGTGTTGTCGCTTTCGGTGCCGCAACTGGTGAAGATGAGCTCTTCCGGGGAGGCGCCGATGAGGGCCGCCACCTGGGCCCGGGCCTCCCGGAGCCGCCGGGCCACCTGACCCCCGAAGGCATGCATGCTGGAGGGGTTGCCATAAAACTCGTGAAAATAGGGGAGCATGGCTTCCAGGACTTCCGGGGCCACCTGGGTGGTGGCGTTGTTGTCTAGATAAATAGTCTTCACTTAAGACACCTCCTCCACCGTGAGTTCGGGCCACACCAGTTCCTTAAGTTTCGCCTCCACAAATTGCTTAAGCGTCAAATGGGAGGCCTGACACACTGCACAGGCGCCCCGGGTGGCCACCAGCACCCGGTTGCCGATGACATCGATAAGCTCGATATCGCCGCCGTCTTGTTTCAAAGAGGGCCGGATTTCCCGGTCGATGGTCTCTTCAATCAGCTTGATTTTCTGGATGTTGGAGAGCTGGGGCCGGGCGGCCGGGCGGGCCTCGGCCCGCACCCGGTCGATAATTTCGGCAATGGCCTCATGGCAGTTGCCGCAGCCGCCGCCGGCCTTGGTGTAGTTGGTGACCTCCTCGACGGTAGTCAACTGGTTTTCCCTGACTACCCGTTCGATTTCCTTCTCCGTGACCCCGAAACATTCGCAGATAATTTTTTCCTCGGCCGCGGCGGTTGGTATCCCCTGGTAATTAGCGATGGCCTTTTCCAGGGCTTCCCGGCCCATGACGGAGCAGTGAAGCTTTTCCTGGGGCAGGCCGCCTAAATAGTCGGCGATGTCCTGGTTGGTCACCTTGGCGGCTTCTTCGATGGTCATGCCTTTGATCATTTCGGTGAGGCCGGAAGCCGCGGCAATGGCACTGGCGCAGCCGAAGGTTTTAAAGCGGGCCTCCTTGATCCTGTGGTTTTCGTCTAATTTAAAGGTAAGTTTAAGGGCGTCGCCGCAGGCCAAAGAGCCCACCAGGGCCTCGCCGTCGGGATTTACCACTTCCCCCACATTTCGGGGATTTAAGAAATGGTCTTTGACTTTATCCGAATATTCCCACATGGCCTGCTCCCTTTGGCAATATCTGTCCTTATAAGCTTATACTGCTAGAGATTTAAGCACAAAATAAATCGCCGTAACTGTCCGTCAAGATCGTTGCTGAAAGTCCCGGGTTAGCAGCAGACGCGCAAGGTGACCATGCCTACCGGCTTTTTCCAAAGTCCCCCTTTTTAAAGGGGGGAATTTCCTCGTCTCAGCCGCGGCAGCCGTGGAGGGTGGGCCCTGCCAACCTTAGATTTTCGTTCTCCCTTTCGCACCCCCTTTCCGCCCTGCGGAAAGCCCCCAGGATTTTTAGGTTGAATTTTTTCAATAAGTTGGCACAATATAAAGTCCGGGGTTCAGCCAAGCCCTTCCCCCGCGTTCATAAACGGGAGCCTTTGGCCCTCTGGCCGGCCATGACCCCACCGTGCCCCAGGCGGTGCTTTCACCTTAAGCAAGGAGTAGCCTTATGTTTCTCGATCCCATCTTAGGATGGTTTTCCAATGACCTGGCCATCGACCTGGGCACCGCCAACACCCTGGTTTATGTCAAAGGCAAGGGCATTGTTTTAAGTGAGCCTTCGGTGGTGGCGGTGCGCAAGAACGCCCGGGACCGCAGCCGGGTGCTGGCGGTGGGCCGGGAGGCCAAGATGATGCTGGGGCGCACCCCGGGAAATATTGTGGCCATCCGCCCCATGAAGGACGGCGTCATCGCCGACTTTGAAATTACCGAGGCCATGCTGCGTCATTTTATCCGCAAGGTGCACAACCGCCGATCTCTCATCCGACCGCGCATCATCGTCTGCGTGCCCTCCGGCATCACCCCGGTGGAGAAACGGGCGGTGCGGGAGTCGGCGGAATCCGCCGGAGCCCGGGAGGTCTATCTCATCGAGGAACCCATGGCCGCGGCCATCGGCGCCGGGCTGCCTATCACCGAACCCATCTGCAACATGGTGGTGGACATCGGCGGCGGCACCACCGAAGTGGCGGTCATCTCCCTGGCCGGCATCGTTTACTCCAAGTCGATTCGGATGGGCGGCGACAAGATGGATGAGGCCATCCTGCAATACATCAAGCGCACCTACAACCTCTTGATCGGCGAGCGCACCTCGGAGATCATCAAAACCACCATCGGCAACGCCTATCCCGGCGAAATGGAGACCATGGATGTCAAAGGCCGGGATTTGGTGACCGGCATCCCTAAGATCATCAATATCAATTCCGACGAGGTGCGCCAGGCCATCCAGGAACAGATCGACACCATTGTGGCCACGGTGAAGACCGCCCTGGAGCAGACCCCCCCGGAGTTGGCCGGGGACATTGTGGACCGGGGCATTTACATTACCGGCGGCGTGGCTTTGCTCAAAAACCTGGATGTCTTGCTGCACCAGGAGACCGGGCTGCCCATCAAGATCACCGAAGACCCCCTGACCACCGTGGTCCTAGGTTCCGGCAAGGCCCTGGACAACCTGGATATCCTTAAGGAAGTGATGGTGGATTGAGACCGCTTAATGTGCGTCCCCGAACGCGCTATCGCCTTCCCCTGCTCATTGCCGCAGTCCTGCTGCTGGTCTTTTCCCTATTTTCCTTAAGCCTGAAGCGGTCTCCGGCCCTTAGGAAGGTGGAGGGCCTGATGGTGTCCCTGACCGCTCCGGGGCTTCAGGGGTTCCACTATGCGGGTCGCACCTTTAAACGCCTCTGGCAGGAGTACTTCTATCTGGTGGGGGTGCAGCAGGAGAACACGGCGCTTACGCACAAGCTGGAGGAGTTCACCCAGAAAGAGGTGCGTTACCAGGAAGCCCAGCAGGCCCTGACCCGGCTGGAGGCTTTACTGGACCTGAAAAGGCAGGTGCCCTTCCCCATCATCGGGGCGAGGGTGATCGCCTATGACCCCTCGTTATGGTCCCGGTGCGCCGTGCTGGACCAGGGAAAAACCCAGGGAGTCAAGACGGGCCTGCCGGTGCTGGCCCCTGGGGGGCTCGTGGGCCGCATCGTGGAAGCCTATCCCCATTACTCCAAAGTGATGCTCATTGTGGACCGCAACAGCGGCGCCGACGCCATGGTGCAGCGCACCCGGGTCCGGGGCATCCTCCAGGGCAAAGGCGGCAATCGTTGCTCTTTGGAGTATGTTCCCAAAAGCGCGGATGTGCAATTAGGGGACCTGGTGCTGGCCTCCGGCCTGGGCGGGGTCTACCCCAAAGGCCTTACTTTCGGCAAGGTCACCGCAGCCGATAAAAAGAAACCCGGCGTCTTTCAGGAAATCGAAGTGACCCCGGCGGTGGACCTTTCCGCCCTGGAAGAAGTGCTGGTGGTAAAGGTGGTCAATTTAGCTATTCCGGAACCATGATTGCTCCTTTCATCCTCTTCAGTCTGGTGGGCCTGGGCTTTTTTTATTTGCAGAACCTGGTGTTCTTTCCCCATGTCCGCCTGGATTTACTGGACCTGCTGATATTTTTTGTGGGCTTAAGACCGTCTCTGTCCCTGTCCCTGTCCCTGGCCCTAATGTTGGGCCTGCTCCAGGACAGTTACGCCGCCACTCCCCTCGGTCTGCATCTAGGGGCCTCCCTGGTGCTGGTGGCCAGCGCCCGGTTTTTTCGCCGCCGCCTGGTGCTCCAGAGGATCGGTTCCCAGGTATTGGCCACCCTGGGCGCCCTGATCCTCCAGGAGGTGTGGTTTCAAGTCATCATCGTCGTACTCAGATTCCAGAGTCCCCTCACCAGAGACCTGATAACTTATCGGGGCCTGGAGATTCTGGCCACCGCGGCCCTGGCCCCGTTAATGTACCAGCTGGTGCGAGGTCTGGAGAGGCTCCTGCGCCTCTTGGGCTGGCTGCCCTTAAGGGACCTAACCCCATTTAAGCCTTCTGCTTGAACTTAGTTAATTTTCTCCAAAGCTTTTCCGAATCGTGAATGAGGGGGAAAGGGGCAGAAAAAGGGAAAAAGAAAAGAATAAAGACTAGCATTTGCACCTCTTCCTTTTTACCCAAACTTGCTGTTTATTTGAGGCCTGACCACCATGTGGCGCTCGGTTCAATCTGAGGAGTCTTCGGGCTTTAAGTTCCTGGGCGACACCTTTGGGGGGCTGATGCCCCCGGAAGAACAGGAAAGGGTACGGCGGACCTTCTCCGCCGTGGCCTTGATACTCCTTGGCCTGTTCGGGGTCCTCTTTCTGCGCCTGTGGTTTTTGCAGTTGGTGGAAGGGGAAGAACTCCAGAAGCGGTCGGAACGCAACCGCATCCGCCTCCAGGATCTGCCGCCTTGGCGGGGCATGATCCTGGATCGCCAGGGCCAGGTGCTGGTGGGCAACCGCCCCAGTTATGACCTGATGGTGGTCTTAGAAGACGTAGCCGACATCCCCCTGCTGGGCCGGCGCCTGGCCGCCTTGATGCGGCTGGACGCCAAGGCGCTTACCGCCCAACTGGAAGGGGCGCGCGCCGCCGGCCTCCACCTGGTGCGCCTGCGCTCGGATCTATCCTTTGACGATCTGGCCCTGGTGGAGACCTGCCGGCCGGAATTACCCGGGGTATTCATCCAGGTGGCGTCCAAGCGGGAGTACCGCCAGAAGGGCCAGGCCGCCCATGCCCTGGGTTATCTGGGGGAGATCAGCGACGCTCAGCTCAAAAGCGGCCGTTTCCTCGGCGCTAAAATGGGGGATTATGTGGGCCGCTGCGGGGTGGAGTCAGTCTGGGAGACTTTTCTCAGGGGCAACCGGGGCTTTCGCCGCATTGAAGTGGACGCCTACGGCCGGGAACTGGGCCAGTTGGATCAAGTGTTTCCTACTCCGGGGGCCAACGTCTATCTCACCCTGGACCAGCGGCTGCAGCAAGAAGCCGAGGCCTGCCTGGAAGGCAAGGCCGGGGCCATAGTGGCTTTAGACCCCAGAAACGGCAAAATCCTGGCTATGGCCTCGGCCCCTACCTATTCCCAGGAGGCCTTTGAGCGGGGCCTCACCGCCCAGGAATGGCAGAAGCTCAGCACCCATAAAGATCACCCCCTGGTAAACCGGGCCTTGAAGGGCCAATATCCGCCGGGCTCCACCTTTAAAATCGTCATGGCGGTGGCCGGGCTGGAGGAAAAAGTCATCACCCCCCAGACTGTGATTCATTGCTCCGGGGCCCTCCCCTTTGGCAACCATGTGTTTCATTGCTGGAAGAAAGGCGGCCATGGGGACGTAAACTTAAACCGGGCCCTGGTGCAGTCCTGCGATATCTATTTCTATACGGTGGGCAAACGCTTAGGTATTGACCGCATCGCCAAATGGAGCCGCCGCTTCGGCCTGGGGCAATCCAGCGGCTTGAAGCTGGACCAGGAGATGCCGGGGCTGGTGGCCTCCACCGCCTGGAAAAAGGCCCGCTTTAAGCAGCCCTGGCGTGAAGGTGAAACCCTGTCCGTGGCCATTGGCCAGGGATATAATCTCGCCACCCCTCTGCAGATGGCCCAGGTGGCCGCGGTCATCGCCAATGGGGGCTTCATCTTTGAGCCCCAGATGATGGAAAAGGTAGAAAGCCCGGCAGGCGAGGTCCTGTATAAGGTGAAGCCGGTTATAAAATCCCGCCTGGGAGCCGAGCCCGCCACCCTGGAGCTGGTCCAAAAGGCGCTGCATGGCGTAGTCAGCGAGGGGACCGGCAGGAATGCCAAACTCCCCCACGTGGAGGTGGCCGGCAAGACCGGCACCTCCCAGATTGTCGGCTTGGAAAAAGAAAAAGCCGGGGGCAAAACTCCCGCCCACTTTCAGAACCACGCCTGGTTTGTGGCCTATGCCCCGGTGTCCGACCCCAAGATAGCCGTAGCCGTCTTGGTTGAACACGGCGGCGGCGGCGGTGCCGTGGCCGCGCCTTTGGCCCGCCGCATCCTGGCCGTAGCCTTCCAGGACCAACGCGTGGCCAAGTCGGAGTGAGGTTTTTGGGGGAGGGGGCTAAGGGCCACAGGCCCGGCCTCCCCAGACCAACACGGAGAAATATAAATGATTAAACATATGGTCAAGACATGGATAGTTGTAATAATTGCAGTATTAATTATGAACACCCATCTTTTGGCTAGAGAGGCGAATCCCTTAATCGGCACCGATTATGAGCTTTGTCAAATAGAAAAACAGTATGAAGGCGGGCTCATCGGAACCCTAAAAATACCGGAAAGTGGATGTCCATACCTGATAAAACCAAAAAAAGGCCCACCTATGTGTCTGGTTGCCAATAGAGATCAAAGCAAAATGTTAGACAGCCTAACCGGAAAGCTGGTTAAGGACACAGGTATGATTTACGTCTTTAAGGGGCCGGGTGAATGTACCAGGTTAACGGTGATTGATATTCGGCCAGACAAAGGGAAGATCAACAAAATTCCCTAAGCGGCAACTGTTTGGTAATACTTAACTTATTTCCGGGATTTCCCCATAACCCCGGGGGGTTGACTTTAATCTCAGCTAACGCCAGGCGGGGCCTGTGGCCCCGCCTTTCTTTTTCCCCTTAAAGGGGGTGGGGAGGGGAGTTTGAGGGGAGGGTGGGGGACCACTTACAAAAAAATCCCCCAGCCCTCCCCTCAATCCCACAATCCTCCCGCCTCCCAGCCGTATTGGCCGATGAGGCGCACGAAGCGGCAGCCGCCGTGGTATTCGTATTTCAGGCCTTCCTTGGTCTTGCGGACTAAAGTAAGAGTTTGGGAGAAGCGGTCGCCCACGGGGATCACCAGGCGCCCGTCCAGGGCCAGTTGCTCCGTCAGGGGTCGGGGCACCTGGGGGGAGCCGGCGGTCACCAGGATGGCGTCAAAGGGGCCTTCCTCGGGCCACCCGAGGGTGCCGTCCCCCACCTTAAGGTGGATGTTCTTATACCCTAAGGAATCAAGCACCTTTTGCGCCTGGGCCGACAGGGGGGCCATCCGGTCGATGCTGAACACCTGGGCTGCCAGCTCCGCCAGGATGGCCGCCTGATAGCCGGAGCCGGTGCCGATTTCCAGCACCCGCTCTGGCCCCTTAAGCTCCAGGATTTCGGTCATCAGGGCCACGATATAGGGCTGGGAGATGGTCTGTTCCTCGCCGATGGGCAGGGGGTAGTCGTTGTAGGCCTGATCCCAGAGGCTGGGGGGGATGAAGCGGTGCCGCGGCACCTGGCGCATGGCCGCCAACACCCGGGGGTCCAAGATGCCCCGGGGCACCAGTTGGCTGTCCACCATGTGGTTGCGGGCCGCGGCAAAGGTATCTTCAGACATGGGTCAGCCTCTTACCTTTGGATAAAACCCTTATGGGGGTTGGAGGAGAATTGTAAGGGGGGCCGTCGGCCCCTGGCCCTCTCCTCCAAATCTCCCTCAGCTCCTCCGCCTCAGTCCAGGGGGCGCACCCAGGTGGCCTGGGGGCCTTCCTCCCCCTCCTCCAGGGCAAATCTCACCTCTTGCCCCACAGTCAAATTTTTAAAAGTCCCTTTTTTCAGGGCGTGGGCATGGAAATAGACTTCCAGGCCGTCCGCGGTCTCAATGAAGCCAAAATTCTCTTCGGGAAATAGCCGCACAATTGTTCCTTGCTGGGCGTGCTCTTCATGGACCTTGACTTTCTGCTGGTGTTTCTGGGAGTGTTCTTCCAATCGTCGGTCCAGCACGTCAAAGGCTTCCACGATGAGGGGTAAGACGAATTCCCCCTGGCGCGTGATGGTCAGGGTATTGCCGGCCACCGAGGCTATTAGATGGATTTCAAAGGCTCCGAGTCGATGGTGGCCGGTACCGATGATTTCGACCCGGGCGTGCTGGATGGGTTCGGCGTAATGTTTTTGCAAGCGGGCCAGTTCTTCCTCGATCTTGTCACGCCAGTCGGGCAAGATTTTCAGATGTTGGCCGTCGATATGGACATCAAGGGGAAACATGCAAATACCTCCTGAATTTTCCTGGGCCTGGCTTTAATACCAAGTGGCAAGCAGAATATTTATATGTTGGTTGGGAATTTGGGGTGAACGCGGCGAGGGAACGGTGCTCCTTCGCCCTCACCTTACATTATAATTAAAGATAAGATTCCCAGACAGAAAAAAAAGGGTTGAGGATGGAATGCCGGTTTCACCCGGGGCGGGAGGCCGCCGTGGAGTGTCAGAAGATGGAGTTCTGGTACTGTCAGGAGTGCCTAAACGAGTGCCGGGCCTGCACCGACCCCTGCCTTTACTGTAAGTTCCGCACCGGATGCGTCATCTGGGAACTGTGCCGCAAGGAGGCGCGCAAGCGGTGCAAGGAAGAGATGGAAGGTAATAAGGGATCTCTGTCGTAAAACTCATGCATAGGGCCCCTTGTAGGGGCGGTTCGCGAACCGCCCCTATGGATTCAACCATCTCTTGCCCTCGTTCCCAAGGTCCGCTTGGGATCGTCATTGTGGCCCAAGCTTTGCTTGGGCATCTCAATAGGTGAGAGCGGGATAATAATACCTTGAGTTATTTGGCAAAGCGCAGCTTTGCCTCCAAAGGGATTTCCAAGTGGAGCTTGTGAACCAGAAAAAACCTCTTTCCCGACCCATTTCGCATTATATTTTTGGCCAGGCTATCCCCAGAGCCGCAGCAGTTTGCGGGCAAACTATCCCATCCGCGTCGTCTTTGCCAAAGGTAGCTTCTTGAAATTTCAAAACCGCCATGATGGTCCCGCGGCCGAAGTCGCCATCCAACGGCCCCTGGTAATAGCCTTTTTGCTTCAAAGCGGTTTGCAGTTCTTCCACCAGGCTCCCGAAGGATCCGAAACGGAGAAAAGCGAAAGTCTGCTGGGAATTACTCAGGGCCACCTGTTGCGCCTCATAGCCCCCCAACAAAATATAGGCAAATACGTCCTGATCAATAGCATAGGCATTGCCCCTAAAGTCCTTCCAAGGCCCCCTTTCAGCCTCATATCCCGGCTTCTCACATTTGGGGAATCCTACCACCACCTGGCATCCGGCGCTGGAAAAATTATAATTTATCCCCCGGGACCACCCGGCATGAAGATTATCTCCCGGGTTCATCACCTCGACCACGTCCAGATTATCATAATCAAGATCATCACCACTCCTCCGAATTGGGCGGTCCTTGGTCTGGCGGAAGGCCTTGTGCGCTCTCTGGGGATTGTTTCTTCCATGAATTCCTTTCTCATAATCTCGAAAAAAACCGGTCATTAATTGGTTAGCCCCCTCCCCCCCATCGGACAAGGCGTCTTGAATTTTTTTCTTACAGGGCACTGTGCTTCCTGGAAAAATGGCGATTTTCCCATCCTGGGGGAGCCATTGGGCAATGGTGCAACAGGGATGGTCGTAGTCGATTGTTACAACTTTGAGGTGGTGTTCGGTGCGGAAGTCGCAATCGTCCGGATTAACCGGCAGACACCCGCGGAACCCAAAAAAGATCATGTTATGGTCAGGGACTGAAAAACTATTGATCTCACAAAGTCTACGCAAATGGCTTTCCATGAATACAAAGGGCATAGCAGCCTCCTTTTGCGCCCAGTTGACCTTATTTTACACCTTCTTCTCCCACCGCAGCAGATCAGTCACCTCCGCCAGGGTGCGGCCCTCTTTGATCTCCTCCCGGATGCGGTTTTCTTTTTCCAGGACGTCCATGGCCCGGTTGGCGTATTCCACCGCGATTTTTTGCGGCAGGGCCGTCACCCCATCGTCGTCCCCCACCAGCCAGTCCCCGGGCTCCACCCGCACATTGCCCATGAGGATGGGCACGCCGATCTCGCCGAAGCCCCGAGGTTCCCCGGCATTGGGCATCACCAGGCGGCTAAACGCCGGAAACCGCAGCTTGACAATGTCTCCGGAGTCCCGCAAAGCCCCGTCGATGACCACCCCGGCCAGACCTTTCGTAAGGGCCGAATGGGTGGCCAGCTCCCCCCAGATGGCCGGCCCCACGCCGCCGGCGTCGATGACCAGGACATCCCCGGGCTGAGCCAGGTCGATGGCTTCCACCGGTTTGGCCCAATCCCCGGGGTAGGTGCGCACGGTCAAGGCCCGACCTACCATGTGGATCCCCGGAAATAGAGGTTTAAGGCCCTCCAGGACCCCGCTTCGGTGCAGGGCGTCCGAGAGATTGGCCGCGGACACCATCTCCAGCGCCCGGCGAATCTCCGCTACCCCCACCCGCTTAAATAAAGTGGTGGGAATAACCACCCCTTCATCCAGGGCCCGGCGAATCTGACGGGTGGCGGCTTCGGGGTCTTTGGCCTTGGTGATGGCGCCCCCCACAATCACGTAAGCCGCGCCGTGGGCCACGGCCTGGGCCGCGGTCTCGGAGTTGATGCCGCCGGCCACCCCTACGGGTAGGTGCACCGCCTCAGCCACCGCCAGCAAGGTGGCGAAGGGGTCCCCGCCCCGCATCTGCTCGTCGATGGCCAGGTGCACGGTGATGTAATCCGCGCCCAACTCCTCCACCTGCCTTGCCCGGGCCACCGGGTCCGGCACGGCGATGAGGTCCACCACAATCTTGGCCCCATAATTCTTGCCGGCCTGAATACACTCGGCAATGGTGGCGTCCCCGGCGGTCCCCAACACATCGATGATCTGAGCCCCGGCCTTGGCCGCAGCTTCCACCTCGACGCGCCCGGCATCCATGATCTTCATGTCCGCCACCAGGGTCTTGTTAGGGAAACGACGCTTCAACTCCCGGACCGCATCCAACCCTTCACTTTTGATTAAAGGCGTGCCGGCCTCGATCCAATCAACCCCGGCAGACACGGCCCGCTCCGCTACCTCCAAGGCCCGATGCAAATCCACAAAATCCAAAGCCAACTGCAAAATTACAGGCATAGTCGTCTTTCCTAAATTGAAGTGTTTTTGGGGGGAGGGCCAAGGAGTTTTTTGTAAGTGCTCCCTGCCCTCCCGCCAAGCTCCCCTCCCAACCCGTTTAAGTTGGCCTGGAAGTCAGGGCCAAAGGCCCCTGACTTCCAGGCCAATAAAAAACTCAAAGGGGTTGGGGGTGGGGGTTTGGGGGAGGATTGTAAGTGGGCCCACCGGCCCCTGGCTCCCTCCCCCAAATAACCTATTCCAAATCCGCGTGGCGGGAGAGGATTTCGGTTTGGTCATGGTCCAGGTGTCGTTGGTAGAGGATGAGGATCACGGCTTCCAGGAACATGAAGGTGGCCTGTTCGAACAGGCTGCCGGGGCATTGCACCGAGGTGGGTTCCTGGGCCAGGGTCAGTTTGGTGGTGCCGGGGATGATGATGGCGGTCTGGGCTTCCTGGGCGATGGTGGAGTCTTTACTGGCGGTCAGCGCCAGGGTGCGGGCCCCAACGGTATTGGCCCGGCGCTGCATTTCCCGGGGTTGGGCCGTTTCGCCGGAGCCGGACATGACCACCAGCAGGTCGCCCGGCCTAAGGCGGGGGGTGATGGTCTCGCCCACGAAGAACACCTGGAAGCCCAGGTGCATGAGGCGCATCAAGAAGCCCCTTAAGATAAAGCCGGAGCGGCCGCTGGCGCAGCCGAAGATGCGGGGTGCGGCTTTAACTTCCTTGATGAGGGTCTCGGCCATCTGGGGGGTAAGTTGGGCGAGTACGCCCCTGAGCTCCCCCTGCATCTGGTCCAAGGCTTCCAAAAATTTTAAACCCTGGGGAGATTCGGAAAAAAAAACCTCCCGGTGGTCACGCGGAAGGCAATCCATGCATTCCCTCCCTTTTAGTCTCGGTCCAAACCGGTCTTGGATCCAAGCCGTCCATTATTTGGAGGATTTTAAAAAATTTATCATAGAGTTCAGAGAATTGCCAGAATTCTTCGGAGGGGCGGAGATTTTTCAAAGGGGCCGAGGCCATAAGCCCATAAGCCCCCACAGACAATAGCGGTTGTTTGTCAGTTTTTCAGGTAAGGGGAATCATTTAGGCGCTCCGGCAACCGGCTGTTAAGGTCTTATAATGCCAACTTAAGAACTCTGAAAAAACTTATTTTTAGGTAATCGCTCTGGGTGGCGGCCAGAGACGGCCGCCCCACCGCCTTGATTTTTCAGGTGGGGCGGGCCTTAAGTGCCCGCTACCAGTATTCTTTCATATAATTTTTGCAGAGGTCTCAACTTGTCTTAAGAACTCCAAAAACCGTTTAAATTGTAAGGGCGGGGTTTCCCCGCCCCTGCATGGGAAAATTATGGGCAATCGTTAGCCCCACAGGTTATCTTTATATTTAGAACTTGGTAGATGGGTTTTGGCAGGGGAGCTCGAGGGTACAGGGGCGTAGATTACCACGCCGCTACTCCTTTTTAAGGGGGAATTTATCTCGCCCCCTATGGAAAATTAAAAATTAGTCATTACTTTTTTAACAATAAAAGCGGCTTAAAGGCCCAGCCTTGGAGAAAGGAAGGCGCATGGGAAAATACCAGGAACGCAAATGGACCGGGGAAAAAGGCAAAAAATTCGGTCACGTGGGCCGCACCGAGGACCCTTATGTTGTGGAGGGAGGCCAGGAAGCGGCCATCTGTACCAAGTGCAACGCCCTATACCAGAGCAAGCGCTGGTTTTTCGACGACAATCTGCACCGCCGGCTGGCGGGCGGCGATAAAGTGAAAGAGGTCATCTGTCCCACCTGCCGGAAAATTAAAGACCGTTATCCGGGAGGCATCCTCACCCTGAGCGGCGAGTTCTTCAAAGAGCGTAGCCAGGAGATCATCACCCTCCTGGAGAATGAGGCGGCCCGGGTAGGCAAGCGCAGCGTGGCCGACCGGATTATGCGGATGGTGCCGGAAGGCGATAAGTTAGTGGTGGAGACCACCACGGAAAAGCTGGCCCAACACCTGGGCCGGGCCATTTACCGGGCTTACAAAGGCGAACTGGACTTCCGCTGGGCCGAAATGAACAAATTCGTCCGGGTCTATTGGAGCCGGTAAAAACAGTTTGCGGTTTTTATTTAAATGGAGGCGAGGTGCTGAGATCATTCTGAACGAAGCCTGGCGGAGCGAAGACTCTCTTCTAGCGGGAGGACTTGGAGATTCTTCGCTTCGCCCAGGATGACAGGTTGGCGTGGGCTTTCTGCTTACTTTTACTTAAGCACTTAGACATGATGCCTGGACGCCGGTCTTAAGTCAGCAGCCATTTCCTTAAGCCCCAACCCGCAATGGTCTTTAGGCCCTAAAAATCGGGGCCTTTAGCCTCGGTTGCCTGACGCCGACAGCCTGACAACCTCTCTCCCTCCCGCCAACCACAAGATTCACCTTGCCATTTTCCCAAAAAAGCATAAAATAATAAAAAGGTAAAACCGAGAAAAACTCGAGGTTCCCCAAAAACAAGGTTCATAATGAATAACCGTTTAAGCCCATTTTACAAAAACATTGCCCTGTGGTTGCTGATAACCCTGGTGATGATCTTCCTGTTCAATTATTTCAACAAGGTTGATCAAGTTAAGGGCAAAACCACCCTCACTTACAGCCGCTTTCTGGACCTGGTGAAGACCGACAAAGTGGCCCGGGTCGTTCTGCAGGGGGAGGAAATCAACGGGGAGATGACCGACGGCAAACCTTTTAAAAGCTACTCCCCAGCCGACCCGGACCTGGTAAAACTCCTCTCTGACAAAAAGGTGGAAATCACCGCCAAGCCCAGGGACGACTCCCCCTGGTACATCACCCTGTTGGTTTCCTGGCTCCCCATGTTGGTGCTGGTGGGCATCTGGATCTTCTTCATGCGCCAGATGCAGGCCGGCGGCGGCAAGGCCATGTCTTTCGGCAAGAGCCGGGCCCGGCTGATGACGGAAAACACCGTTAAGGTTACCTTTAATGATGTGGCCGGCATCGAAGAGGCCAAACAGGAAGTGTCGGAAATCATCGACTTCCTAAAAGACCCGAAAAAGTTCACCCGGCTGGGGGGCCGCATCCCCAAAGGGGTCCTGTTGGTGGGCGCGCCGGGGAGCGGCAAGACGCTGTTGGCCCGGGCCATTGCCGGAGAGGCGGCTGTCCCCTTTTTCAGCATCAGCGGCTCCGACTTTGTGGAGATGTTTGTAGGCGTGGGGGCCGCCCGGGTGCGGGACCTGTTCATCCAGGGCAAAAAAAGCGCCCCTTGCATCATCTTCATCGACGAGATCGACGCGGTGGGCCGCCATCGGGGCGCCGGACTGGGCGGCGGCCACGACGAACGGGAACAGACCTTGAATCAACTCCTGGTGGAGATGGACGGCTTTGAAGCCAATGAAGGGGTCATCCTCATCGCGGCCACCAACCGTCCCGATGTCCTGGATCCGGCCCTGCTCAGGCCCGGCCGCTTCGATCGGCAGGTGGTGGTGCCCATCCCGGACCTAAAGGGGCGGGAGGCTATTCTCCAGGTCCATTCCCGGCGCACACCCCTGGCTGACTCGGTGGACCTCTCCATCCTGGCCCGCAGTACCCCCGGCTTTACCGGGGCGGACCTGGAAAATATGGTCAACGAAGCGGCCTTGTTCGCGGCGCGCTCTGGACAAGAGTCGGTGACCATGGAGGACTTCGAACAGGCCAAAGACAAGGTCCTCATGGGCTCCGAACGCAAGAGTCTGATTTTAAGTGAGCGGGAACGCGCCAACACCGCCTACCACGAAGCCGGGCATACCCTGGTGGCCAGACTCATCCCCGGCACCGACCCCATTCACAAAGTTACCATCATTCCCCGGGGTCGCGCCCTGGGGCTCACCCAGCAACTGCCTCTGGATGAGCGCCACACCTACCCCAAGGAATACCTGATGGACACGCTCACCGTCCTGTTGGGGGGCCGGGCCGCGGAGGAACTGGTCTTTCAACATTTCACCACCGGGGCCGGCAACGATCTGGAACGGGCCACCGAGTTGGCCCGCAAAATGGTGTGCAACTGGGGCATGAGCGAGGAGTTGGGCCCGGTGACCTTCGGTAAACGCGAAGAGCACATCTTCTTAGGGCGAGAATTCGCCCATGCCAAGGACTTCAGCGAAGAGACGGCCAGGACCATTGATGCGGGCATCAAAAACCTGGTTTTAAGCGCCTGCCGGCGAGCCCAGGAATTGATAGCCGGCCATCGGGCTGAACTTCAGGCCCTGGCCCAGGCCCTCCTGGAAAAAGAGACCCTGGACAGTCGGGAGATCGACCGGATTATCGACTCTTTCAAGAATCCGGAGGATACCCCGGAGCCTCAGGAAGTCGCCCCCCCACTCCCCCTTGGCCTGCAGCAGGCTTAAAGATGGTTCCAGGCCGCCACGCCTCCGGCCCCGGGCAGAGTACCGGACCCCGCCAGGCCTGGGAGGCTCTGCTTAACACTCCCCGGTCTTTGATCATGGGCGTGATCAATGTCACGCCGGATTCCTTCTCCGACGGCGGCCGCTTCTTTGACCACCAGGACGCCCTGGCCCAGGTCCGGGCCCTGGCGGCCGGGGGCGCTGATCTTCTGGACATCGGGGGCGAATCCACCCGTCCTTACGCCGATTCGGTCCCCTTGGAGGAAGAACTGCGCCGGGTACTCCCCTTGATTGAGGCCATCACCCAGGAGACCTCCCTGCCCATCTCCATCGACACTTACAAGGCTCCGGTGGCCCGGGCCGCATTGGCGGCCGGGGCTTCCCTGATCAATGACATCAGCGCCCTGCGCTTTGATAAGGATATGGCCCCCCTGGCCGCGGAAAATCAGGTGCCGGTGGTGTTGATGCACATGCAAGGCACCCCCCGGGACATGCAGCTTAAGCCTCACTACGGCGACCTTATTGGGGAGATCAAGGTTTTTTTCCAGGAGCGCCTCCAGTTCGCTATCTCCCAGGGCATCCCCCGAGAGCTTTTAATACTGGACCCGGGCATCGGCTTCGGCAAAACTTTTCAGCATAACCTGGAAATCCTAAACAACCTGGACGCGTTCTTAGATTTGGGCTGCCCCCTGATGATCGGGCCGTCCCGCAAGGCCTTTATCGGCCACCTGTTAAATCTACCCAACGGCGAAGTTCGGGACGTGGGCACCCTGGCCGCGGTGGCCATCGCGGTGCAGCGCGGCGCCCGCATCATCCGCACCCATAACGCCGCCTACACCCGCCAGTTTTTGACGGTGTGGGAAGCGATATTAGGGGGAGGAGGCTAAGGGCCACCGGCCCTTACCCCCTCCCCCTAACCCCCACCCCCAAACCCTTATGGGGGAGATAAGTGGCGGTTAAGCCTGGGCTACCGCCCTGGCTTAACCGCCAACCCCGTATAGGGGGGTGGG
>JAUXZG010000107.1 GCA_030694005.1 Desulfobaccales bacterium | reverse complement strand
GGCGCCCATGAGGTTCACCATCCGTTGCGTTCCCCGCTTGACACTCAGGTGCCCCAGGTCTATGGGGCAGGGGGTACCTTGGCCGCACTGGCGGCACAGCCGGCATTCCAGGGCCAAAAGCAGGGGAATATCGGCCACCACGCCGTCGGCCCCGCAGATGATAGCCTTGGCCACATGTTCCGCCAGGGCGATGCCGCCGCTGACCAGCAGGGTGACGGTATCGCGCAACTGGTCCTCCACCAGGCGCAGGTGGGCGCGACGGATGAGATCTTTCAGATGGAGGTCCTGATAGCCACCGAGACCCCGGGCTTGCTCGGAGGCGGCCAGGTGGATGACTTCCACCCCGGCTGCGGTCAAAGCCGCCACCCGGGAGATGGCCTGGCCGTCGGCCGGCACCTTGATCCAGACAAGCAACTGGGGGAACTTTTTCTTAACGGCCTCTATCTCGGCCAGGACGCCGGGGTGGTCGGCCAGTTCCAGGGCCCGCACCTGGGAAAGGAGAGGGTCTTTCAGGTCCAGGGTTCCCGCCGGGAAATGGGGGACCAAGTGGGCCGTGGCCTCGGCAAATTCCGGGGTGAGATGCTCCCGGGGCAGGATGACCAGAGTGTCCAGAGCCTGGGCCGTATGGGCCAGCATTTGCCGCAGCCGGGCCGGGTTGTCGCCCAGAGGCGGCGCCCCCAACACCAGCGGCAAGGGCAGTTCCACCAGAGGTGGGGGCTCCATCAGGAGTTCCCCCTCTTCATCAAAGGCCAAAAACATGGGCTTGCGGCCCAGGTCGATGGTGGTGCTGATGTATTCCCGACCATGGATGCCGTCCCGGGTGGGGCGGACGATCTCCGACATGTCCGTCCAGATGGAATCAAACCCGGGGCCGGCGAAAGGCCCGCCGTAACCGGCCCCGGAGACCGGTATTTTGCCGGATTCGGCCTGGTACCAGGTGACGGCAATGATCTCCGGCGTCCAGTATTCATCCCCCAACTGGCGGTACTGGGGATTCAAGGCTTTGAAGATCAATTCCCGGGGACAGCCCTGGACACAGCGGTAACAATTCCGGCACAGCTCATCGATGGTATCGACGAACTGATGCCGGTCAAAATCCCGCTTGCGGTAGGCCTCCACCGGACACATATCCTTGACGCAGCGGGCGCACCTCAAGCACCCCTCACCCCAATCAATGATGGCACTCTTGGCCAAAGGCGTGAATCGGGGGGGCACCCGCCGCACCTCTATATGATACTTGGCAGGCAACTGAGTCTCCTTGCAGGTTATTTGGGGGAGGGGGCCAAGGGCTTCACAGGCTGGAAGCCTGTGCCACTGGCCCTTACCCCCAATCCCCCACCCCTCACCTCAACAAACCTCGTCAACCTTTAGCCAGGGGGTTGGGGCCCAGGGTTTGGGCCTGGGTTTTGATTTCGGCCACTGCTGCGGTCAGCGCGGCTTCATCCCCAGGTGTGACCACGGACCGTCCCAGGCGGGCCGCCTCGAGACCGATTTCTTCCAGGTAGCGTTGGCTATAAGTGAGGCGTCCCCCCAGGCGGTGGCTCCCCTCAAGGTAGCGGCATTGCTCCTCCACGCAGCCGATGACCCAGACCAGGTGGGCCGGGGTGGCCACGGTGCGGAGCAACTGGAAGGCCTCCACCTTGCTGCTGCAAGGTTCGAGGATCACCCGCAAGGGGAGGCCGCCCTCACCCCAATGAGTTCTGAGGGCTTGGGGGTCCGGCACCGCTTGCTGACAGGCATAAATTATCACTTCCGCGGGCATTGCTCATGAGCCTCAAAAGGCCGGCAAAGCGCCGGCCCTTTTAAATGGGGGCCAGGGAGGACTCCACCTGGCCTCGGTTAGCCGACATAAATTATATAATATTCAATCGGGAAAGACCCTGCAAGAAGAAAGGCAACCGCCGAACTAGTACTTAAATGGTTAAGTTAGCGAAAGAAAAATGCTCAATTGTTCACTGAAACAGAGGCTTAAAGTCCCCCTTTCATAAAGGGGGATTTAGGGGGATTTTCAAGTGGTTATCATAAAATCCCCCCTGCCCCCCTTTAGAAAAGGGGGGAATTGAAGTGTTCAGGATATTCGTATCAATTTTTGCAACCAAGTACTAGGCCTTTTTCCGGCCCTTCCTTTCATCGATGTCACCGGGGTACATCACCGCCTCGTGGCCCCGCTCCCGGGTGCGGATGCGGATCACCTCCTCCACCGGGTACACGAAGATCAGGCCATCGCCCGTCTCACCGGTGTAGGCGGAGTTGAGAATGGCTTCAATGGTATCCTCCAGGTTGTGTTCGCTCAAGACGATGTTGAGCTGGATCTTGGGCAGAAGGTCCACCTGGTAGCTGCCGGAGCGGCCGGCCAGCTTGATGCCGCCCTGGCGTCCGTGGCCGCGGATTTCAAAGACATTCAAGCCCACGATGCCGATATCCTTGAGGGCGTCTTTGACATCGTTGAGCTTTTCTTCCCGAATGATGGCTTCGATCTTTTTCAACATGGCAAGGCCTCCAGGCTAGGAGTAGGCTCTTTCTCCGTGGGTGCTGATGTCCAGGCCCACCTCTTCCTCCATCCCGGAAACCCTAAGCCCGATACTCCAATCCAGGGCCTTGGCAATGATGAAGGTGCCTCCGAAGGTGAAGGCCATGGTGGCGGCGATGGCCACCAGCTGGATGCCCAACTGCGCCGGGTGGCCGTAGAACAGGCCGTTGGCGCCGCCACTGTTGACTTCCACGGTGGCAAACAGTCCCGTGGCCACCATGCCCCAGGTGCTGGCCAGGCCGTGGCAGGCCCAGACATCCATGGATTCGTCCAGGCGGCATTTTTCCCGGAAACGGATGCCATAGTAGCCCAGAGGGGCAGCTACGGCCCCGATGACCAGGGCCGCCATGGGGGTGACAAAGCCCGAGGCCGGAGTTACCGCGGCCAGGCCCACCACCATGCCGGTGGCCAATCCCAAAGTGCTGGGCCGGCCGTCCAGCCAGGAGAGCAGCATCCACACCAGCCCCGCCATGGCCGCAGAGGAATTGGTGGTGAGCAGGGCATTGACGGCCACCCCGTTGGCGGCCAGGGCGCTGCCGGCATTGAAGCCGAACCAGCCCACCCACAACAGGCCGGCCCCCACCACGGTTAAAATAATGTTGTGGGGTTCTATGGGGAACTTGCCAAAACCCTTGCGGGGGCCGATGACTAGAGCGAAGGCCAGGGCCGAAAAGCCCGCGGCGATGTGCACCACGGTACCACCGGCGAAATCCAGGGCGCCCATGGCCCCCAGCCAGCCACCTTTGCCCCAGACCCAGTGACACAGGGGGTCATAGATCAGGGTGACCCAGATGAGGCTAAACAACAGGAAGGTCTTAAAGCGCACCCGCTCCACAAAGGCGCCGGTGATCAGGGCCGGGGTGATCACCGCGAACATCATCTGGAAGGCGGCGAACAGGCCGTGGGGTATGGTTTTCGCGTAATTAGGGTTAACAGCCGCGCCCACCCCTCTTAGGCCCACAAAGTTCAGGCCGCCGATGAGGCCGCCAATATCTTCCCCGAAAGCCAGGGAATATCCATAAAGCACCCACTGGACGCCGATGAGGAGCATAAAGACATAGCTTAGGGTCAGGGTGGAAAGCACGTTTTTCCGCCGGGCCATGCCTCCGTAAAAGAGGGCCAGGGCCGGGGTCATCAACAGCACCAAGGAGCAGCAGACCAGAATCCAGGCGGTATCGCCGGAGTTGATGGGATTACCCATGCTCTCATACTCCTTTTAAGGAAGAGGATAAGGGAAAATTTGCGGTATTATTTGCACTCCCTCGAGGAGGTTGCTCCGGCGCCGGGCGAGCGGCCTCCGCCCCGGGGCTGCCAGAAGGCGTCGCTGCCTGGGGGGCAGAGTCGTCTCTTCGGAATTTACTCAATCCTGCCTAATCGCAAGAGGGGCCAGGAGGTTCTCCCTGCCTGGCCCCGCCTAACCAAGGTTTAAGGTAGTTTATTGATCAGTCAACCCCGGCGGGGGCAAGCCTGCCGGGCTTACAAAATGGGCAGATAGCGCTCGATCTCGTACTGGCTCACATGGGTGCGGAAGGCGTCCCATTCAATCCTTTTGTTGGTGAGGAACTTGTTAAAGATGTGATCTCCCAGGGCCTCCCGCACTAGGGCGCTCTTTTCCGTTTCCACGATCGCCTCGTAAAGGCTGCCGGGCAGTTCCTGGATACCCAGGCGCTTTCGTTCCGCTTCCGACAGGTGGTAAATATCCACCTCCACCGGCTCCGGCAAGGGATAATTCGCCTCTACCCCCTTGAGCCCGGCGGCCAGCATCACCGCGAAGGCCAGATAGGGGTTGCAGGCCGGGTCGGGAGCGCGGTATTCGCAGCGCGTGGCTGCCTCTTTGCCGGGTTTGTACATGGGCACCCGCACCAGGGCGGAACGGTTGCGGCGGGCCCAGGAGATATAAACCGGAGCTTCATAACCCGGCACCAGGCGCTTGTAGGAGTTGACCCACTGGCTGCAGATGGCGGTAATCTCCCGAGCATGCCGCAGGAGTCCAGCGATGTAACTTTTGGCGGTGGGCGAGAGGTGGTAAACATCTTTGGGGTCATGAAAGGCGTTCTTGCCGTCTTTGAACAGGGATTGGTGGGTGTGCATGCCGCTGCCGTTGATGCCGAAGATGGGCTTGGGCATGAAGGTGGCGTAAAACCCGTTCAGCCGGGCGATTTCCTTGACGGTAAGCCGAAAGGCCATGACCTTGTCGGCCATGCGCAGGCCCTCGTCATAGCGCATGTCGATTTCGTGCTGGGAAGCGGCCACTTCGTGGTGGGAGTATTCCACCCGGATGCCGATGTCTTCCATGGCGAAAATGGTCTGGCGCCGCAAGTTGTTTCCCAGGTCCAGGGGCGGTGAGTCGAAGTAGCCCCCCTGGTCAATGACTTTGGGCGCGGTATTGTCTGCGAAGTAAAAATATTCCAATTCCGGGCCCAGGTAATAGGTGTAGCCTTTCTCCGCGGCCTTGGCCAGCATGCGTTTCAAGGCATAGCGGGGGTCGCCCGCATAGGGGGTGCCATCGGGCTGGAGAATGTCACAGAACATTCGGGCCACCGGCTTTTCCTCCGGCCGCCAGGGCAGGATCTGGAAGGTAATGGGATCGGGCTTGGCGATCATGTCAGACTCTTCAATGCGGGCGAAGCCCTCGATGGAAGAACCGTCGAACCCCATACCTTCGGTCATGGCCTCTTCCAGTTCGGAAGGACGGATGGAAAAGCTTTTCAGCACTCCTAAAATGTCGGCGAACCAGATCTGGATAAAGCTTACCTCTTTATCCCGGACCATCTTAAAGACATCTTCTATGGTTTGGCAAGTATGGCAGTGCACGTTAGTCCTCCTGGGCTAGATTTAACAGCTCTAGTAAGCAATTATTGTACCAAAAGATATTTTAAATAAAATCATAAACTTAAGCCTAAAACCATTTACAATATTGTATAAATGCAAATAAACTAACCTACAAAAATGTATTATTGGGTCTTAGACGGCCCGGGGAGAACAGAAGCTAGAAGCCGAAGGCGAAAGAGATTAACGCGCCGCGAGGGAAAAAAGGGTGTTCAGGTAAGGAGTTTTAAATCTGCCAGCGCCTAAACCCAAAAGAGAGACAACTTATACCAAAGTTGTCATCAAAAACCTTGGTGGGGCAGGCTCCGGTGCCTGCCCCAAGTCAAGAAGGCTGGGCGTGCCTCCTGGCCCGCCCCACCGAAAGATAATTAAGCCATTGATGGCAACTTGAGACCTCTGCAAAATGACAGGAGAGAGTAATGCTGGCGGGCACGGAGGCCCGCCCCACCAGGAACATCAAGGCGGTGGGGCGGCCGTCTCTGGCCGCCCACTAGGGAGGTTACTAAACCAGGCATTTTTTCAGAGGTC
>JAUXZG010000106.1 GCA_030694005.1 Desulfobaccales bacterium | reverse complement strand
GGATGTCACCGGGGTGGCGAAACTGCCGGACGGGGTGGAGATGGTGATGCCCGGGGACAATGTCTCCATGGAGGTGAACCTGATTACCCCCGTGGCGCTCGAAAAAGAACTGCGCTTTGCCATCCGGGAAGGCGGCCGCACCGTGGGCGCCGGGGTGGTGAGCGAGATTTTGGAATAGGGTGAGATAGATGATCACGCCCAAGATTCGCATACGCCTGCGATCTTACGACTACAGGCAGTTGGATAAATCGGTGGCGGAGATTGTGGAGACCGCCCGGAGCACAGGCGCCCGGGTGGCCGGTCCCATCCCGTTGCCCACCGAGATCAACAAGTACTGCGTGCTGCGCTCCCCCCACATTGACAAAAAGTCCCGGGAGCAGTTTGAAATCCGCACCTACAAGCGCCTGCTGGATATTTTGGAACCCACCCAGCAGACCATGGACGCCATCAGCAAGCTGGACCTGGCGGCCGGGGTGGATGTGGAAATAAAAGTTTAAAGACGGTTTTCGGTTTTCGGCAAAAGAAAAAAGACAACCGCTAACCGATGGGAGTGTTAAGAAAATGCCTGGGGGTATTATCGGCAAGAAATTGGGCATGACCCGGATATTTGACTCCGAGGGCCTGGCAGTGCCGGCCACGGTGATCGAAGCCGGCCCCTGTTTTGTGGTGCAGCAAAAGACCAGCGCTAAGGACGGGTATGAGGCCCTGCAATTGGGATTTGCGCGGCGGTCTCTGGGCAAGTCCAACCGCCCTTTAAAGGGTCATTTCGAGAAGCACGGGGCCAAGAGCGGCTTTAAATACTTAAGGGAAATTCGCCTGGAGGAAGCCGGCGCCTTTGAGGTGGGCCAGGAGATCACGGTGGAGCAGTTCGAAATCGGCGACCGGGTGGATGTCATCGGCACCAGCAAGGGGTGCGGTTTTACCGGCACCGTGAAGCGCTGGAATTTTCACCGGGGGCCCATGAGCCACGGCTCCATGTCGCATAGGGCCCCAGGGTCCATCGGCGCCTCCGCCTCCCCCTCCAAGGTGGTCAAAGGCAAAAAGATGCCGGGTCAAATGGGAAATGCCCGGGTGACCGTCAAGAATCTGGAAGTGGTGGATGTGCGTCCGGAAGAGAACCTGCTGGTGCTGAAAGGCGCCATCCCCGGCCCCCGACAGGGCCTGGTGCTGATCAGCAAGGCCGGGTGAAACCATGCCGACCGTGGATGTATATAATATTCAAAAGGAAAAAGTAGGCCAGGTGGACCTCAAAGAGGACATCTTTGGGGTGGCCGTGAAGGGGCATCTGCTCCATGAAGTGGTAACCTGGCAACGGGCCTGCCGCCGGGCCGGTTGTGCGTCCACCAAGACCCGGGGCGAGGTGCGGGGCGGTGGGGCGAAACCCTGGCGCCAGAAGGGCACCGGCCGGGCTCGGGTGGGTTCCCGGCGCTCTCCCATATGGCGGGGCGGGGGCATTACCTTCGGGCCGAGACCCCGGAGCTACGCCTACCCCCTGCCCAAGAAGGTGCGGCGCCTGGCGCTCAAAATGGCCTTGAGCAGCAAGCTGGCCAACGGGCAACTGGTGGTGTTGGACACTTACCCCCACACCACCCCCAAAACCAAGGATTTCGTGAATCTGCTCAAGACCTTCGAGATCAACAAGGTCTTAATTATAACTCCGGAGGCGCATCAAGCCCTGGAACTTTCGGCCCGCAATGTGCCTTACGTCCAGGTGATGCTGCCGGCCGGATTGAATGTCTACGATATTCTTAAATTTGAGCACCTGGTGCTGCTTAGTCCGGCCCTGGCCCAGATCGAAGCGAGGTTGGCGCCATGAAGGCCTATCATCATCTGATCTACGGACCCATAATTACGGAAAAGACGCATGCCCTCAAAGAGTTAGGCAACAAGGTGACCTTGAGGGTGGCGGTCAAGGCCAACAAGATCGAGATCCGCAAGGCGGTGGAAGAGCTCTTCAAGGTAAAGGTGTTGAGCGTGAACACCATCCGCATGCGGGGTAAAAAGAAACGCCTGGGACGCACCGAGGGGATGCGTCCGGATTGGAAAAAGGCGGTAGTCACCCTCGCTCCAGGGGAAAAGATCTCTGGTTTCGAGGGGTTATAGATACAACTTGAGAGCCCTTATTAAATATTTCAAGGATAAACGGAAATGTCACTGATTTCCCGGAAGCCGACTTCCCCGGGGCGGCGGTTTCAAACCACTGGGGACTTTGCCGAGATCACCCGCCCCACCCCGGAGAAGAGCCTGATAAAGCCCCTAAAGAAGACCGGGGGGCGGAACAATCAAGGGCGGATCACCATCCGCTACCGGGGTGGGGGACACAAACGGCGCTACCGGATCATCGATTTCAGGCGCAACAAGTTAGGGGTGCCGGCCAAGGTGGCCTCCATCGAGTATGATCCCAACCGCACCGTGCGTATCGCCTTGCTCCATTATCTGGATGGGGAGAAGCGTTATATCCTGGCCCCCCAGGAGTTGCAGGTGGGGGATCAGGTGATTGCCTCGGCGGACGCGGACATCAAGCCGGGGAATTCCTTGCCTTTGCAGAATATCCCGGCCGGCACCCTGGTGCATAATGTGGAGTTAAAACCGGGGAAGGGGGGGCAACTGGCCCGGGCGGCCGGGGCCTATGCCCAATTGATGGCCAAAGAGGGCAAATACGCCCATTTGAAGCTGCCTTCCGGCGAGGTGCGCATGGTGTTTTTGCAGTGCCGGGCCACCATCGGCCAGCTCAGCAATGTGGAGCAGGAGAACATTTCCCTGGGCAAGGCCGGGCGTAAGCGCTGGCAGGGACGCCGCCCCCATGTACGGGGGGTGGCCATGAATCCGGTGGACCACCCCATGGGCGGCGGGGAAGGCAAGTCCTCCGGCGGCCGCCACCCCTGCACCCCCTGGGGCGTGCCCACCAAGGGGTTCAAGACCAGAAAAAAACCCAAAGACAGCGATCGCTATATCATTAAGCATCGGAGCAAGAGGTAGAGGGGACAACCGTGGCCCGTTCATTGAAAAAGGGACCCTATGTGCAGGACAGCCTCCAGGCCAAGGTGTTTAAGGCCCGGGAGACCCAGGACCGCCGGGTGATCAAGACCTGGTCAAGGCGGTCCACCATTACTCCGGATTTTATCGGACTGACCCTGGCGGTGCACAATGGGAAGAAGTTTATCCCGGTGTATGTCACGGAGAACATGGTGGGGCACAAGTTAGGGGAGTTCTCGCCCACCCGCCATTTCGGGGGCCACGCCGGGGACCGCAAAAGTAAAGTGGGTAAGAAGTAGCCATGGAGATCAAGGCCAGCGCCAAATATCTGCGCATATCGCCGCTTAAGTTGCGCTTGGTGACCAGCACCATCTCCGGCAAGAAGGTGGAAGAGGCCCTGGCGGTTCTCAGGTTCCTGCCCCAGCGGGGTGCCCGCCTGGTGCGCAAGGTGGTGGAAGCCGCGGTGGCCAATGCCGAGCAGCGCCCCCAGGTGGATGTGGATACCCTTTTTGTCAAGAAAGTCTGGGTAGATGGCGGCCCCAGTTTGAAGCGCTTTCAAGCCCGGGCCATGGGGCGGGTCAACCGCATTTTAAAGAGAAGCAGCCACCTCACCGTGGTCCTGGACGAAGGCCCGGTGAAGAAACGCTAAGGAGGCAGGATTGGGCCAGAAAGTTCACCCCATCGGTTTTCGCCTGGGGAGCTATCGCAAATGGGATTCCATCTGGTTCGCCCGAAAGGACTATGCCGCGCTGGTGCTGGAGGACCGGAAGATCCGAGAGTTTATCAAGGAAGACAAGGAACTTAAAGGGTCGGGCATCGCCGGGCTGGACATCAAACGGGCGGCCAACAAGGTGACCATCAAGATCCACACCTCCCGGCCGGGGATGGTCATCGGCCAGAAGGGCAAAAAGATTGAGGACCTGCGCCGCCGCCTGGAAAAGTTGGTGGGCCGGGAGCTCATCATCGATGTGCAGGAGGTGCGCAAACCAGAGATCAACGCCCAACTGGTGGCGGAAAACATCGCCCAGCAGTTGGAACGGAGGGTCTCGTTCCGCCGGGCCATGAAAAAGTCCGTGGGCCAGGCCTTGAAGTTCGGGGCCAAAGGCATCAAGATCCGCTGCAAAGGCCGCCTGGCCGGGGCGGAGATCGCCCGGCAGGAGTGGTACCGGGAGGGCCGGGTGCCCCTGCATACTTTGCGGGCCTTCATTGACTATGGGTTTGCCGAGGCCCACACCACCTATGGGGTGATCGGGGTGAAAACCTGGATCTTCCACGGAGAGGTCCTGGGCGCGGAAGAGAC
>JAUXZG010000232.1 GCA_030694005.1 Desulfobaccales bacterium | reverse complement strand
TGGCGGCCACCTCGCGCTGCTCCCCGTTGATCGTCAGTTTCATCGCAGGGTCTCCTTTTGACCGCACGGTTACCGGCGCCTTAGTACCACGGTTCGTAAATTCGATACCGTATATAATCCGGGGTTAACTAATCACACCCTCTCCCCCCGCTTGCGGGGGGAGAGGGCTGGGGTGAGGGGGGGCGTCTAAAAACGTCACCATATTTCTGAAATCATGTATTTAGGTCGGGGCCTCAAAAAACGCCCGGTCGAAGTCCTTCCAGACCGGATCGTAGCCGGCCCGGCGGATGGCTTCGACCACCTCTGCCGGGGTGCGCCGGTCTTCGATCTCGAATTGTTCGAGCGTTTCCTCATCACAGTTGGAATAGCCACCCGGCCGGGTGGATGACCCCGCGCTCATCATCGTCACTCCGAGGGGAATCAACCTGTCGCGCAGGCCGGCCCGCTCCCGGGTGGAAAGATTGAAGCCCACCTCCGGCAGAAAGATCCGCAGCGCCAACATCAGTTGGACCAATTCCTTATCGGTGAGGGGATACCGAATGGTGAACCGGGGCGGCACGCTGAGCAGCCGGGGAAAGGAGACCGAGATGGCGCTCTGCCAGCATTCCTTCTGGAGGTAGCGGGCGTGTAAAGCCGTCCAGAACCCCTCCAGCCGCCAATCGTAAAGGCCCAGGAGCGCGCCCAGGCTGAGGCGTCTCACCCCGGCCTGCCCGGCCCGTTCGCTGGCTCCCAGGCGGTAGGCGAAGTCCCGTTTCCGGCCCCGGGGATGCACCTGGGCGTAGGTCTCCCGGTGATAGGTTTCCATGTACAGGGTCACCCCTTCCAGACCCAGAGCCACCAGCTTCCGGTAGTCCTCCTCCTTTAGGGCATAGACCTCCACCGACACGGAGGGGAAGTATTCCCGGGCCAGGGCCACGGCTTCGGCCAGGTACTTAACCGGCGCGGCCTTGGGCGCGTCTCCGGTCAGGAGGAGGACGCTCTGAAAGCCGTGCCGGGCCAGGATGTCGCATTCAGCCCGGATTTCCTCCTGAGTTAGGGTGCGCCGGGCACCCGGGCGGCCGGCGCCCAGGGCGTAGCCGCAGTAAAGGCAATCCGCGTTGCAGATGTTGGAGAGGTAGATGGGGACGTAGAGGCCGATGGTGCGCCCGAAATGGCGCCGGGTGTGCCGTTGGGCCAGGTGCGCCATCTCTTCTAAGCGCGGCACGGCCTCAGGCGACAGCAGGGCCGCCAGGTCTTCCGGAAAAAGCTGCTCCCGTCCCAAGGCCCGCCTTACGTCTTCGAGACCGGCCCGGGCCATGACTTCCCGGAGCCGCGCCTCCGGCCAGGCAGCCAAAATCTCGGCAAAGGGTGAATTTTTTGAGGCTTTTTCCATTAGGTGAAATCTTTGGTGGCACAGGCTTCCAGCCTGTGCTGGCGCAGGCTAAAGCCTGCAGCTACCCTTTCAATCTTCTTCTCTAACTTGTTCCCAAGTTGCACTTGGGAACGAGGGGAAACACGCTTCCCCCGCCATCCTCTCGATGCCCTGTTAGGGCATTCCACCTTCTTCTGTATCCGACTTAGTTCTTCTTGCCTTGAACGAGTCGAAGCGGTTTGTCAGCGAGAAAACATAAATGAGTATTGCTTCGGTGAAATCGAGAATATCGCGTGCATCTTCCTGGGTCACCGGTACCTCCATCTCATGGGCAGCCTCGTTCCCTACCAGACGGATTTCATGTGCCCAGCTAAGCAGACGGGAGTCAATGTGACCTGCTTCTGATAGGCTGACCAAGCGCTTGCTCAAGTCCCGCCCTTGCGCGCCTAAGGTTTTACAGACTGCCTCCAAACACTTCCTGCACATTAGAACACATGGTTCGAACAGCGATGCATTAAAGGATCTTGCAGCCTGATCGTAGGCTATCTTTACGGACTTGGGAAGAGTCTCTTGGATAAGCTTGGATTCAGTTGGATATAAAACGCTCTCATCAGTGATCGACTCGAATTCGCCTGGAATGCCATACAAGGATTGCCTTATAAGGAAAGGCTGACTGCAACGACGACACAAGCACACGAAGTAAAGGTCACCGTGGTAATCAGTATCGACCTCGTCTATTGGATTGATAGCATTACTCCTGAAGCCGCCGTGCCCTTCGGCAATTACCCTTGCTTCGACCAATATATTGCACTTGGGACAGAAAACGTCGAAACTTGATTCACCCATAACTCTGCACCTTGTTTTGCCAAGCTTAAAATGGTTTTTCTAACTCGTTCCCAAGTGCAACTTGGGAACGAGTGGAATCATGGTTATAGTTCTACATTTCGTACTGCCGTGCCTCGGCCATTGCCTCAAACGTTGCTTGAAGCTCCTCGTATGTACCAATGGCGGCACCCTCTAACGCGAGGAAGAGGCCGTCGAGAATTTCGCAAAATTCGAACAAATTGAAGCGGAAGTGGGATGCCAGCGAGGCACTTCCCATGGTGTTAATTGGGTATCGAAAAGCGTACGACCCTGCATCAACAGCCTGGAACTCGGCAATCGTCTTCCGGAAGTCTGCAAGCGATTGGAAATGGGGAACCCCCAGATCCCAATCCCATTCATATACCTCGAAAATCCGCTCAATATCCCCTCTGAGGACTTCGAGACTATGGGTTTTCAGAAGGCGTTGCCTGTCCACCTTGGCTTTGCCTTTGACAGCCAACATTGGCGAGCCAATTAGAATAACAGCCTTCATGTAAAGCTCAAGCGCATGTCTGTAAAGAAACACGATAGGATAGGCTTGGAAATCTTTTATAGGAGAGCCGTGCAAGCCGAAAAGAGGGTCATTCCGAAGGTTTGCGACAGCCTCTTTAGCAACTAGATGGAACGCCTCGCCGAGATAGGTGAACTCGCTCTCCGGGGTGCCGTGCCAGTTCAGCACTACCGTACCGTGCGGGTGCTCTCTATCCACGAATAGGCGCTTCTTCATTAAGACCCCTCCACTCGGTGCGGTTATATTTTTCTAACTCGTTCCCAAGTTGCACTTGGGAACGCATTTTCCCGCCAAGCTAAGCTTGGCAACCATTTTCGTTCCCAAGTACAACTTGGGAACGAGGGGAATTAAATGTGGAACAGCCGCCCTCGGCTGTTCTTTAAGGGTGCGCAGTGCGCACCCTGCATTCACAGGCTGGAAGCCTGTGCCACCGAATAAAGGAAATGGTGGGCAGTGCCCACCCTCCATTCCTACATGTTAGCTTCTTTGCGCCTTTGCGTCTTTGCGTGAGGCCCATCTTTCCAAAGGCAGATAAAACAACCCTACTCCAAAAACCCCGTCAACGGGGAGGAGGCCGCGGCGGTCTCCCGCTCCGGCCCCAGCCCGGCCAGGTAGGCCATGCGGCCGGCTTCCACCGCCAAGGCGAAAGCGCCCGCCATCATGCCGTGGTCCGCGGCATCGGCCAGGGCCGTATTCACCAGCACCGCGTCGGCGCCCATTTCCATGGCTTCGGCCGCGTGGGAGGGCGCGCCCAGACCCGCGTCCACCACCACCGGCACTTTCGCCTGCTCAATAATGATGCGGATCATGTCCCGGGTGCGCAGCCCCCGGTTGCTGCCGATGGGGGCCCCCAGGGGCATGACCGTGGCCGTGCCCAGCTCTTCCAGGCGCTTGGCCAGGATGGGATCGGCCTGGATATAAGGCAGAACCACAAAGCCTTCTTTAATCAGCATTTCCGCGGCCTTAAGCGTCTCCACCGGGTCCGGCAGCAGGTAGCGGGGTTCAGGGGTGAGTTCCAGTTTCACCCAGGGCGGCAGTCCCATGGCCCGGGCCAGGCGGGCCAGACGCACCGCCTCCTCCGCAGTCCGCGCCCCCGAGGTATTCGGCAGGATAAGGTATTTTGCCGGGTCAAGCACGGACAGGATACTGTCACCCTGGGGTTTAGAAAGGTCAACCCGCCTGAGGGCTACCGTCACAATCTCCGCTTTGGAGCTTTGCAACGCTTTGCTGAGGGCCTCGGCTGAGGGGAACTTGCCCGTTCCCACCATGAGACGGGAGCGGAAACTGCGCCCGGCGATTACCAAGGGGTCTTTATTCATCAGTGTTTTCATCGGGACCATCGGCGCTTTCCCTGGATACGTTTAAACCGCACCGCCCTTCTCACCGGGCTGAGTTCACCAGGCCGGTGACGCTGGGGTTCTCTCCGCACAGCGGACAGTTCGGCATCTGCGCCCTCTTAATCGAGTGAAAACGACTCTTCAGCGCGTCATAGGTGAGAATCCGGCGCACCAGATCTGAGCCTCGTCCCAGCAGGAGCTTCAAGGCCTCCATGGCTTGCAGACACCCCATAACCCCGGCCACCGCGCCGAGAATTCCCTCCTGCCGTGAAGGTGGAGGCGGTTTCGGCATAAGACACCGATAACACGGATTCCCCGGGCCAGGGTCCGCTACCAGCAGCAAACCCTGGAACGCGGCGACGGCGGCGGAAACCAGCGGGATCTTCTCCAGCCAACAGCAGTCCGCCACCAAAAAGCGCGTCTCAAAATTGTCACTGGCGTCGAGAACAATATCATATCCCCGCAAAACCTCACGGATATTTGCCGGATGCAGCCGCGTATCGTAGGTCTTTACCTGGCAATGGGGATTCAGCGCCATGATGGCGTCCCTGGCCGACTCCACCTTCCGCCGCCCCAAGTCATCCAGACGATGGAGAATCTGTCGCTGCAGGTTGGAAAGCTCTACCGAGTCGCCATCGACAATGCCGATATGCCCCACTCCCGCCGCGGCAATGTAGAAAAGAGCGGCTGAGCCGATCCCCCCGGCTCCCACCACCGCCACGCGTCCGGACCGAAAACGCTGCTGTCCAGGCCATCCCACTTCCGCTAGGATGAGGTTCCGGGAATAGCGCACGCTCTCTTCTTCGGAAAAGTCAAAGCTCAAGGGGATGATCTCCTGGCCTGCTCTCGGCAATGCTCATCTTATCCAAGCTTCTAATAACGCGGCGCCACTGTCTAGATTTATTTATTTCCTAGTTTGCTTATATATTAACTTATTTCAGACAGGCATCAAGTCCAGGTCTTTCCCCCAGGGCGAAAAGAGGCCGAGGGGCCTCTGGTTATTGGAACTGATGAAGATACCGCAGTTTGGCGAGGAAGTCCAGTACGTCAGAATAGCCGCCAGGGGAGCTGCAAAAACCTGCGGCCGACTCGCGGCGACTTCTCCATGTGGGCGGAAGCGGGCTGGGCAGCAAAAAACCCCTTGTAAAATCAAGGGGTTAAAATTAGTGGCTCCCCGGGACGGATTCGAACCGCCGACCAAGTGGTTAACAGCCACCCGCTCTACCAGCTGAGCTACCGGGGAGTATGGTGACAAATATCGGCTTGCTTGTGGCTGGGGGACTAGGATTCGAACCTAGATAGGCAGA
>JAUXZG010000220.1 GCA_030694005.1 Desulfobaccales bacterium | reverse complement strand
CTTCGGGCCCCGACTTTACTGGCCCTCATATGCGGGTTGGGAGGGGGGTTTGGGGGGAGGGCAGGGAGCTCAGCTCCCTGACCCTCCCCCCAAGGACCTTATCTCTCCAAAATCACCACGGCGATGGCGTGGTTATCTTCGTCGGTGAGGGTAAGGTGCAGGCCTTTGATGTCCGCCTGTTGGCAGAGTTGGGCGGCCCGGCCGCTGACGAAAATTTCGGGTTTGCCCAGGGAGTCGGGGACCACCTCCACTTCCCGCCAGCGGATGCCGCCCCGGCGCAGGCCCACGCCCAGGGCCTTGGAGAAGGCCTCTTTGGCGGCAAAGCGCATGGCAAAACCTGACACCGCCCAGGTCCGCCCCTGGCAGGCTTCGATTTCCTGGGGGGTGAAAATCCGCTTAAGGAACCGGTCGCCGTAACGGGCGATGGCTTTAGCAAGGCGGTCCACCCGCACCAGATCCACGCCGATACCGTAAATCATAAGGGCAGTTTTCAGTTTTCGGTTTTCGGTTATGAAGTTTTAGTGCTGAAGCCGCGATTCAGCCTTGAACCCTTGCCTAGTTTTTGCCCTTTTTAGGAGCCGTCACCTCTTTTTTGCACATGCTGCCGGTTTCGCCGCAGGCCGGGCACTTCTTGGGTTTGCAGCGGGTATCCACGGGTTTGCCGCATTTTTCACAGGTGAAGACGGCCATTTACGCACCTCCAGAAGGTAGGCGGAATCAAGTTCCCACCTGTTTAATAGCACAGGCTGGAAGCCTGTGCCACCAGAAACCTCAAGGGGTTGGGGGGAGGGGTTTTGGGGGAGGATTGTCAGGGGGGCTTCTGCCCCTGGCCCCCTCCCCCAAACTTTTTACCCCCCGCCCCCGGTCGGAAAGGCGAGGTTAAGCGCCTCATCCAGGCGGGCCACCGGGTGGATGGTCAGGTCCTGGCGCACGGCCGGGGGAATCTCTTCCAGGTCCACAACGTTTAGGGCCGGGATGATGACTTCCTGGATGCCGGCCCGGTGGGCGGCCAGGACTTTGTTTTTGATGCCGCCCACGGGCAGGACGTCGCCCCTCAGGGTAATTTCGCCGGTCATGGCCAGGCC
The DNA here is from genome assembly GCA_030694005.1 of Desulfobaccales bacterium. Classification (GTDB taxonomy): domain Bacteria; phylum Desulfobacterota; class Desulfobaccia; order Desulfobaccales; family 0-14-0-80-60-11; genus JAUXZG01. The sequence continues at coordinate 2,864 of JAUXZG010000220.1, read as the reverse complement.
TTTCTTAACCGGACGGTTGGCAAATAATGATACCAAAGCGATGAACAGCGCCAGACCGGCAGATGGTCCGTCTTTGGGAATGGCTCCGGCAGGTACATGTATATGGATGTCATAATCTTTAAAGTATGATGGTCCAGGGACTCTTAAAATTCCAATTTTATCAGCCTTGGCCTGCATATAACTCATAGCCGCGATAGCCGACTCCTTCATCACCTCGCCCAGTTGGCCGGTGAGCTTAAGGTTCCCGCTCCCCGGCATCCTGAGGACCTCGATGAACAGGATGTCGCCCCCGCTGGGAGTCCAGGCCAGGCCGGTGGCCACCCCGGGTTCCGGGTGGTCCAGGGCCGCTTCTCTAAAAAAACGGGGCGGGCCCAGGTATTGAGGCAGGTCGTCCGGCTTGATTTTTACCTTGGTCTTGTTGCCCTCCGCCACTTCCCAGGCCACCCCCCGGCAGAGCGCGGCGATCTCCCTCTCCAGATTGCGCAAGCCCGCCTCCCGGGTGTAAAAGGCGATCAGGCGGCGGATGGTGTCCGCGGGTATTTTGATTTGCCCCGCCTTCAGGCCGTGGGCCTCTAATTGCCGGGGAATCAGGTGGGAAAAAGCAATCTCCAGCTTTTCTTCCTCGGTGTAGCCCGTTAGTTCCAGTACCTCCATGCGGTCCCTCAGGGCAGGTGGGATCGGGTCCAGGAGATTCGCGGTGGTGATGAACATCACCTGGGAGAGGTCGAATTCCACTTCCAGGTAGTGGTCGGAGAAGGTGGAGTTCTGCTCCGGGTCCAGCACCTCCAGCAAAGCAGAGGAGGGGTCGCCCCTAAAGTCCGCGCCGATTTTGTCCACTTCATCCAGGATAAAGACCGGGTTGTTGGAGCCGGCCCGGCGCAGGCTCTGGATGATGCGCCCGGGCAAGGCCCCCACATAGGTGCGGCGGTGGCCGCGGATTTCCGCTTCATCCCGCACCCCGCCCAGGGACAGCCGCAAAAACTTGCGGCCCAGGGCCCGGGCGATGGAACGGCCCAAGGAGGTCTTGCCGGTGCCCGGCGGCCCCACAAAGCACAGGATGGGGCCTTTCATATCAGGTTTCAGTTTACGTACCGCCAGATATTCCAGGATACGTTTCTTCACCTTTTCCAGGTCGTAGTGGTCTTCATCGAGGATGGCCCGGGCCTGGCCCAGGTCCAGGTTGTCTTCGGTGGCGGTATTCCAGGGCAGTTCGATCATCCATTCCAGGTAATTGCGGATGACCTGGTGGTCCGGCGAGGTGGGCGGGGTGCGCTTGAGGCGGGCCAGTTCCCTTTCCGCCTCTTTCAGGGCGTGAGGGGGCAGCCCGGCCTCCTCCAGCCGGAACTGCAGCTCATCCACTTCCCGGGTGCGTTCATCGGTTTCCCCCAGCTCCCTTTGGAGAGCCTTGATATGCTCCCTGAGATAATAATCCTTCTGGCCTTTCTCCATCTCCCCTTGCACCTGGGACTGGATCTTTTTGCCCAGTTCCAGGATCTCCAGTTCCCGGTTGATGAAAGTCAGAACCTGGCGCAGGCGCTCCTTAACATTGATGGTCTCCAGCAGCCCTTGTTTGTCCGCTTTGGAAATATTGAGGCTGCCCGCGGTGACATCGGCCAGGACCCGGGGGTCGCCCAGCTCCCGCACCAGAGCGCCCAGCTCCGCCGGGAGATAGGGAGACAACTCCAGCATCTTCAGGAAAAGTCCCTTGACATTGGAGACCAGAGCTTCCATCTCCAGGTCGGGCTCGTAGTCCTCAACCAGAGGGGTTATTTGGGCCGTAAGGTAAGGCTCCAGGCTAACCCAGTTTTCCACCTTAAAGCGATACAGGCCCTGGATGAGCAGGCGCACCGAGTCGTCTTCGGGTTTGCGCATCTTTAAGATCACGGCCGCGGTGCCTACCTGGTAGAGGTTATCCGGGCCGTAGCCCGCAGGCTTGGCCTCCCGGCTGGCCAGAATCCCCATGGTCTTGTCTTTAAGGAGAACCTCATTTATCAGGGTCTGGGCCGATTCTTCCCACAGGGCCAGGGGCATGATAATCCGTGGAAACAACACCAATTCCGAAACCGGCAATATAGGCAGCACCCGGGGGCTGGGTGGAGTGTCTTTGCCTTCCAGCACCGGGGAATCGTTATCTTCATGGTTCAAAGTCATGTTTAATCTCACCTCTCAAATTATTCGCCATCAGGCACTTCTTTCACTTTGATGCGCCGGGTTTGGGGTTTTTGCCGGGGCAGATACATTTCCAGGACGCCGTCCAGATATTTGGCCCGCACCCCCTGGGGGTCAATGGGTATGGGAAGCTTGAAGCTCCTTTCAAAGGCGCCGAAGCCGATCTCCACATGGAGAAAACGAATTATACCTTCCGAAGCCGGGGGACGCCGTCGCCCCTTAATTACCAGCTCGTGGCCTGCCAGGGTCAGAGACAGATCTTCTTTAGCCACCCCGGCCACTTCCAGGCGCAGCACCAGCCCCTGGGAGGTCTCGAAAAAATCGGCGGCCGGGCGAAAGGAGGCTCCGGTCTCATCAAATGCCAACAGATTGTCCGCCCAGCGGCGTACCCGCTCTTCCAGACGCTCAAAGTCACGGATAATCCTGATCTTGATCAAACGATGCATGGGTACCCTTCCAGCAATGCGAAATCATTATCAATTTAATAACTCCGGAAGGAAAAATCCAGGGGGTGGTGAAATTGGGGAGAGGTTGGAAGGTTATTGGGGGAGGGGGTTAAGGGTCACAGCCCCTTACCCTTACAAAAAACTCCCCCATTCCCCCTCCCCCAATCCCTTAAGTTTGGCCGGAGAAGGCGGGGCCGGCGGCCCCCCCGTCTCCCGCCCAACAAAAAGGATTTGGGGAGGGGGAATTGG
>JAUXZG010000219.1 GCA_030694005.1 Desulfobaccales bacterium | reverse complement strand
GCTCTATTTCCACGAAAATGACCCTTCTAAAGGTGCAGGTATCGCAATCCCTATCGGCCTGGTTGATCCCCAGGGGGCAGTGGTGCCTGCGGGCTATCTTGGCATCAACCTTATGCATCTTGGCCATCATAGCCGCAGGCGGGCGGCGCAAATGTTCAAAAGGGTGCAGTACCCAGTCCACTATCAAGGCCACCGTATGATGCTGCTTATGTAAATGAAAGTGGCCCCCGGTGTCCGCAATCATGCCCTGCATGACATAATCCACCGGCATCAGGTAACCCAGATATTCTTTGTCACTTTTAATAAAAGAAAGTTTGCCTGAGGCGGCGCCAGCCAAAATACTGTTGAGGACCTCGCCCCCCCAGCGGCTATCTTCAGGCAGAATGGGGACAATGGCGATGTTTTGCTGCGACGTTAGGGGCAGGGAACGCAAGGTCACCGCCCTCAAGAAGAAACCTGTTCCCAAGACGCCCGTCACAATCATTACGGGTATGACCGCATATCTGAGCGAGACTGCCGGAATTAGCCGCTGGAACCGGGACGCCAAAGGGGTCTCGATGACTCGCGGTAAAAACATCCCGGTGTTTTGCAGATATCTTTCATAAGAGTCTCCATACTCCTGCAACATTCTTCTTTCTTCGTCCTTGCCCAGGAAATAATAAAGAATGAACATGATGGCCAGAGTAGCCAACACGATAAAGCGGGGCCAGAGGATGGCCATGCCCATACCCCAAACCCCCAGGGCAAGATATTGCGGATGACGGATATATTTGTATATGCCTTTGGCCGCTATGCCCCAATGAAATATCTTGCCGAGATAAACCTGAGCCGCGCAGACCAGGAAAGTAAAAAAGCCCACCAGAAAGAAAATCGACCCCAGTACTCGCACAGTTTTAAGAAAAAGCGTGGGTGGTAAAATCATGTGAGGTAAAAAAAACGTGGTGGTCCATTTGGTGGCGGCATGCTGCCCAAGAAAATTAAAAAACGGCGCAAAAACCGAATAGAAGAAAAAGGCAAACGGACTGATCATGATCATGACTTCGAAGGCCATGACAAAGAAAACCACGATGGGGGCGCGGGCCAAAATAGTTTTGGCCAAGGCCTTGAATCCATGTTCTTTCATGGTTTGATCCTTCCCGCCAATTTTGGGGTTTTCCCCTGGGCTGGCGGCGGTGCCGGCGATTAGCCTGTGGCTTTCCTGAAAAAACCGCCCCCGCCTAAGGGGGGAAGGAGGCGGGGGCGGTTGGCTCAGGTTATTGGGTTGCTTCCGGAGGATTGGTTTGGTTGGTTTGGGGGGTGGGCTGAATGGCCCGGCCGCCCCGCCTGGGACCCCGGCGGCCCTGGGGGTTATTTCCCTGCCCCTGAGGGTTTTGGGGGCAATATTGGTAAGCCGGGTAATTAGGGCAGTTTTGGTAATTGGGACCGCGGGTCAGTTGTTCGCCCTGGTAGCCCTGGTTAGCCTGCCCCCGGGGACCGGCACCTCGACCCTGGGCAAAACCGGCCTCGGTCCAGATTATTATCCCGGCCAGGGCCACAGCCAGGCAGGTTGCCAGCCATCGCAGATTTTCCATGCAGGTCCTCCTTAGGTTATTTTCCTTGTTTGACAATTACTTGGGGGACTCAGCCGGCGGCCCCATGGGGCCATGGGGGCCCGGACCCATGGGCCCCGGACCCATACCCCGGCCCCAGCCGTGAGGGGGCCCGGGGGGGCCGCCCCGGCCGCCCCAGGGCTTGACCAAGCGTTGTTGCACCAGGTCCGCAAACGCCGCCTGCTGCTCGGGCCTCAGGTGCTTTTTAACTTCCAGCAGAAAACGCACCATCTCCTCTTCCAGCCCGCCTTGCAAGGCGCTGATCTCCTGGATTTTGGCCTGAATGGCGCTCCAGGGCGGAGCTTCTCCTTTAACCAGGTCAAACAGCTCCTGGCGTTTTTGGGCTAACTGGCCCCTGACGTCCATGACCCGGCGCCGATGCTCGGGAAGCAGGCCCCGCAAGGCCTGCCGCTGGTCCGGGTCCATATTGAGAGCGCCCCACAGCTGCCTTAAGGGCAAAGGCGGCTGGCCCTCCGGGGGGGCCGCCAGCTGTTGGTCAAAATAGCGCAAGTAAACCAAAGTACCGATGGTCCCCACATTGAGAGCCAGGGAAAAGATTACCAGATAAAGCAGCCAGTTCCGCTTCATGTGCCGTTACCTTCTTCCGACTGGTAGGAGACTAAAATGGCACCCAAAGACCCCTGGGGAAAGTCGTGGAAGTCCTCCAGCGCGGCGATTTCTGCGCCCGTGCCGCTGGCCGACCTGGGGTAAAAATCCTGGGCCAGGACGCCTCCTAAAACGATGCCCATGACCAGCGACGCGGCCAGGGCCAGGTTTTGCCACCAATAGCGGCGGCGAGGCTGCACCCGGGCCAGGATCCGCTCGGCCAGCCCAAAAGGCACCGGCGCCGCCAGACCAGCCAGGGCCGCGTTCAGAGCGGTAAGCTGAGCCAGCTCCCGGCGGCAGGCGGCGCAACTGGCCAGATGGGCCGCCACCTGAGCGCGCCCCTCCTCAGCCAGCTCGCCGTCCAGCCAGGTGGACAATTGCTCCCGCACTTCCTCACACTTTACCTGCATCTTCCCTTCTCCTAAAGAAACCCAGCCGTTAATTATTAAACACCCGAAACCGCGAAAAACGGCGCGGCCTGGATTTTTTTGTGGAGGAAGTTTGGGGGGAGGGCCAGGGGCCTGAGGCCCTCTTACAATCTCCCCCCAAGCCCCCCACCCAACCCGCAGAAGGGGCAGGGGCAGGCGGGGCCTATGGCCCCCGCCTGCCCCGGCCAAATTTCCCCTTTACAGAGAACAGGAGTGCTCCTTGACCCCAAAGGTCTTCATGCTTAATTTGTCTAACACCAGCCGGAATGATTAAGCCCCTTTCCGGCCCTAAAGGAGGACCCCATGTTATCACAGATTCCCGTAGATTTTAGCAAAATCAACAAGGAGGCCCTGGACCAGGAGATCCTCCGCATCGGCATGATCGCCGAACTGGACGCCATCAACCTCTACGAGCAACTGGCGGCCTTGACCTCCAATAAAGACATCAAGAAGGTCTTTTTGGACATCGCCAAGGAAGAAAAGACCCATGTGGCGGAGTTCCAGACCATGCTCCTGCGCCTGGACGCAGAGCAGGTGGCGGAAATGGCGCACGGCAAGAAAGAGGTAAAGGAGCTCACCGGCAAGTGATGAGAGTGGGGGGAGGGCAGGGGCCTCAGGCCCCTGGCCCTCCCCCCACACCCCCCTCCCAACCCGCAGAAGGGGGTGGGGGTTTGGGGGAGGATTGTCGGTGGGCCACCGGCCCCTGGCCCTCCCCCAAAAACCTACTCCCGTCCCCGTCTTTCCCGGCGGCGCACCCAGGCCTTGCGGAGTTCGTCGGCCAGAAGCATGATGGGCGGAAAGATCAGCAGGAAGAGAAAATCCTTGCCATGGAGGGGGGCAGTCCCGAAGAGGCGCTGCAGAAACGGGAGGTAGCTCAGGGCTAGTAGGATAAGGACCTCGAAAATTATCCCCCCCAGCAACAACCGGTTAGTAAAGAAACCGATCTTGAAAATGGATTCCCGGTCAGTGCGAATGGCCAGGGCATTGCCGATCTGGGCGGCGACAATTCCCGCCAGACACATGGTGGTGGCCCGGGCGTAGAGGGGGCCGCTGGCCACCATCTCCAGACCTGGGCGCCAGCCTGCCGTAAAATAGACAAAGTAGTAGGAAGTCATAGCCGCCAGAGTATTCAACAATCCCAAAAAGACACAGCGCCGGACCAGGGGCAGGTCGATCAGGCGAGCCTGGCGGGAGCGGGGTGGACGGTCCATGATCCCTGGTTCCGGCGGCTCAGCCCCCAGGGCCAGTCCCGGCAGCAGGTCCGTGCCCAGGTCCACCGCCAGAATCTGCATGATATTCAAAGGGAGGGGGATGCCAAAGAGCACAAACAGGACAAAGGGCACTGCTTCGGGGATATTGCTATTTAAAATGTACGTGATGAATTTTTTAATGTTGGCATAGACAGCCCGGCCCTCCTCGATGGCGGCCACGATGGAAGTAAAGTTATCATCCGCCAGCACCATGGTGGCCGCCTCTTTGCTCACCTCCGTGCCCCTTTTCCCCATAGCCACCCCTATGTCTCCCGCCTTCAGGGCCGGGCCGTCGTTCACCCCGTCTCCGGTGACCGCCACCACCTCGCCCAGGTTACGCAGGGCCATGACGATACGCAGTTTCTCCTCCGGGGAGGTGCGGGCAAAAATCAGGTCGCCTTTGCCCTTGAGGACTTGCCTCAGTTGCACCTCAGACATGCGAGAGACCTGGTCTCCAGTGAGCAGGGGGGTGCGGGGGTCAAGGACCATGCCGATCTCTTGGGCCACGGCCAGGGCCGTGCCCCCGTAATCCCCGGTAACCATAATAAGGCGAATGCCGGCGCTCCGGCATTTCTCTATGGCCGGGGGCACCTCCGGCCGGGGCGGGTCCATCATGCCGCTGATCCCTAAAAAGCTGAGGCCGCTTTCGGCCTGGGCTAAGCTCAACTCCGGCGTCTCCACCTCCTTATAGGTGAGGGCCAGGAGCCGCAGGCCCCTCTGGGCCAGGTCGTTGCATACCTGGATAAGCCGGCCCTGCTCCTGGGTGGTGAGGGGGCGGCTTATGCCGTCCCAGTCGGTGATCCTGCTGCACCGGGGAATCAGGGTTTCCGGGGCACCCTTGACCCAGCAGAGGGTTTTCCTTTCGGGGGAAGAATTAAGGGTGCTCATGCGCTTGCGCACCGACTCAAAAGGAAAGGCCTTGAGCCGGGGCTGGGCCCGGCGGACAGCCTCAACCTTCCGGCCCGCCTTGGCCACCAGGGTAAGGAGCGCGGCTTCGGTGGGATCGCCCACCACCCCTTCGCCGGCGGCGGTGAGGGCGGCGTTGTTGCACAGGGCGGCGCAGTTTAAGAACAACTCCATCAGGGGGCTTTGAAGCTTTTCCGGTGGCAACGCCTGACCCCCCAATTGCAGCTGACCCTCGAGCCGGAACCCGGAGCCGGTTACCTCCAGGAGTTCTCCTCCCAGCCACAGGCGCGCCACCATGATCTGGCTGGTGGTGAGGGTGCCGGTCTTATCGGTGCAGATGACCGTGGCGGCCCCCAGGGTCTCCACCGCAGACAGCTTTTTCACCAGGGCGTTCTTTTTTGCCATGCGCTGCACGCCCATGGCCAGAGAGAGGGTGAGGGTGGGCAGCAGGCCCTCGGGCACGAAGGCCACGATCATGCCGATGGCGAAGATCATGCTGGTAAAGATGGTGAGCTTGCCGGTGAGAAACCCCACCATGAAGAAGACGAAGCCTATGCAGATGGCCACCGCGGTCTCAAATTTGATCACCACCTGCATCTCCCGCTGCAGCGGACTAGGCTTCTCTTCCACGCTCTGGGTCAGGGAGGCGATGTTGCCCAACTGAGTGTCCATGCCGGTGGCCAGGACCACTCCCCGGGCGGTGCCGGAAACCGCCGCGGTGCCGGCAAAGACCAGATTTGGCATCTCCATCCACAAGAATTCCTGGCCGTCCTCCACCGGCTCGTGGAACTTGTAGGCGGGCCGCGACTCCCCGGTGAGGGCGCTGTTGTCCACCCTAAAATCGTCGGCCTCGATGAGACGGGCGTCTGCAGGGATCTGGTCTCCGGCCTCCAGGATAATAATGTCCCCGGGCACGAGGTCCGCGGCTCCCACCTGGCGCACCTCGCCGTCGCGCCACACCCGGCTTTGGGTCGGCAGCAGCCTTTCCAAAGCTTCGATGGCCTTCTCCGCCCGGTACTCTTGCCAGAAGCTGAAGACCGCGTTTATCAAGATAACCAGGGGAATGGCCGCGGCCAGTTCCACGATGTTCGCCACGTAGGCCAGCAGGGAAGCCGCCCAGAGCAGCAGAGCGAAGAGGTTAACCAAATTGGCCCCGAAGCGCAGGATCAGAGGCTTGCGCCTCAGGCGTTCGATACGGTTGGGGCCAACCTCCGCCAGACGGTGCCGGGCTTCCTCCTGAGAGAGACCCTTCAGGTTGGTTTGGAGCTCTTCCAGAACCTCATCCTTAGAGAGCACCCAGTAGTTCTCGTGGCCGGATTCCTCCTGGAGTTTGAGGGCCCGCCAGATGTCGGCGGCGGTCTCTTTGGCCAGTAGCTGCCGGCGGAAGCCGGGGTTACGCAAAAGAGAAATCAATTTGGAGAGGAGCTGGAAGTGAAAGCCGCTCTCCTTCATAGGCGAGATGAGCACCGCCAGCACCTGGGCGAGCTGGCCGCCTACCTCCACGCCGGCCGGGGCCAGGGCCAAAACCAGGACCGGCTGATCCACCGCTTCGGTGAGGTTGTGCAGGATGGCCAGACCTTCGCCCAGATAGCCGTGAATCAGGCTCTGCTCCTCGGCCTCAAAGCGGTCTGGCGCCACCGCGGGCACCGCCCGAGAGCACACCATTTCCAGTATGGCCTTGAGCACCTCCCCGGGGGGCGCCGTAAAGCGCGGTTCGATGTGCGCGGCGGTAAGGAGCTCGTGGATCTTCATGGGGCTATCTTAATATAAAACCGGATGGGGGCGAAAAATAATTATGGGGGCACGGGGTGGCTTACCTCCCCTAACTTATCCCAGATAATCCTGCAGGGCCTTTTTTAAGAATTGGCGGGCGCGTTTTAAGAGGCCGTCCACCGCCTGGGGGCTGAGGTTCATTTCTTTAGCAATTTCCTGGTAGGAAAGACCGGCGTACTGCTTGAGCATTAGGGCCCGGCGTTGGTTCTCCGGCAGGGCCTCCAGCAATGCTTCCAGTCTCTGCCTTAAGTCCAGCTTTTCCAGGGCCTGCAGGGGGGTGCCCCCGGGATCCGTCACCGGGAAGGCGCCTTCCTGGTCCAGGGATTCCTGGGGGTGGCGCTGCCGGAGGAGATTCAGGCAATGGTTGGCGGTGATGCGGTGGAGCCAGGCGGCCACCGCCCCCCTGGGCTCGAAGCGGTGGGCATTTTCGTAAACCTTAATAAAGACCTCCTGGGCGGCGTCTTCTGCCTCCAGGGGGTCTTTCAGCAAGCGGTAGGCGATTTGATAAACGCGGGTCTGATGGCGGCGGATAAGTTCCGCCAGGGCCGGAGCTTCGCCCCGGGCCACGCGGCGGAGTAAGGCATAATCCAGATCGGTGATGGGCTCGGTCAAAACAGGGTGATGAGGATTAGGTGTTTCCTCTTGGTGGCCTTAAGCAACTCCATGTGGCGCAGGGGGGCGAACTCCCGGCGCAGTTCGTCTTCCTTCAGGCCCAGGGTCCGGGGCGCGTCGGGAACGGACACCTCCCCCTTTTCCTTGACCAGGTCGTACAGCCGCTGTTGCCGGGGCGTGAGCTGATGCCTGCCCTGGCTGTCTTTGAGGCTGCGGGGGCCAGGTGCACCGCCCAGGGATCACAGGTGCGCAACGGGCTCAGGGCCTCCATATAGCAGTCCTCGCAGATCACCTGGCCGGCATAATCTCGGGCGTCCGCGGCCGCCATGGACGTGCCGCACCTGGAACAGGCCATGCAGTTCAATTTTACCCTTCCACCTTATAATTCGTATTCCCCTTCCATCTCCAAGATAAACTCGCTGGACTTTTTGCTGGGTTTTACCGCAAAAGTGCCGTTCCCTTTGAGTTTGCTCAACTTGCCAATCCCTTTATAGACTTTCCATTTGCCGCTGGTAACGCCTTTTTCTCTTTTGCCCTCAAAGCGGGAGTAGACCGCGCCGTGTTCATAGATGGTAGTGGCATACCCCTGCATGGGGCCGCTCCCTTTGATGCGGTCGTGAAAGCCGACGCTGCGGCGGGACACAAATTTGCCGGCCACCCCGGGCGTGTACTCAATGGGCTCTCCTTCCATCTCGGTGAGCATCAAGGTGTGGTCCGGAACATCCCCCACGGAGAGCATTTCCCGCCGCGTCACGAAAATTCGGAAACTGGCTTTGCGATGCATAGCAATTCTCCTTGGTTTGGGGTGAGGGTTTTGGGGGAGGGCAGGGGTCTCAGACCCCTGGCCCTCCCTCCACAAGTTAAATATCCAGGTCGCTCAATTCAAGGACGTTGTTCTGAATAAATTCGCGGCGGGGTTCCACTTTGTCGCCCATGAGGATGGTGAAGATCTGGTCGGCCTCAGCCGCGTCTTCGATTCTCACCTTGAGCAGGGTGCGGGTCTCCGGGTCCATGGTCGTTTCCCAGAGCTGCTCCGGGTTCATTTCGCCTAAGCCTTTGAAGCGCTGGATGGTGCTGCCTTTTTGCCCCTCCTCCAGGATAAAGGCCACCAGTTCTTCCAGGTTAGGGAATTTTCGGCTTTGGTCTTTAAATTCCAGAAGGTGGGGTGGGGATTTAAAGTCATCCAGCCCCTGGTCCAGCTTCACCAGGGCCTGGAAGTCGCTGCCGCCCAGCAGGTCCCAGTCAATGCGCATCTTCCCCACATCTCGCGCTTTAAGAGCGATAAGGATCGTCCAGGCATCGTGCTCTTCGTCCGGCTCGAGATGGGCCGTCCAGCGCGGGCGGGCATTCAGCGCCTGGACAAAGGCCTCCAGCTGGCTTTCATTGCGCAAGACCTCTTTGGAAACCAGCCCCTTATCCAGGAGCAGTCGTAAAATTTCCCGGGGCAGGCCCTTTTTTTCAAAGCGGCCCAGATATTCCTGGTAGGCGAAGACCTTTTCCAGGGCCTGGGCCAGGGCCTGGCCCTCCAGGGTGCGGCCCGGGGACAGGCGCAGGCGCTTTTTCTCTATACCGCGTTGAATCAGGTATTTTTTGAATTCAGAGTCGTCCTTGAGGTAAGTCTTTTCGTTCCCCCGGGTGAGGCGGTAGAGGGGGGGCTGGGCGATGTAAAGGTACCCGCCTTCCACCATGGGTCCCATCTGGCGATAGAAAAAGGTCAGCAGCAGGGTGCGGATGTGGGCCCCATCCACGTCCGCGTCCGTCATGATGATGACTTTGTGGTAGCGCAGGCCCTCCAGATCGAGTTCCTCTTTGGACAGGTCGGATCCCAAAGAGGAAATCAGGGTGCGGATCTCCGGGTTTTCCAGCATCTTTTCAAAGCGGGCCTTTTCCACATTGATGATCTTGCCTTTGAGCGGCAGGATGGCCTGGAAGCGCCGGTCCCGGGCCTGTTTGGCGGAGCCGCCGGCGGAATCGCCCTCCACCAGGTAAAGCTCCCGGCGGCTGGGGTCCCGTTCCTGGCAGTCGGCCAGCTTGCCCGGCAGGGTCATATCTCCCAAGGCGCCTTTCTTGCGCACCAGGTCCCGGGCGCGGCGGGCCGCCTCCCGGGCCCGGGCGGCATCCAACAATTTGCCGAGGATGCGCCTGGCCACCGCCGGGTTTTCCCCCAGATAAGCCAGGAGATTTTCATAAACCAGGTTTTCCACCAGCCCCTTGACCTCGCTGTTGCCCAGCTTGGTCTTGGTCTGGCCCTCGAACTGGGGGTGGGGCAACTTCACGCTGATTATGGCGATGAGCCCTTCCCGCACATCTTCCCCCTGGAGGTGGCTGTTTTTGAGGTTCTTGGGGAGATCGCTAATGGCCATATATTGATTGATGGTGCGGGTGAGGGCGGCTTTGAAGCCGCTCAGGTGGCTGCCTCCTTCCCGGGTGTTGATATTGTTGGCGAAGGTGAAGATCTGCTCGTTGTAGGTGTCGTTGTACTGAAGAGCGATCTCCAACTGGATGCCGTTCTTGCCGCCGGTGAGATAAATGGGTTCCGGATGGATGGGGTTTTTGTTGCGGTTTAAAAATTCCACAAACTGGACTATGCCGCCTTCATAGAGGTATTCGCTTTTGCGGCCGCTGCGCTCATCCTCCAGCAGGATGCGCACCCCGCCGTTCAGAAAGGAGAGTTCTCTTAAGCGCTGGGCCAAAAGGTCGTCGGAGAAGTTGAGGTCCTCAAAGATCTGGGGGTCCGGGCGGAAGGTCACCTTGGTGCCCCGGCGCTTGGTTTTGCCGGTGACGGTCAGGGCGGTTTGGGTTTTGCCCCGTTCATAGCGCTGATGGTAGACCTTGCCCTCCCGGCGAATCTCCACCTCCAGATATTCGGACAGGGCGTTCACCACCGAGACCCCCACCCCGTGGAGGCCGCCGGACACCTTGTAGGCCCCGGTGTCGAACTTGCCGCCGGCGTGCAGCCGCGTCATGGCCACCTCCACCGCGGGCAACTGCTCGGCGGCGTGCAGGTCCACCGGGATGCCCCGGCCGTTGTCTTCCACGGTGACGCTGTTGTCCGGGTGAATTTTCACTTTGATTTCGGTGCAATGGCCCGCCATGGCCTCGTCAATGGAGTTGTCCACCACTTCATAGACCAGGTGGTGGAGGCCTTCCGCCGCGGTATTGCCGATGAACATGGCCGGCCGCTCGCGCACCGGCTCCAGGCCTTTAAGGACAAGAATCTGCTCGGCGCCGTATTCCTTTACGGCGTCGTCCGGGGAAAGCTGAAAATCCGACAATGCTTTACTCCTTCTTGGAAACCAAACTTATTTTTGAGGAATCTTAATGGTGCCTTTAATCATGTCGCTCATGGTCTGGGGCGCTGCCAGAGTTTGACATAAAAGTTCTTTTACACCGCTGGTGAATCTTTCTTTTTCTGTGGGTTGATGCGTACCCATAACTAATTTTATTTTAGGATAAGCCTTTTTAATCAACTGCACGTATTTATTGATAAAGGGACAAATTGCCGTCATGCAAAAGGAAAGGTGCAGCGCCTCAACTTTAAATTCAGCTATGGCCCGGACCCGCCGTAATATCTTTTCCGGGGCGGCGGCGGTGGGACAACCCGCGCAGTTGATGATGCCAATCAATTCCAAAGGCTCATCATGAGGATACGGAGCAAAAAACCCCCGGCGCTTCCTCAGGTCCCCCAAACACACCACAGAAGCACAGTTACACTCCTGGGTGCAATTGGAGCAGGTAATTATGCCGATCCGGGCCATATATTAATCCTTGAACCTTAAGATTTTTTCACTCTAGGAACTACCTGTATCCTCAGCATCACCTCCCCATACCCGGAACATTCTACGCCCACATCCAGGCATCTGACATAATGCATGAAATGGAATTGGTTAGGGTCAAGGCCTTCGCTTAGTCGCTCGTTGATGAGGGCCACCGGCACCACCAACTGCGACATGGCGTAAACACACAGTCTTGGGGGACAGAGTTTGGTGATGAAATTGCCGTTAACGTCCAGAATAAATTTATCGCCCTCCTGATATCCGGAATTGCAGTTCCGGGCCCGCACCACCTCGGCCTGGATGGAGTAGCGGGCCGCGGCCCGGGCCAGCCTCTCCATTTGCCGAAGCCTCGGGTCTCCTGCCTGAAAATGGGCCAAATCCGCCTCGGTGTAACCGACGCGTTCCCCGAAACGCTTTAAGGCTTTGTTATCTTCCACTGGGTCTTCCTTAATATTAGTGCCGGAAACAAGTGGTGAGGCAGCCACCAATGGTGCGCCGGGCGCACCCTAGTTCCTTTTACCGAAAACTGAAAACCAGAAACCGAAAACCGTCTTTTACAAACTCATAGGCATAATAATGCTGAAGTAGTGGGGGTCCCCCTGTTCCAGGAGGCGGCAGGGGCGGTCCCGGTCGTTCACCTCCAAAAAGACGGTGTCCTGGGTCATCATATTCAAAGGGTCCATGAGGTAACGGGCGTTGAAGCCGATCTCCAGGGGAAGCTGGGTCCCGTCGCCGCTTTCCATAGTCAGGGGCATAAGTTCCCGCCCCTCCCCCACTTCCGGGTTATTAAAGGTGGCCTCCAGGGTGTCCGGCATCAGCTTCAGGATCACCCCTTTGAAGCGGTCCGTGGATAGCAGAGAAATGCGCCTCAAGGTATCAAATAAGTCCTTGCGGCTCATGGCAAAACGGTAAGTGAAGCTTTCCGGGATGATGCGGCGATAATCGGGAAATTTTTTCTCCAGCAGGCGGATAAAGAGGTATTTATCATCCATCTTAAGGGCCAGGCTTTTGCTGCTCAGCCCCAAAGCCACCTGTTCTTCTTCGGCCAACAGGCGGACGATTTCCGCCACCCCTTTTCTAGGGATGAGAATGCCTTCGGAGATGGCGAATTGCTCGGACTCCGGCAAGGGCCGCTGGATAAGGGTGAGGCGGTGGCCGTCGGTGGAGGCCATCCTGAGCTGTAAGGCCCCGTCATCCTCCACCCGCTCCCAAAAAATACCGGAGAGATGGTATTGCAAATCATCGCCGGATACGGAGAAAATGGTCTTTTCGATCATCTCTTTGAGCAGGGGGCTTTGGATCGGAACCAGTTTTTCCTCGGTAATTTCCGGAATGGGCGGAAACTGGTCCGCGGGCAGGCCCAGCAGTTGATAACGGGACTCGCCCACCTGGATTTGCAGGTTGGATTTTTCGGTGCCGGTCAGATCCAGGGTCTCCCCAGGAAGCTCTTTGACCAGGTTAAAGAAATAGTGAGCCGGCAGGGTGAGGGCGCCGGGCTCCGACACTTGAGCCGGATAAAGGCCCCGGAAGCTGACCTCCAGATCGGTGGCGGCGATCTGCACCTGAGAGCCTTCGGCTTTCAGGAGAAAATGGCTCAAAATGGGCATGGTGCCCCGTCGGTCCACCACTCCCAGGGTCCGGGCCACCCCTTTCAACAAAATTTCCCGCTCGATCTGTACCCTCATGTTAAATTTCTCCTAACAGTTTTAAAGATAATTTAATTGTAATAATAACTGCGGTGAATTTTGTTGATAACCAGGTTAACTATTTAAAACAATGATATTTTTTATCATCAAGGTTTCAACCCCCGGTTGACGAGGGCCAGAGCTTGTTAGGGGGCATCACTTGTGCAAATGGGGGCAATGTCGACAAAGGCTCCCTTTTGAAAAATAACATTATAATAATGAAATAAGGGGTTGGCCTTGGGGGTTTGGGGCAGGGGCCGCAGGCCCCT
>JAUXZG010000218.1 GCA_030694005.1 Desulfobaccales bacterium | reverse complement strand
CACCAATGGTGGATACACCGAGACTTTCAATCTCTTTGCGCTCAATAATCACTTTTTGTGTGGCGGCGTCGCGCCTTGTTGAGACATCATCTTGCTGGCCAGTCACTGTAATCGCCTTCAGTTCAATCTTTTCTTCGGCATCTACCATCATGCAATTGATCGATAGAAAAACAAAAATAACGAATTGCCGGCGCATCAATATGATATTGGCTTTCAAATAAGCAATAGTGGGTAGCCCTTTGTGGAAACTGCATGAGGCTTTAATAGACATAATGGTGGTCGCTTAGTGTTTTATGATGGCATGCTTTTGTAAGAACGAAAAAGTTAAAAATTAAAGCCAAATACTTGAGAACGTAGCCATAAATCAGGACAGCGAAACCAGTCTAGCAAAGTCAGGTAGGTAAAGCAAAAGTTTCGTTGTTATAGCCAGATGTTCTATTGGTCAAGCAAGCCTTGATGAGACATAGCGGAATCAAGGGTTCACACAATACACCTCGAATGCATTTCATTTCATCGAGGCTACTATTTGTGGGGCAAGCGCTCAGAATGTCAAAGTTAACGTTTTTAGCAACAAGTCGGCTTCGCGCAAAACTCTCTAAACATTATTTTTTTTGGTTGAAATGCTTCACTTGGTGGTTGATGTTCTTCATATTATGGTTCATATCAACCAACATTGAGTTGTTATGGTATTGATGGGTTATCTTTTGAATTTATTTCTTCAATAAAAAAAATCGTATGAGAACTTTGCACGAGTACTTATTTAACCCAAAAACCTATCACCTTCGTCATTCCAGCGAAGGCGGGAATCTAGGATAATCAATAACTTAACTGGATTCCCGCCTTCGCGGGAATGCCAGATTTCTTGAGATTTATACAAAGTTACACTTAAATTAGCTTCGTGCAAAGTTCTCAATAGGTTATGAAATTACTTTCAGAATTGAGTTGGTATAAAAAATGCTTTTATTTATTGTCCATAAAAATATATGACACAATTTTTTTGCAATAGTCCTGGGAGTAATTGAATGATAAAGAATCTTAACCGAAAAAAAAGCGCAATTGCGGTAGCTATTGCATGTTCAGTCATGGTGACATTTGCCCATGCTGATGAATCAATAAAATTAGATAAAGTAGAAGTGGCAGGTATCTTGCCAGAGAAGTTGGAGACTGTGCCAGGATCTTACGCCGTAATCGATCAAGATGAACTAGACGTGAGTCGCCCATTTTCAGTTCAGGAAGCATTGAATAATGTACCTGGTGTTCATGTGGTTGGAGAAAATAGTTTCGGTTTGGGTGTAAATATTGGTGTTCGCGGTTTGGATCCTCGTCGTACATCTCGCACGCTGTTGCTGGAAGACGGTATGCCTGTGCATCTTGGGCCTTATGGCGATCCTTCTGCGCACTTTACAACGCCGATTGAGCGTGTACAGCGCATTGAAGTGGTAAAAGGGTCAGGTCAAATTTTGTATGGCCCGCAAACAGTCGGCGGCATGATCAACTTTGTGACGAAGCCAGTACCTAAAAATGGCGTAGAAGGCAGTGTTTCCGCGATGGCTGGCAACAATGATTTTACTGGATTACATGCGAATGTTGGTTACGGTGGTGAGCGTGGCGGCATCATGATTGATGCTATTCAGAAAAAAGGCGATGGTATTCGCGATAACCACGATTTTGATATGCAAGACATCATGTTGAAAGGTCAACTCAACTTAACTGATAGCCAAACCTTGATTGCCAAAGTAGGTTATTACGAAGAAGATTCGCATGTTTCTGAAACTGGATTGGGTGCACTTGAGTATGCTCAAGATAAATATCAAGCGCCAACTGGCAAAAATGATCAATTTAAATACGAACGTAAATCGCTACATTTAACTCATCTATTTGACATTAATGACAAAACTAAACTAACCACTAATGCTTATTATGTGGATGCATTTAGAACATCGTTTAGACAAATCAATGCGCCTGGTACTTTAAATAACGGCACCCAAACAGGTTTTTCAGTGATGGATAGATGTCAAGGTTTAGGGGTCGCAACAGAAGCGAACGCAGAGCAGTGCGGCGGCCGTCATCGTCCAAGGAGTTATGATTATTGGGGCATAGAACCTCGCTTAGACTTTAAACACTCGTTATTTGGTGTTGATAGTGATGCAGTAGTAGGCTTCAGATATCATGAAGAAGGTAATAAGCGTCAACAATTCCGTGACGGAAATCCGCTTGCGCAAAATTTAAATTGGGCTAAAGCCAACGGTTCATTCAGAGAAGATATCCGTATTGATATTGAAGCTAAATCCTATTATGCGCAAAATACCTTTTATTTAGGTGATTGGACATTAACACCTGGTGTGCGCGTTGAGGATGTGAGAAAGACTATCAATGTACTACAAGCTGAAGGTGACCCTCAAGGTTTTAAGAAATCCTATAGCCAAACTGTTACATTGCCTGGCTTAGGCGCTACATGGAATGGCATTGCAAATACGACTGTATTTGCTGGGATTCATAGGGGCTTTGCGCCACCACGTCCATCAAGAGATATTAACTTTGATGATTTGGCTGGCCTTGATGCAATCAGTGCTACACGTGCAGAAGAAAGTACCAATACCGAGATAGGCGTACGTTCAAACTATTTTAAAGGCGTAGCGTTTGAGGCGGCTCTATTTAATATTGATTTTGATGAGATTGTGATTCAACAAACTGCGGGTAATTTTGTAAATGCAGGCGAATTGCAAAATACTGGTATTGAGTTAGGTGCAAGAGTAGATTTTGGTGCGATTTACAATACACCACATAACTTTTATGTGATGGGTAATTACACTAATTTATTCAAAGCTAAATTCAAAAAAGACACGAATGAATCAACAAAAGGCAACCGTTTGCCATATGCGCCACGTGATATTGCATCTGTCAACTTTGGCTATCAACATCCAATTGGTTTAGATGCACGTATTGGTGTGGATTACGTTAGCCAGCAATACGTAGATGCTGACAATACCACTGTTGAAAGCTTAGATGGTCAGGAAGGTAGAATCCCAGCTTATACATTACTTAACGCTTCTGTAAACTTTAGACCTGTGGGTTCTAAAGTTAGCTACTTCATGAGTGGGCATAACTTGGCTGATAAAGAGTACTTGGTGAGCCGTGTTGATGGTAAGGTAGCTGGCCGTCAACGCCAAGTGTTTGCAGGTATTCGTTACGATTTTTAACGTAATGTTAGCTTACTTTGCAGTAATGTAAGGTAATCAAGCATTAAACCTAAACGAGCCTTATCTGCAAAGATGGGCTCGTTTTTTGTTTGGATTCGGTATTCTTACGCCTTACATATTCATACCTATGAACTATTTTCAGGTTGGCCTAATGTGAATAATTCTAATGATCACTACCCTGTGTAGGAGCGGTCAGTGACCGCAAAAGAACCCGTTCGCGGTCACTGACCGCTCCTCCAAGTGAATTGAATGGGCGATTACTGAGAATTGTTAATAGGCATGTACATATTTAACTAGTTTTATCTTAATAAATACAGCGCATGAAAAATTGCAGACTTTTATCGTGCTGTGCGATAATTCTAACCTTTATCCCTTATGTCATTCAAAAGCCGCTTGCGGCTTTTGTGTTTTAGAGAGAATTGT
>JAUXZG010000215.1 GCA_030694005.1 Desulfobaccales bacterium | reverse complement strand
CGGGTTTCGGCTGTTCTTTCGCCCAGGCATAGTGTGACAGGGACACCGTCACCCCCACCACAAATAGCAGGCTCAGCATACACACAAGAACTTTCTTCATAACCTCAACCTCCTTTTGGTGTTTAAGTCAACGCAAGAGAGGCTCATGCCTCCCTCCGACTGCGTTGCCGCTATTTCCCGGCCTTATCCGTCTCTTTTGCGCTTCTGGGCCTCTTCCTGCTCCTCTAGCACCTGGCGGCCACGGGCCTTCCCGTTCCCCTTGCTCCAGGCCCCGCTGGCGGCGCGGGCACCTCATCGCTTCAGCCGCCTCTTCACGCTCCCTTTCCCGCTCGCGCTCCGTCCCGGCATGCTCACCCTTCTTATCGGCGTAAGCCCGGTAGGCGGGAAAGGCCTCCAGGCTGATGATGAGGTAAGGGCCCAAAATACCGGCATTATAGGTATTGGCCAGACGCCCGTCAACACCGATTTGCAACTTTTTCACACCCTCATGCGGGTCTATAGCTTAATCTCTCGGGGGCTTTTAGCAGTTCTGTAAAAATGCCTAGAGCCGGGCAATGAGGTTGCGGCTCTCGGCATGGAAATTTGTTCCCCTGGGCTTTCAAGTTTTATTGCCGCCCTGTAACGTTGTTATTTTTTTTGGGTCTTTTCTTACGCTTTCTTCCGCTTTTCTTTTAATTCCTGCTGTTCCAACGCCTGTCGCTGAATCTCTCCCCGTTCTGCCTGTTGCAGAGTCCGCTGGCGCCTTTGGCCGCGGCTGTGTTGCGCGGCAGCTTCCCGTTCCGCCACCCGCTCTCTCTCCTTTTTGCTGGAGGCAGCATAAGCCTTGCCAACCTAAGCCTTGAAAGCCGGAATGTTGCCGAAACTAAGAATGAGAGCCAGACCCAGAAGAACCGCCGCCACTTTTTTGAAAATCTCCATAACCTCCTCTGTCATTTAAGACGGATTCATTCCAAATACTTGTAAATAATTTTAGCCATAAGATGGCATTTTATCAATGTTTTCTTGCGCCTTGGGGAATTTCCCTCAACTTCAGGCGGTCAAACACACGGGTGCTAGCATTATCCTCCTTGGATCAATAGCTGTAAATGGCGGTAACGATAGGGGTGTACCTGATTTCGATGTTCTTACCGAACAGGTCCAGGGACACGCCAGCAGCCAGGGTCCACTGCTTGCTCAGGGTGAATTCGAATTCCGGTAGGATTCCCATGAGGGCCTCGGGGGATATGTTGGCCTTGGGTCCGAAAAGGCGGCCCCCATCCCACTGGCTGTAAAGCTCCAGGTTAAAGGTGACCTTTTTACTAAGAGGATATCCTGCCGCCAGGTTGAGGGTCACTGTATCCCTGAAATTGATCTTCTGCACCGCCGGGCCTTCTATGTCCCGGCGGGCCGTAGTTTGCATGGAGTACCAAAGGTTGGCGTAAAAATCAAAGGGCTTGATTTTTTTGTAGAAGTTGAAGCCACCGGTGTACTCGTAAGTTCCATTTCCCAGTAGATCGGTGTTCAGACGTCCAGGATTGAGGTGGCGGTGATGCCCGGTGGGAAAATCCACTTCAAAGTAGGCGGCGACCACCGGGCGATTGTCGGTTTCTTTGAGGAGCAGTTGTTTTAGGATTAAACTTATATCTCCCAGGCCCCCAAAACTCGCATTTCGCTGGCCCTGCACCGGTTGATCCACATTGCTGGCCCAATTGTTAACATACGGAATGCGCACCGCCACCGAGGTCCCCTTGGCGATCCCATAGTCAAACCTGACAGGCATATTGAGAAAAGTGAAATCACCCCCGGCACTCTCCCGTTTCCAGCTGCCGCTAAATCTCCCATTTAGGCAATCCAGAGACATTTGAGCCTGAATGATCAACTTCCCTTTCAAAATGGGCAGAGCGGGTTCGGTGATTAGAGGAATCCCCGCTGCCGGCCTCTCCGTCTCCGGCGGTGGCTCTTCCCTCGGAACCGCGGTCATCCCCGGGCTTTGCCACCCCCACATAAACAGAGCCACCCAAAGCCAGATCTGATAACATCTGAGGTGACTCATCCCCCTTCTCCTACTCTGCTAAAAATAATGGCGCCCCAGCCGCCGGTACTGCTGGGCCTTTAAACCGGTGAGGTTTCCTAATGGTCTAGGGATAGAGAAAATCTCCTTGACGCGTGCCGATTAGATTATAATATGCGCCAATTGTCCGATTTTGCAATGGGATAGCTGGAGGGGGCTCTACCCGGGAAGCACCCCTTTGGCATTTACTGCCCCTCCCAGGCCGCCGCGGTATCCAGGACCACTTGAGCCCCTAATTCCCGGGCCTGAAGAAACTCCGGGGTGTCAAGCCCGGGATTCCAGGTCAGGGTAAAGAGTTCATCTGAGACTGCCAGCAACCCGGCCACCTTGACCCCTCGAAATTTACCCACGGCATAAAGCGCGGCCATCTCCATATCCACTGACAAAGTGCGTCGCTGTTGGTGGTGTCGCACTAGGCCCACGGTTTCCCGATAGATGGCGTCCGTGCTCCAGTGGCGGCCTTGATGCCAGGTGGCTGTGGTGCCGGCTAACCGGGCCTTTAAGATGTCGCATAATTGGGCGTCTGGCTTGGACATCCCACCGCCGGATGAATAATACCGGGAAGTGCCTTCCCCGGAGATCACCGCGGTGGGCACCACCAGGTGGCCGATCCTAACTTTGGAATGGAGGGAACCGCACCAGCCGAAGGCCAGGACCATGCGGGCCTTTAGCGCGATGAGCATTTCCAGGACCATGACCGCATAAGGCGCGCCCATTGCCGGTCCTACAATGGTCACCGGCTTCCCCCGCCAGGATCCTTCTCGCCTAGGGCAGCTCCATATCTCGCGCGTCGGGTCCGCCGCTCCGGTCAGGCCGCAGAGGAGATCAAAGTCCAGGGTGGAGAAGGTAAGGATGACCCGTTCCGACACCGGCATCTGCCCCGGTATCGGGGTGGGATCGATGATGGCCCGTCCATGGTTGAAAAACCGGTGGCTTTCCTGCCCCCGGGCAGGGTCCGTGCCGATAATCAGGGGAAGAAATGCCAAGGCGAAGGCAATCGTCCTTAACAAAGTTTTCATCTCCAAACTCCGTGCTTGGAAAAGTCTGGGCAAACCCTTTAGCCGAGATTATGCGGCAACCTTAGCCACCGCAGTAAAAAATGGTTTTCGGGATACCTCTTCCCGAGTATAAACCCGGGAAGTTTCCTTTTTTTGTAACCAAATTGTCTTGTGGAAGGCATGATAGCACCAATTTCGCTGAAAAAGTAATTTTCCCTAAATTGTTGGCATACCACCCCCTTTGCGAGCAGATTCTTTGTAAGTCTGCGGCCTATTAGCCCCAGGCCAGCACCTGCTCCGGTGGGAGAAGAAGGTTTAAAATTTATAACTGACATCGAAGACCGGGATGATGTTCTGGGAGGCGTTCTTGCCCGCCAGGTCCAGGGCCACTCCGATCATGAAGCCCAAGCGATCATTGGGAAAAAATTCTATCCCGGGTGCGATGCCAAAGACGGCTCCCGCCGGATTGTTGGCCTTGGGGCCGAAAAGCGGTTGAACTTCCCAAAAATTATAAACCGCCAGCATCGCTACCCACTTTTGGGTGATATTAAGTTCTCCTGCCAGGGCCAATGATACCCGGTCCCGGGGATGGACGTGTTCGGACACCTGGAGCAAAGAATAATGTTTCTCTGGTCGTTCGATTCTTGAAGTCAAGGCCGTGCTGTACCAGGCATTGCCCGAAAGTACCAGCTTATTCAAGGTCTTGGAGAAGTTGAAACCAAAGGTGAGGCCATAGGTGCCCCCACCCAGGTTATCAGTGTTCAACCGGGCGGGATTGAGGTGGTCAGCGTGGCCGGTGGGAAAGATGGCGGCCACACGGGCCACCACAGCAGGGAACACCCTCGTTTCTTGCCAGAGGAGATATTTTGCCGCAAGTGATAGGTCCCCCACGCCGCCGAAATCGGCATACCGCTCCCCGTGTGGCCCTGGCTCGTTGACATCGCTGGCCCAATTGTGAATGTAGGAGAGGTCCACTCCCACAGTAAGTCTATCCGTTAACCCATAACCGATATGAGAGAAATTTATAAGAGTAGTATAATCGCCGCCTGCGCTCAGCCGCTGCCAGTTGGGGCTAAACTTAGCCGTGGTGAAGCTTAGGCCCCAGGTCGAGGCTAACCGAATCTGACCCTGGCCTAAGGTGGTGGCAGCTTCGGCGATCAGGGGTCGCCCAGTGCCACGGTGAGAGCCGGAGCCGGTTGATGCATGAGGGGAAACGAGGGATGTCGCCCAGGCTGACTGTCCTCCCCAGATCAGGCTCGCCAGAAGTAGCATCCTTAAAACTTTCATCGTATCCACCCAACGTCCGCAATTACTACAAGCGGTCAAGTCTAAAAATGTCTGTAGAAATGGGCATGCATTATATCAAACAGTTAGGCTATTCCCCATCTTTTTCTGCGGCATAATCCAGGACTAGACGTCAATGAGACCGGGTTTGCCTGCCAACCATCAGATGTAAGCCCCCCTTTCTGCCGCACCCTCTTAAAAAATAAATAATCCGCTTATGCCCTTAACTCCGACTGAGTCAAGGTAGTTCCGGGACCGGGTGACAGATAAGTTTCCCCCCTCCCCCTACCCCTCTCCCCCATTGGGGGAGAGGGGAAATGGCAGGAACTGCGGCAAGGTTTCCGGCGAGATTTCCCCCTCTCCCCCCGCCTGCGGGGGGAGAGGGTTCGGGTGAGGAGGGAAGAATCTGGAGGGGACTAAACACTTTTGCTTGCCGCTCCTTAAGCGGTCACCAGCACCTACCTCCGCCAAACTTCTTTGGAGTTAAGGGAATAAGCGAAATAAATAATTTAAGTGAAACTTAATTATCTTCTTGATTTTTAACAAAAATGCAGAGAATATTAGTAAAACTAACAAGTTTGTTATTTTTATAATCTTCAAACTTCCCCCTGCCCGGGCTAACCTCCTAATTTTCCAATTAAATATCCTTGCCTGCCATTTTGGTTCATTTATTGCATTTTATGTTCTATTTGACCCTATTCCACCCCTTTATATTCAAACAACCTTTTGAAAGGAGTGGAATATGACTTTTAGCAGTCCCAACCGCAGTCCTGCGACCCTTACGAAAACCCGGGTAAAAGCCGCCCCCATTTCCGGCATCTGCGTCACCTGCCTGGACAGCTGCCCCGGCCCCTGCGAAATCGGGCGCTCCGCCATCCGGGGCCGGGAGATGCTCTATCCCCAGCCCTTCGGCAATGTCACCGCCGGCGCCGACAAAGATTACCCCTGCGAT
>JAUXZG010000213.1 GCA_030694005.1 Desulfobaccales bacterium | reverse complement strand
GACTGGGTGTCGCCGGAGCTTTCGGCCAAAGAGCTCACCCCGTATTTCGGCCCCAGCGACGAAGAACTTAAGCGGGCCGGGGTGCTGGCCGTGTTTCTGGGCTACTATTTCCCCTGGGACCCGGCCGCCAGCCTCAAGGTGGCCCGGGCCCACGGCTTCGAGACGCGGGCCGCGGGCCCCAAGACCGGCTACTATGACTACGCCGACATCGACGATGATTTCATTTCCATCCACCACTACTTGAAATGGTACAAGTTCGGCTTCACCCGCACCTTTGACAACCTCTCTTTAGAGATCAGAAACGGCCGGCTGACCCGGGAGCAGGCCATCCAGATCATAAAAGCTCGGGGGGACGAGACCCCCCATGGGGACATCGCCAAGTTCTGCGACTTTGTGGGCATCAGCCGGGGGCATTTTTTCGAGGTGATCGAAAAATTCCGCAACCCGGCCATCTGGGTCAAAAAAGAGGGGACCTGGGCCATTGAGGACTTTCTGGTAAAGGACTGGCACTGGACATGAAGATCAATTTGAAGGAGCCGCCCCGGGTCTTTGAAGTGGGCTTCGGCGAAACCATTTATATGAAGGACTGCGCCCACATCGGGCTGGAGCCCGACGAGCAGGTCACCTTTACCACCGAATCCGGGGCCGAATACGACGTGGGTCGCAAGTCCTGGGGCTTTTACGCCACCCCGTCGCTGAACGCCCGGCTGGCCCAGTTTGGCCTGCGGGCGGTTTTGGTGAAGAACCGTCTTAAACGGTATTTCCTGCTGCTGGTGGAGCAGGGCCGGGAGCCTCTCTTTGAGAGGTATGTCGAGGTGGAAGGCCTGTCCGTGGTATGCTGGCTGGACCAAACCGCGGCCCTGGAGGATTTGGAGGACAGGCTGAAGGCCGTTTGATGAGCATGTTAAAGGTCAGCCCCGCACCCTTGCGCTGTCCCTGTGACGGCCGGCACTTCACCAGGGTTTTCACCTACACGGCCCCGCCGGTTGGGGAAGTCCGGTTTAACTTCAGCGCCGGGGGCGGCTACCACCGTGAGGTGTGGCGCTGCGAGATCTGCCACCATTTTGTCTCGGTCCACCAGATGGATATGAGCGGCCTGTACCGGCAGGATTATGTGAGTTCCACCTATGGGGACGCCGACGGCCTGCGCCGGACCTTTGAGCGCCTCACCGCCCTGCCGCCGGACAAGTCGGACAACCTGGGCCGGGTCAAAAGGATCCTGGAGTTCGCCGCGGGCCACCTGCCCGGGCCCGCCCAAGAGAAGCGGGCTCCCACCGTTTTGGACGTGGGCTCCGGTCTATGCGTGTTTTTGCATCGCCTGAAAGAGGCGGGCTGGGAGGGCACCGCCCTGGATAACGACCCCCGCTTGGTGCAGCACGCAGGGGAGGTGGTGGGGGTCAAGGCGGTTTTGGGCGACTTTATGGAGCTGGCGGACCTGGGGCAGTTCGACCTGGTGACCTTCAACAAGGTGCTGGAGCACGTGGCCGACCCGGTAACCATGCTGGCCAAGAGCGCCAGGCATCTGCGGCCGGGCGGCCTGGTTTATGTGGAGGTGCCCGACGGCGAGGCCGCGGCCCAAGAGGGACCGGAGCGGGAAGAGTTTTTCATCGAGCACCACCACATCTTCAGCCCGGCCTCCCTAACTTTGCTGGCCGGGCGGGCCGGCTTGGGGGTCGAGTTTTTGGAAAGACTGCGGGAGCCCAGCACCAAATACACCCTGCGGGCCTTTCTGCGGCCGGCCCGTGACCGAGGCTCCGACTTCACAAGGAGAACCGAGTTATGAAGCCCCGCCCCGCCATCAATCCCGGGTCCCTGATCTGGTCGGGAGAACACTGGCTCAACTACATCGGCAACCCATCAAAGGAAAAGCACTTCGGCATGGTAAGCCTTTACCTCACCAGATACAGTCCAGCCGGAGAAGGCCATGTAGCCTTTGTTCACATTGTCTCTGAGAAGACCTTGAAGGCAATATGTAGTGACAACCCTAAAGTGGCGGCCTTCATATACCACCACATGATCAAGGGGAAGGTAAAATTTTTCGACCAGGACCTGCCCCTGGTGGAGGCCCGCTTCCGCCGCGAGGGAGATATAAGAGAGGTGCCCGGCTGGGTTATTGAAACTCCCGAAGACCGGATAACCGCCACCTGGCTGGCCCTGCAGCCACCCTTGGTGGTAGAAGGCTTTGCGCCGGTTTTTTCCGAGAAATATGACTTCTTCACGGTGCTCTTCTTTGCCGAGGACGCCAGCCTCAGCCTGAACGGCCGGCCGTTGCCGGGTAAGCCGTATCTTAGGAATATCTGGCACAGAAGTATCGGGGGAGACCGGAGTTCCTGCGTCATCGCCCTGGCCGAAACTATGATCGAGGTCCAGGGCCATTAAAAACTTGATAAGGGTTGTGAGGATTTGTTAATTAATACTAACTAAAAAGGCCCAAGCCCCACAGGCCTTCCTTGACCCCGGAAAAATCGGACAACCTGGGCCGGGTAAGGCGCCCCACGGAATCTGATGAGGACCGAACTACCATGAAGGTGCGGGACATTGCCGTGGCGATCCCTGCCCACCGGGTAAGCAGTGATACTCTGGCTGCCTGGGTGCAGATGGATCGGGCCTTTATAACAGACAAAATTGGGGTGGAAAGTCGCGCCTTCTTGAGAGAGGAGGAGAACCTCCTCGATCTGGCCATGGTCGCGTGCCAGCAGTTGTGGGAGCGCAATCCCGCTCTGTCCTCCCGGCAGGTGGAGTTGCTCATGGTGGTTACCCAAAATCCGGACTTCAAGTTGCCCCATAGCTCCGCTTTGCTGCAAAAAGCCTTGGCCTTGGATAATAACACCGCCTGTTTCGATGTGAACCTTGGATGCTCGGGCTATGTTTATGCCCTGAGCATTGCCAAAGGGTTCATGGCGGCCGAGGGTATTGCGGACGGCATTGTGGTTACTTGTGACCCCTATTCCAAGATCATGGGGCCAACCGATAGGGATACACTCCCCCTGTTCGGCGATGCCGCCACCGCCACCTGGCTGTCAAGGGAGACGGGGGGGGAGTTGGGCAGACTGGACTATGGCACCGATGGGGGCGGAGCTAATCACTTGATAGTGAAAGCGGGTGGGAGTGCCTATCCGGTCTCCAATCTCTGGAAAGATGCCGGATTACAATATCCACTGGCTGACTTTCGGCTCCACATGAATGGTCGGGCAATCTTTAACTTTATGATGGAACGGGTGCCTGTTTCTGTAAAGAACTGTTTGGTTAAAAATGACCTCCAGATATCGGACATCGACTACTTTGTCTTTCATCAGGCGAGTAAGTTCCTGTTGGAACAACTGGGGAAACGCATGAACCTCCCTCCCGCTAAGGTTCCCTGCAACCTCAGGGAGGTGGGCAACACCGTGTCCTCCTCGATACCGTTGCTCCTTTCCCAAATGATGGACCAGCGGTTACTACACCAGAAAAACGTGCTCATTTCCGGCTTTGGCGTAGGGCTCTCCTGGGCCACCAATATCATTCGATTTTGAGGTACGTTATGAACCATGAAGAAGCGTATGGCATTATCAGGGAGGCTCTCAAGAAAACTCTGGGGGGGAAATCGGTGACTTTCTCAGACACCACCGATCTGGTGGAGGAGAATATTTTGGATTCATTGGACGGCATGGTATTTTTGCTGGCTTTAGAAGAACTGAGCGGCAGAGAGATTCCCGAAGAGGGAGACCTGGTGGAGGCCGGATTTTTCAAGGTGGAGGGGCTGGTCAAATTCCTGACGGCCAATCCATGAAAACTCAAGAAAATTCTGACAGGTTCCCTCAATGCATTCCCAATCCGGCCATGAGGGGCTGCTTATGCGGGCGTTGAAGTACGAAGAACTGGTGAGGGCCCTGGAGAGGGGGGGAGTGGCGCGGGGTGACATTGTGCATGTGCAAAGCGACCTCAGGCGCATCGGCCCGGTGGATTGTGAACCGAGCCGGGAGGCCATGCTTGCCTTTTATGCTGCCGCGTTCCAGGAAGTCCTTGGACCAGAGGGCACCATGACAGTGGGCACCTCATTCGAAGATTACGCCCGCTACGGTATCCCCTTTGTGCGGGAGGAATCCCCTTCACGGCAAGGCGCCTTTAGTGAATATATCCGCACCCGTACAGGTGCGGTGCGGTCCCTGCACCCCATTGTCTCCGTAACGGGCTTAGGGGCACGGTCAGAAGAGATTTGCGGCGGACCTCATTACAACGGCTTTGGTTATGAATCGGCCTGGGGACGACTGCACCGCCTCAATGC
>JAUXZG010000101.1 GCA_030694005.1 Desulfobaccales bacterium | reverse complement strand
CGTCACCCACAGCGTGCAGTTGCCCGGGGGCCTGGGAAGTTGCTCCGGAGGCCAGCGGGAGTTTATTCCCTATTTGGCCCGGGCCGGGGTGGCGGTGGGGGTGGACGCCCTGTTTATGGAAGTACATCAGGACCCGGACGCGGCCAAATGTGACGGCCCCAATTCCCTGCCCCTGGCTGAAGTCCCGGCCCTGTGGCGGGAGCTGGCCGCGTTGCATCGTTTTATCCGGCAATGCAGACCATCGACTGAATAACTAAGATTAGTTTCATTCTGAATGGAGAATCAGCGAAGTGAAAAATCTCTGCTACATATTTAAAAGAGAGATTGCTTGCTGCGCTACTCATTAAGGAGAAAGTCATGGATGTTACCGCCTGGGCAAAAGCGCTTGAAACGCTACAAGCATATTCCTTCAAAATCTCCACCCCCAGTAGCAGTGGTACAGGTTTTCTCATTAAATGTGGGATTACAAATAATATTTACGGTGTTGCTACTGCCTACCATGTAATAGAGCATGCACATCAATGGGAGGAACCAATAAAGCTCCTCCATACGGCTTCAGGCAAACAGGTTGTCATTAGACATCCGGACCCATTTATCTTTCATAAACCATTGCAAGATGTTGCAATTATATTATTTTTTAATAAGGAGCTGGCTCTTCCCGAAGAAGAGCTTAATCTTGTTCCTGAGGATAAAAGTATAAAGGCTGGAATCCCTATCGGATGGGTTGGATATCCTGCAGTAGCTCCAAATAATTTTTCTTTCTTCACGGGGGCTGTAAGCTGCTTCCTTCAAGATCAATTGGCATATCTAGTAGATGGTGTTGCAATTAATGGTGTCAGCGGTGGACCGGCATTTACTGTTACAGATGACGGGACTCCCCTTATTATGGGTGTTGTCACCGCATATATTCCTAATCGCGCAACTGGTGAAAGTCTTCCAGGAGTCTGTTTTGTTGCAAGCATTCACCGTTTCTATGATTTTATTAAAGAAATCAAATCTGTGGAGGAAGCCCGAGAGAAAGCAAAAGAGATCGAAAAAGAAACATCGGCTTCAGCGGAAGAAGGTTCTCCGGGTGGCCCCACCGCTGCAAGGTAGAGAAAAGAGTTGGATACAGAGACATATCCGCCTGATATTTGGGGAAAGGCACGATTAATCCGTCTGCTGTTATTGGACGTAGACGGGGTCCTCACTGACGGCCGCCTTTATTTCGGCCCGGCCGGGGAAGCTTTGAAGGTTTTTCATGTCCGGGACGGGCACGGCATCAAAATGGCCCAACAGGGGGGCATTGAGGTGGCCTTCCTGTCCGGGCGCCGCTCGGACGCGGCCTTTCACCGGGCCCGGGATTTGGGCGTCACCCGTTACTATGAAGGCCTGCGGGACAAGGTGGCGGTTTTTGAGGAACTGTTGGCCGCCCTGAACCTGGCCCCCCAGGAAGTGGCCGCGGTGGGGGACGAGCTGGTGGATTTGCCCCTCATGGCTCAGGTGGGGCTGGCCGTGGCGGTGGCCGACGCCGCGCCGGAGGTGAAGGCCGCGGCCCTATGGGTAACCCCCTCTCCGGGCGGACAAGGCGCGGTGCGGGAAGTCACGGACCTGCTCTTAAAGGCCCAGGGCAAATGGCCGGAAACCGTGAGTCCTTTGATGGGAGCGAGGAGTTAACAAATGGATTTTTATCAATTTCTAAATTTATTGGTATTGCTGGTGATTTTGGGATTTTTTTGGAGCTTCAAGGGATACTTCTCAAAATTCGGTGAGGAAATAGCTAAAAGTACCACCGCAAACATAAATTTTGCAGACGAGATTAGGAGAATGGTCGCTAATGAAGAAGCAAAAGCTATAACTTTGCGGCTAGATGCAACTAAAGCTGAGGGGGCTATGAAGTTGCAAGGTTTGATGGCAGAAATTGAATCTCTTCTTGTCAATTGGAGGTTAACTGCCTATTTTCACAGAGATGAACTAAAAGAAGATGAAACAATTGAAGACCTGGGACAAAGAGATTTAAAAAAAGTATCCCAGATTATATTGCAGCTCCTTAAGGAGGCAAATGCATATTCAGTACTACTTGGAGATGACATTTTGGCTGCTATCTTAAACTGGGTTAAGGAAATTCATAAACTAATATTTGAATACGAGGCTGTATACCAAACATCAAAGAAATCAAACGAAGGTAAATCTGTAGATCATATTGATAGAGTAAATTGTATTGAAGGCTTGATTAAAGTTGGTATTGATCCGAAAATTAACCAGATTGCTGAGATAAGAGGTCAGATCAAGATGAAACTATCTGAAAACGTACGAAAGACAATATCTGACCTTGCTAAATTGTAAGCCGTCCCATGCACGACTATTTACGGCGGCCACAGGCCGCTCTATAACTAAATAAGAAGATTGCCTAAGCAGAGCTTAGGCTTCAAAGTGCGTTCCCAAGCGGGAGCTTGGGAACGAGTATAATGGGGTCTGCGCCCTTAAGCCCCCTCCGCCAGTTTAACCTTTACACTCTTAATGGCGGCTAATATAATCAAAGAGGATACGATTTGGCATGATATTTGAGTAAGCTCGTGGGGAGACCGTGATGAAGGGCAAGGGCCGGACGGGGTTCGGCCGGCAGCGCTGGTGGTTGCTGGGTTTATTTTTGCTGCTGGGATTTGTCTCCTGGGGGATCTGGGGACGCCGGGCCTCTCCCCCGCCGCCGCCCAAGCCCGCTCCGGCCGCCGAGGCTCCGGCTCACATGGAGACGCTGTCCCTCACCGAGATTCAAGACGGCGACAAGCGGTGGGTGCTGGAGGCCCAAAAGGCGGATTTCCAAAAGGAAAGGCTGGAAGTTATTATCAGCGGCGTGCGGATAGAATTCTTCGGGCCGGATAAGCACCTCTTTGTGAAGGCGGATGAAGGTCTGCTGCAAACCAAGACCCGGATTTTGACCTTGCGGGGCCAGGTGGAGATGGAGTTCGGGGACCTTACCGTCAAGACTAATATCGCCATTTATCAACCCGCGGAGCGGGTGCTGCTGGCTCCGGAAGACCTAATCCTGGAGACCCCCACCCTTAAGGTCCAGGGTAAGGGGCTACGGGTGGAACTGGCGGAAAAGAAGCTGGCCCTGGCCCAGCACCGCCTCACCGAAGTGAAGGGGCAAAAATGGGGATTCAAGCCTTGAAGAATCACCGGTTATTGTTCTGCCTGCTGATCCTGCTTTGGGTTACCGCCTCGGCCCCGGCTGGTAAGGCTGAGGCCAAGGCCAAAAAGGGGCCGGAAGGTGAGATTCCCTTGCAAATCACCGCCTCCCGCCTGGAGGCGGACCAAAAAAACGGGGTCATAGTGTTCAGCGGCCAGGTAAAGGCCCAGCAGGGCGACGCCATCTTGTATGCCGACCAATTGCACGTTTACTTTCAACCGGGTCCCGCCGCCTCATCAACTGCCCCCTCCGCCGCTGCTCCCAAGGAGAAGGCCGGCCAGTCGCCCTTGGGCGACCTGGGGGGAGAGAAGATCACCCGCATCGTGGCCCGGGGGCAGGTGCGTTTCGTCCAGGAGGATAGGGTGGCCACCGGCGAGGAAGCCACCTACTACAAAGACCGGGAAGAAGTGGTGCTGGTGGGCAATCCCCAACTGTGGCGGGCGGAAAATACCCTGAAAGGGGAAAAAATTACCTTTAACCTGAAAGACAACAAGGTGCTGGTGGAAAGTTCGCCGCAAAAAAGGGTGGAAGCCCACCTTTACTCCTCTGCCTCCGGCGCCGCCGGGGGGAAGGAAGGCCCGCCCATCGGTCCCAAGAGCCGGAAGGGGCGCCAGCCTTAGGATATGCATCGCCTCACTCTTGAATCCCTGACCAAGAGCTACGATGGCCGCAAAGTGGTGGACACCGTATCTCTGGAAGTGGGAAGTGGCGAAGTGGTGGGCCTGCTGGGGCCCAACGGCGCCGGCAAGACCACCACCTTTTACATGATTTTGGGACTTCTCCATCCTGATGTGGGGAAAATTTACCTGGACGGGGAGGATATCTCCTCTCTGCCCATTTATCGCCGGGCCCGTCTGGGGCTGCAATACCTGCCCCAGGAGCCTTCCGTGTTCCGGAAGCTGACGGTGGCTGAAAATATCATGGCGATTTTAGAAACCCTGGAGCCGGACAGGCAGGTTCGGGAGGAACGCCTGGAAAAGCTGCTGGCGGAGCTCAGGATCTCCCACCTGGCCCACCAGAAGGCCTCCGCCCTGTCCGGCGGGGAACGTCGCCGGGTGGAGATTACCCGGGCCCTGGTCACCTCCCCGCATTTCATCATCTTGGATGAGCCTTTTGCCGGCATCGACCCCCTGGCGGTGACGGACATCCAGAACATTATCCGCCATTTGAAAGACCGGCAGTTGGGGGTGCTCATCTCCGACCACAATGTCCGGGAAGCCCTGGGGGTTTGCGACCGGGCTTATATCCTCAACGAAGGGATAATCCTGGAGGAAGGCACCCCGGAGAAGTTGGTCAGCAGCGACCTGGCCAAAAGAATTTACTTGGGAGAAACCTTTAAGTTATAATATTCACAACAATCAGCCCCGGCCGGGTTTAATTCCAGGCGGATATTTTCAGCGGGCGGACACATGGCCTTAGAGCTCAGACAGAGTCTCAAGCTAACCCAATCGCTTATCATGACCCAGAAGTTGCAGCAGGCCATCAAGTTGCTGCAACTCTCCCGTCTGGAGCTTCTGGGCGAGATCCGCCAGGTCCTGGAGACCAACCCGGTTTTGGAAGAGTCCCCATATGAAGAGAGGGAAGAATCCTCTCCCGAAGTCGAAGTCCCGGTTTTTTCCGGCCACGAGGAGCTCCCGGAGGACGAAGCCAAAAAAAACGGCGCCCCCGAATCTTCCCGAGAAGGATGGAACTGGGACAATTTTCTGCAAGATCGGCTGATGCCTCCAACCTTTGGAGAATATGAGGATCGGGAGGCTCTGCCTTTCGAAAGTTTAAATGCCCAGAAAACCACCTTGAAGTCCCACCTCATGTGGCAACTCCACATGGCGGAACTGGACGACACCGCCGAGGGCATCGGCGTCATGCTCATCGGTAATCTGGATCGGGATGGCTATTTGCGAGCCACGGTGGAGGAGATCGCCGCCGAGATGGGCGCCGATGCGGCCAGGGTGGAGGAAGTCCTTAAGGTTATCCAGAGTTTCGACCCTCCAGGGGTGGCGGCCCGGGACCTTAAGGAGTGCCTGCAGTTGCAACTCAAGGCCTTGGGCCAGCATGACCCCTTGGCGGCTGCCATCGTCGAGGACCACCTGACTAATCTGGGAAACAAGAATTACCACGCCATCGCCCGGGAACTGAAAGTACCGCTAGAGAGGGTAATCCAGGCCTGTGAGATCATCTTCCGCCTGGAGCCCAAACCCGGTAGGGGGTTTGATACGGATGAGCCGGACTACATAAACCCCGATGTCTCTGTGGAAAAGGTGGGGAATGATTATGTCATCCGTTTGAATGATGACGGCCTCCCCAAATTGCGGGTCAACTCCTTTTATCTGGAAGCCTTGCGAGGTCCCGAGAAACTCCCGGCCACGGTCAAGAGCTACATCCAGAAACACCTGGATAACGCCCTGTGGTTTTTAAGGAGCATTCACCAGCGCCAGAAAACTCTACACAAGGTGACCGAGAGCATTGTCCAGTTCCAGCGGGGGTTTCTGGATCACGGTTTGTCTCATCTAAAACCCCTGACCCTGCGCCAGGTGGCCGAGGATGTGCAGATGCATGAATCCACCATCAGTCGGGTAACCACCAATAAGTATGTCTATACCCCCCAGGGGGTTTTTGACCTAAAGTTCTTTTTCAACAGCGGCATCAACATGTCCCTGGGGGATCAGATCGCTTCGGAGAGCGTTAAGGAAAAGATTCGCCAGATTGTCCAATCCGAGAACCCGGAGAATCCTCTGAGCGACCAGGAGATTGCCGAAATTCTGCGGCGGCAAAATGTGCTCATCGCCCGGCGCACCGTGGCAAAATATCGCGGGGTGCTGGGAATGCTCTCTTCCAGTAAACGGAAGAGACCCGGATATCGACGCAAGAGCCTTCCAGAAACTACTGCCCCTTGATCCCCTGGCTAATCCTTCGGACCAGTCTTCATGAGAGGAAAGTATGCAAATATCCGTGACCTTCAGACACATCGAGCCTTCAGAGGCCTTAAAGAATTATGTGACGGACCGGCTGCAGAAATTTAATCGCTACCTGGACGGCCCGGTGGACGCCCATGTGGTTTTGGGGCTGGAGAAATTTCGCCATCTGGCCGATGTCACCATTGACAGTAACGGTCGGATTATTAAAGGCCGGGAAGAGAACGCCGATATGTATGCCGCCATCGATCTGGTGATGGACAAGATCGACATGCAATTAAAAAAGTTCCGGGATAAGTTGCGGGATAAAGGAGACCGGAGCCGGGCGGCCACGCCGGTGTCGGCCGCAGAGGAAGGCCCGGCTTTGCCTCAGGTGCGCCGCAAGCGCGTGGAGGTGCCGGCCCTGCTGTTGGCCGATGCCTTGGAGTTGCTGCAAGGCAGCAGCAATGAGTTGCTGGTCTTCACCAATGTGGCCACCGGCTCATTAACCATCTTATACCGCCGCCAGGATGGCAGTTATGTCCTGGTGGAACCCGAGCTGGGCTAGGGGATTTGGGGGTTCCATGAAAATCATTGACCTCCTGAGCTTACAGGGTGTGCTACCTGACCTGCAAAACGGCAACAAGCGAGGGGTGCTGGAGGAGCTGGCTGCTACCCTGGTGCCCGGCCCCGAAGGACTTGATCTTCAGACCGTGATGGAGGTGTTGTTGGACCGGGAGCGCCTGGGCAGTACCGGTATCGGTGATAATATTGCCATTCCCCACGGCAAGCTGCCCCAGCTTTCCCAACTGCTGCTGGCCTTTGGCCGCAGCCTTAAAGGGGTGGATTTCGACTCCCTGGACGGCAAGCCCTCCCACCTCTTTTTTATGTTACTGGCTCCGGTCAATTCGGCCGGTCTGCATCTCAAGGCCCTGGCCAAGATCTCCCGGATGCTTATGAGTCAGACTTTTCGGGATAACCTGATGAAAGCCGCGGGGGCTGAAGAGATTTTTCGCTTGGTCGGCGAGAGAGACGCGGAATTTTAAGATTAACCTTGAGGCCGGTTCTCCCCTGCCCAGGCTAGCAGTTAAGGAAGTAAGGGCGCTAATGGTGATAACCACCTCCATAATTTCGGCATAATCCAGTGGCGCGCCAGCAGCCCAAGCGACCCTCACCGTACCCCTCCCCCGTCTTGATTGTTACCGGCCTGTCCGGCTCGGGAAAAAGCACCGTGCTCAGGGCCCTGGAGGACATCGGCTATTTTTGCGTAGATAATCTCCCCTTGAGCCTGCTTCCCCCCTTTTTACAAAAGCAGTCCCAATCGGCCGTGGACGGCCGGAAGATCGCCCTGGTGATGGATATACGCACTGAAGGGTTCCTGAAAAATTATTCCCGGGTCTTCCGCCGCTTAGAGCGCCAGGGGTATCAATTACATATTATCTTCCTGGAAGCGGACGAAGGCGCGTTGCTCAGGCGTTTCAGCCAGACCCGGCGCCAGCACCCTTTGGCGGACCAGGACACCATCACCCAGGCCCTGCGCCAGGAGCGCAGCTCCCTGGCGGGGCTTAGAGGCCTGGCCCACCGCATCATCGACAGTACTTTCTATAACCCGCATCAGCTGAGGGAGTTGATCAAGGGGGAATATTCCGAGCTAACCCCGCGCCAGCGCATGTGGCTGCACTTGGTCTCCTTTGCCTACAAACACGGCATTCCGCCAGAAGCTGATGTGGTCCTGGATGTGCGGTTTTTACCCAACCCGTATTTTGTCGAAGAATTAACTCCCCTTACCGGCAATGACCCCCGAGTGCGGGACTATGTCCTGGGCCAGGCCGAAACCCAGGCTTTTCTTACGCACCTTTTCAATTTCCTGGATTTTCTGCTGCCTCTGTTCCAGAAGGAAGGCAAGACCAATCTCACCCTGGCGGTGGGATGTACCGGGGGGCAGCACCGTTCGGTGGTCATCGCCAATGTCCTGGGGGAGCACTTGACCCAGGGGAATTACCCCTTCACCCTCAGCCATCGCGAGGTCACTTTGGCCCAAGGAGAATGATGCATGATCGGCATATTGATCGTTACCCATAAGGAATTGGCCGAGGCTCTGATAAGCGTCTTAGACCTGATCCTGGGGCGCCAGGAGGGGATCCAGGCCCTTTCCCTTGACCCCAACGCCCCCCCGGAAACCGCCCGGCAAAAGATCCAGCGCGGCCTGTCCCAGGTAAATAACGGCAACGGGGTGATCATCCTCACCGATATGCTGGGGGGAACCCCGTCCAACCTCACTTTGCCTTTTCTGCAAGAGGGCAAAGTGGAGGTGGTCACCGGGGTGAACCTACCCATGCTCATGAAACTGTCCCAATTGCGCCAGCAGAAAGACCTGGGGGAGGTGGCCCTGGCCCTGAAACAATCCGGCCAGAAAGGGATTACCGTGGCCAGCGAGGTTCTCCGCAAGAAATGACCCAAGGCCTTACCATCTGCCGCGCCCGCCTGGCGGATGTGAAGGCCATCTGGGCCATTGAGAAATTGTCCTTCCCCAGTCCCTGGTCCCGCTGGGCCTTCCTGACGGAACTGGGCAACCCCTTAAGCCACACCCTGGTGGCCGGTCCTCCCTCCCCGCAACCCTGGAAACCCTGGGGATACATCATTTTCTGGCTCGTAGCCGGGGAGATGCACATCCTCAATCTGGCGGTGCATCCCCACCACCGCCGCCGGGGCATCGCCCGGCGCCTGCTCACCGAAGCCCTGAGCCTGGCCCGGACCCTGGGGGCCCAGGAGGCCTGGCTGGAAGTGCGACCCTCCAATACCCCGGCCCTGACCCTCTATGAATCCTTCGGCTTTGAAGAGGTGGGAAGGCGCCCCCAATACTACACCGACACCGAGGAAGACGCCCTGCTGCTGGTTTTCGCCTGGGAGGAGGAGGAATAGAGTGTTGGGGGGAGGGCCAGGGAGTTTTTTGTAAGGGTAAGGGCCCAC
>JAUXZG010000210.1 GCA_030694005.1 Desulfobaccales bacterium | reverse complement strand
AGGTCAATGGCGCAAATCTTGGCCACAAACTGGTTGTCCCGGTTATGCATCACCTCAATGGCCAGGCGGGGGCAGGCGCTGGCACAATTGCCGCACCCATGGCAGGCCGCCGGGTCAATGGCCATGACCCCGGCCCCCTGGTCCACCCGGGGCACGCCGAAGGGACAGGTGCGCATGCAGGTCAGGCAGATGACACATTTTAAGGGATCCACCCGGGCCACGGCGCCGCCCACATACATCTCCTCCTGGGCCAAAATACCCAAAGCCCGGGCCGCCGCCCCCTGGGCCTGGGCGATGCTTTCTTCGGCATACTTCGGGCTATGGGCCAGACCACAAAGGAATATGCCGCTGGCGGCAAAATCCAGGGGCCGCAGTTTCTGATGGGCCTCCATAAAGAAGCCGTCAGCATCAAAGGGGAGCTTGAAGACCCGGGCAATCTCCTGGCTTAAGGGATGAGGCCGGATGGCCGCGGACAGAATCAGGTAGTCCGCGGACAACGCCAGGGTGGCCTTGAGATTCTGATCAAAGACCGACACCTCAAGACTCTTGTCAGTGGCG
The DNA here is from genome assembly GCA_030694005.1 of Desulfobaccales bacterium. Taxonomy (GTDB): domain Bacteria; phylum Desulfobacterota; class Desulfobaccia; order Desulfobaccales; family 0-14-0-80-60-11; genus JAUXZG01. The sequence continues at coordinate 6,853 of JAUXZG010000210.1, read as the reverse complement.
GCGACCTCAGGTTTGCGGTCCGGTTCGTAGCGAACAAACTGCACCCCCAACTCCCGGGCCTGTTTGTAGTAAATTTCCTTTAGACCATAGGTGCGGATGTCCCGATACAGGATGAATACCCGGGCTCTAGGATTGATTTCTTTGATTTTCAGGGCATTCTTAACCGCCTCGCCGCAGCAGATCCGGCTACAGTAAGGGTGTTCCGGTTCCCGGGAGCCCACGCACTGGATCATGACCAAAGTGGGCTCCGGCCCCAGGGTTTGAGGGCTGGTTACCAGGAGATTTTCCAGCTCCATCTGGGTGAGGACCCGGGGGTCCTGGCCATAAAGGTATTCTGAGGGTTTATATTCCACGCCGCCGGTGGCGATGATGACCGCGCCGTATGCCAACTCCCGCCGTTCATTGGGGTACTCCAGCAGGCTGCGGAACTTGCCCACATGCCCGGAGAAGTTGACCACCCGGGTATTGGGCCACCAGCGGATCAGGCGGTGCTCCTCCACCCGGCGAAAGAGTTCCTCAATAAACGGCTGCATCTGGTGACCTTCCAGGGTGGTACGCAACTTATGAGCCAGGCCCCCAAAGCCGAAACGGTCCTCGAGGGCCGCCAGGTGCACGGGGTAGCCGGCGTCGGCGATGGTCAGGGCGGCAGTTAGGGCGGCCAGGCCGTTGCCCACCACCAGGGCGCTTTGGGTTACCTTAAAGGGGAGCTCCGAAAGAGGCTCCAAGGCGGCGGCCCGAGCCACCGACATTTTCACCAGTTCCTTGGCTTTTAAGGTGGCCAGCCCCGGCTCTGCCTGGTGGACCCAGGAGTCCTGGTCCCGAATGTTGGCCATTTCAAAGAGGTATTTATTCAAGCCGGCCTTGCGCAGGCTGTCCTGGAACAGGGGTTCATGGGTCCTGGGGCTGCAGGAGGCCACCACCACCCGGTTGAGGCTTTGCTCCTCGATCACCTGGCGCATTTTGTCCAGCGAATCTGTGGCGCAGGTGAAGGTATAGTGATCGGCGTAAACCACCCCGGGGAGGGTCTGGGCATAACGGGCCACCGCCGCTACATCCACCACCCCGGCGATATTGATGCCGCAATGACACACAAACACGCCGATGCGGGGCTCCTGGTGGGTGATATCCTTTTCCGGGGGATACTCTTCTTTGGTGAGGAGGGTGCCCCGGGCTTCGCTCAAGAGCGCGGCCGCGGCCGCAGCCGCAGCGGAGGCCTGGCCCACCGTCTCCGGGATGTCCTTGGGGGATTGATAAACCCCGCAGGTGTAAATCCCCTCCCGGCTGGTGGAGACCAGTTTAAAGGGGGGACTCTGGGCGAAGCCCCAGCGGTCGGCGGCGATGCCGCAGGTGGCGGCCAGTTCTTGAGTCCCCGGGGAGGGGCTCAAACCCACGGAGAGCACCACCAGGTCAAATCCTTCTGTGGCGATGCGCCCTTCCTCGTCCACATAAGTGATTTCCAGGTTGTGGGAGCGGGGGTCCTGGGTCACCCGGGAGATCAGGGACCTGATAAAGCGCACTCCGTGGACTTCCCGGGCCCGCTCATAGTAGCGGTCAAACCCCTTGCCCTGGGCCCGAAAATCAAGGAAAAAGATGGTGGGCTCGACTTGCTTATCATGTTCCTTAGCGGTGATGGCCTGCTTGGCGGCATACATGCAGCACACATAAGAACAGTACTCCCGGCCCAGGCCGGCGTCCCGGGAGCCCACGCACTGAATCCAGGCTATTTTTTTGGGAGTGGCGCCGTCGCTGGGGCGCAGCACCTGGCCGGCGCAAGGACCGGTGGCGGAAAGCAAGCGTTCGAATTCCAGAGAAGTTACCACATCGGGATAGCGACCATAGCCGTATTCCGGCTTGAGGCGGGCGTCAAAGGGCCTGAAGCCCGGGGCCAGAATAACGGCCCCCACCTCAAGTTGGGTGGCGTCAGGCTGCTGGGCGTGGTCAATGGCCCCGGCCTGACAGGCCGCCACACACTGCAGGCACTCGGAACAGACCCCGCAGTTGAGACAGCGGGCCGCCTCCGTCTGGGCTGCCTCAGCGGTAAATCCCAGGTTAATTTCCTTAAAACTTTGCGCCCAGATCTTGGCCGGCAAGGTAGGCATGACTGCTCGGCTTTCCCTGGGTAAATCAGCCGGGAGGGGCTGCCAGTTCCCTTCTTTAAGGGGCTTCAGGGCAAATTCCCGGTCTAATTTCAGGTCTACTCCCTTGAGGTAGCGGTCAATGGAGATGGCGGCCTGGCGGCCGGCGGCCACCGCGGCAATGGCAATAAAGGGGCCGGTAACCACATCGCCCCCGGCAAACACCCCTTCACGACCGGTGGCCAGGGTGTCTTGATCCGTCTGGATGAGGCCCCGGGGCGTCAGGGCAATACGATCGGCCTCGGTTAAGAAACTCAAGTCGGCCTTCTGGCCGACGGCCAGGATGACCGCCTCCGCTTCCCGGGCGCTTAGCCGGTCCTCAAAATAGGCCGGGGCAAAACGGCCTTGCTCATCAAACACCCGGGCCACCGCTTTAAGTTCCAGGCCGGTGACCTTGCCTTCCCGGGAGATTATCTGCTTTACCCCCCAGCGGTGGAGGATCTCAATGCCTTCCTCTTTGGCCTCGGCCACTTCCCAGGGGGAGGCGGGCATCTCTTGGGGGGATTCCAGGCAGATCATGGTCACCTGCGCGGCTCCCTGGCGCCGGGCGGTGCGGGCCACATCCACGGCCACATTACCACCGCCGAGGACCACCACTCTTTGGGCCTCAAGGCCAGGCCCGCGGCCCTGGGCCGCGTCTTTCAGATATTCCACGCCCCAAAAGACGCCCTGGGCCTCGGCCCCGGGTATGGGCAGGCGCAAGGAATCTTGAGTACCCACGCCGATAAAGACGGCCCCAAACCCATCCCGGGTCAACAAGTCATTGACGGTCCGGCCCGGGCCGATGGGCGAGTTGAGGCGGATTCCCACCCCCAGGCGCTGAATATAGTCGATCTCCCGGGCCAGAACTTCCCGGGGCAGGCGGTACTCCGGGATGCCGTAACGCAGCCAGCCGCCGGGTTCCTGGGCCGCCTCAAAGATCACCGCTTGATAACCCATCAGGGCCAGATGGTAAGCGCAGCTTAAGCCCGAGGGGCCGGACCCCACGATGGCCACCGCGGGCCCCCTTTTTTCCACCTGGGGCACCGGCAGGGCGTCCCAATCCACCCCATCCGCCACGAAGCGCTTTAATGAGCAGATGGCCACCGGCTCATCCACCTGCCGGCGGCGGCACTCAGTCTCGCAAGGGTGGGGACAGATGCGGCCGATGGTGCCGGGCAGGGGCAGGCGCTCCATAATCAAGGCCAGGGACTCGGGAAATTTCCCGGCTTTGATCAATTGGACATACCCCTGGGCATTCAAGTTAGCCGGACAGGCGCGGACACAGGGAGCCCGATCCAACTTTTTGACGGCAAAGGCCGAAGGAATGGCCTGGGGAAAATGGCGAAAGACCGCCCGGCGACGGCCCAGCCCCTCATCGAAGCTGGAGGGCACTTCCACCGGGCAGACCTCCACGCAGGCTCCGCAGGCGTTGCAGCGGGCGAGATCGATATAGCGGGGCTGCTTCTTAAGCGTCACCGTGAACCGGCCGGCCTGCCCTTCAAGGGCCGCCATTTCCGCCTGGGTGATGATGTCAATGTCCGGGTGGCGGGCCACCTCGATCAATTTGGGGGAAATCAGGCAGGTGGAGCAGTCGTTGGTGGGAAAGGTCTTGTCCAACTGGGCCATGACGCCGCCGATGGAGATGTCCCGCTCCACCAGATAGACCTTGAAGCCGGCGCCGGCGGCGTCCAGGGCGGCTTGCATGCCGGCGATGCCGCCGCCCAGCACCATAACGGCGCCAACCTTTCTCTTATCTTCAGAGGCCATAAAGGCTCACTCGAATAAAGCAGTATTAAGTCTATGAATAATTATGACATTTTAATTTGTTTTTCCAAAAGCTATTTCCTGCAGAGGGACGGCGGCGGGAGAGGGCCAAGGAAGTGAAGTCGGTGCCAACCCAAGCCCCCCCTCCCAATTCGGATAAAGTGTTTGGGGAAGACGGGGCCAACGGCCCCGCCTTCCCCAGCCAAACTTATGGGATTGGGGGTGGGGGTTTGGGGGAGGATTGTAAGTGGGCCTACGCCCCCTAGCCCCCTTCCCCAAAAACTCATTTGTTCAAACCTTATCAACCGAAGGCGGCCCGAATCTCAGAAAGTGTCTGGTCCTCGCGATTGTGCATCAGCTCGATGGCTCCCATGGGGCATTCCGCGACGCACACGCCGCAGCCCAGACATTTGGCCGGGTCGATGTAGGAAGCTAAAGCATGTTCATGGATGGTGGGGACCCCAAAGGGGCAGACCTCCACGCAGGTAAGGCACAGGGCGCATTTTTCTTTCATCACCCTGGCCACCGCGGCGCTCGTCAGCATCTCTTTTTGGGCCAGGATACCCATGGCCCGGGCCGCGGCGCCTTTGGCCTGGGCGATGGTTTCGTCCGCGAATTTGGGGCTTTGGGCCAGGCCGCACAGAAACAGGCCGTTGACGGCGAAATCCAGGGGCCGCAGCTTCAGGTGGGCTTCCAGGAAGAAGCCGTCAATGTCAAAGGGCAGTTTGAAGAGCCGGGCGATCTCCTGGCTGCCGGGATGGGGCCGCACCGCGGCGGAAAGCACCAGGTAATCCGCAGACAGAGTGAGAGGAACCTTAAGGTTCTGGTCATAGACGGCCACCTGCAGGCTCTCCTCGGCTGGGGTTACCTCAGGTTTGCGGTCCACCTCATAGCGGCAGAATTGCACGCCTAAGTCCCGGGCCTGTTTGTAGAAAAGCTCTTTGAAGCCATAGGTGCGGATATCTCGATAGAGCACAAAGATTTGGGCCCGGGGGCGCAGTTCCTTAAGCTTCAGGGCGTTTTTCACCGCGGCGCCGCAGCACAGGCGGCTGCAGTACTGGTGTTCCGGTTCCCGGCAGCCCACGCATTGAATCATGACCACCCGGGGCTCTTCCGGCAGGGAAGCAGGCTCATTAACCAGACGGTCTTCCAGCTCCAGTTGGGTGAGGACCCCAGAATGCTGGCCATAAAGATATTCGGTGGGGCGATATTCCTGGCCGCCGGTGGCAATGACCGCGCCGCCGTATACAATCTGTTGTTTTCCCCGGGGGCCTTCCACCGTGCTTAAAAATTTTCCCACATGGCCGTTGAAGTCTATTACCCGGCTACCGGTCATTACCTGGATGCCCGGATGGTGCTCCATCTCATGGATCAGGTTGTCCAGGTAAGGCTGCATCTGGTGGCCTTCCAGGGTGTAGTGCACCCTCTTGGCCATGCCTCCCAATTGCTCGTCCTTTTCCACCAGAAAGACCTGAAAGCCGGCATCGGCGATGGTTAAGGCGGCGGTCATGCCGGCCAGCCCCCCGCCCACTACCAGGGCTTGGGGCACCACTGTGAAAGCAGTTTCGGAAAGCGGTTCCAGCAAGGCGGCCCGGGCCACCCCCATTTTCACCAGGTCCTTGGCCTTTGCCGTGGCCTTTTCCGGTTCCTGCTGGTGCACCCAGGCCCCCTGGTCCCGGATGTTGACCATCCAGAAGAGGTATTTGTTTAAACCCGCCTGGCGCAGGTTATCCATAAACAGAGGCTCGTGGGTGCGGGGACTGCAGGCGGCCACCACTACCCGGTTGAGTTTTTCGGCCTCGATCACCTGGCGTATTTTTACCAGGCTGTCGGAAGAGCAGGTAAAGGTGAAATCGTCAGCATGGACCACGAACGGCAGGGTGAGGGCATATTCGGTCACGGCCTTCACATCCACCACCGCGGCGATATTTTTGCCGCAGTGACAGACAAAGACGCCGATGCGGGGCGGTTCCTGGGAGATGTCCCTTTCGGTGGGGTATTCCGCCGCGGTAATCTTGGTGCCCCGGGCATCCTTGAGCAGGTTAAAGGCAGCCGCGGCGGCGGCGGAAGCCTGGCCGACGGTCTCCGGGATGTCCTTGGGAGACTCCCAGACGCCGCAGGTAAAAATCCCTTCCTGACTGGTGGAGACCAACTCAAAGGGGCGGGTTTCGGCAAAGCCCCACCGGTTGGTGGCCACCCCGCAGGTGGCGGCCAATTGCCGGCTGTCGGCGTGGGGGGTAAAGCCCACGGAGAGGACCACCAGATCGAATTCTTCGCTCTGAACGCGGTTGTCTTCGCCTATAAAGGTAAGTTCCAGGTTGTGGGTGCGGGGATCCTCGGACACCCGGGACACCTGGGAGCGGACATAGCGTACCCCGTAGACCTCCCGGGCCCGTTCATAATAGCGGTCAAAACCCTTGCCCTGGGCCCTGATGTCGATAAAAAAGATGGTTGCGGCTACTTGAGCGTGGTGTTCCTTGGCGATCATGGCCTGCTTGGTGGCGGCCATGCAGCAGGCATAGGAGCAGTACTCCCGGCCGATGGACGCATCCCGGGAGCCCACGCATTGAATCCAGGCGATGCGGTGCGGCTCGGTGTTGTCGCTGGGGCGTTTCACCTGTCCGGCGCAAGGCCCGGACGCAGACAAGAGGCGCTCGAATTCCAAGGAGGTGACCACATTGGCATAACGCCCGTAGCCGTATTCCGGTTTCAGTCGGGCGTCGAAAGGTTCAAAGCCCGGAGCCAGGATGACGGCCCCCACCTCCACTTCCTTGTCCTGGTCCGGCTGTTCCAGGTCCACCGCCTGGGCCGGGCAGAGCTTCTCGCAGGCCCGGCATTTGCAGGTCTGGAAATAGATACAGTTTTTCTCGTCAACGCAAAATTTCAAGGGCACCGCCTGGGGGTAGCGCATATACACCGCTTTGCGCCAGCCCAGGCCCACATTGAATTCATCTTTAACCATTTTGGGACAT
>JAUXZG010000206.1 GCA_030694005.1 Desulfobaccales bacterium | reverse complement strand
CACACCCCCCTCCCCCCATAATATTTAGGCGCAACTTTAGGGATATTTTGCTAAAATGGATTTTATTTGGGAAATTTCCTCAAGGAGTAAATTATGGTTGACATGAACATGGGAGTGGTGGAGCCCGTCCAGCTTACCAAGGACAGCCGCTTCAAATTCCGCTGCCACCCCAAAGTGCCTTGTTTCACCGAGTGCTGCGGCACCACCACCATTATCCTCACCCCTTACGACCTCCTGCGTTTAAAAGAGCGTTTGCGCCTCAAGTCAGGCGAATTTCTTAAAGAATATACCCGCACCGAACCCCACGACAAGTCGGGCCTGCCCATGGTCATCATGGATATGCCTAGGTTTGAGGGCCGCTGCCCCTTTGTCAAACCGGTCACCGGCTGCACCGTCTATTCAGACCGGCCGGCCACTTGCCGCTACTACCCCATCGGCCAGGGAACTCTCATCACCGAAAAGGATGGTGAAAAAGCGGTGGAGGAATTTTATTTCTATGTCCGGGAGGAGCATTGTAAGGGTTACGAAGAGGACGCGGAGTGGACCATAGCCTCCTGGCGGGCCGACCAGGGTGTGGACAGATACGACGAGATGAACCTGGAATGGAAAACCATGATGCTGCGCCGGGGCGCGGACGGGGGACCGGTCACTGACGAAAAAGGCAATAAACTGTTCCATATGGTGATGTACGACCTGGACCAGTTCCGGCGCTTTGTCTTTAAAAGCCGGTTCCGGGAGCTCTTTCACGTGGATGAGGACGTCCTGGAGAAGATCTGGGACGACGACGTGGAACTTTTAAAGTTCGGCTATCAGTATGTAAAAACGGTCTTAAAAATAGAACAAGCTTTGCCGCTCCAGGAAAAGGTGGTTACGGAGAGCACCACTCTGACTTTTTGAAGTGCCCGTGGGGGAGAGGTGGAGCGGCCTCTTTCCAGACGCCGCAAAATTCCGGCTAGAAAAGGCAGCGGCCTATAAGCCGCGGTCGCGGGTCCTGGCTCCCCCTTTTCATCGCCGGGAAGAGGCGCCCCTCTAAAGTGGAGGCAAAGTGTGGGGGGCGGGCTCTCCGGAGGTCAGCACGGGAGGCGTTTATGGCGGAAAACCAGGGGCATCAGGAACTCCAGGCCAGCCCGGAGGAAATCGCCGCCATCTTGAAGAACTACCGGGTGGTGGCGGTGGTGGGCCTGTCCGCCGACCCCAGCCGGCCCAGCTATCAGGTGGCCCGCTACTTACAGGAGCACGGTTACCGCATCGTGCCGGTCAATCCCGGTTATAAGGAAATCCTGGGAGAGAAATGCTACCCCAGCCTCAAGGATATCCCTTTTCCCGTGGAGGTGGTGGATATCTTCCGCCAGCCCGAGGCTATTGAGGCCATCGTCTCCGAGGCCCTAGAAGTGGGGGCCAAGGTTATCTGGATGCAACTGGGTCTTATCAATGAGGAAGCCGCCCGCCGGGCCCGGGCCGCGGGCCTTAAGGTAGTCATGGACCGCTGCCTGAAGATTGAGCATGGGCACCATTTGGGTTGATGAAGCCTGAAAACTAGGCGCTGCCAGTTCTCTCTAGCCGGCCAGGGAAGGAGTTGACTGAAAATGGAAACTACCCTCTTCAATAAGATTGGCAAACCGGTGGCCTACATTGCTGATGATGGGAAAACCATTTATATGTGGGATGGCCGGGCGGTGGCTTATTTATCTGAAGAAAAAGTTTATGGTTGGAATGGCAAACAACTGGGCTGGTTTGCCAACGGCACTATCTTTGATATCTATGGCCTTAGGTCAGGCTTTGTTCTAAATAAATCACCGATAGTTACCCAGGTTGAACCGATAAAGTCTCCAAAACATATTAAGAATGTGAAGGGCGTAAGGCAAAATCCTGTGGTAAAACCATCCTTGTGTTATGGATATTCTGAAAAATATCTGGAGGATTTGTTAGAAGAAGGCGGCGGTCTTTAAAGTTTATCTAGTCGCGATCATGATTTATTATTGATGAGGGGCTACTAATGGATAAATTAGAGAAGAGATATGGGGGAAAAGGCACCTTAAAGCCATGCTGCTTAGGAAAAGATGATCTACTGAAACTAAACGAAATAATCCAGGAAACTTTTACCCCAACTGAGATCGATAAATATTTTAATATATCCACTACTATTGGGGGTATCCGAGTATTTTCAGGTTCAATTGAAGCCTTTTTACAACAAAAGGGATTGCCGGATGAACATAACGATTTAGCATTTTGGATTGAAAGTTGGGATAAGATGGGGAGTTTTGATAAGAATATCCTGCTGGATTTCAGCAAATACTCCATTCAACTCAGCGTCGAGGGGGTTGATCAGGCTTGGGTCCATGATAAATATGCCAAGATCGTCAATTTTTTAAAGGCGAAAACCGTCTGGTATTGGCCATTAATTACCTTAGAAAGATTTATTATATTCGTGGTGACATTGATATTAATCAGCAATATAATTACTTCATTTAAGATAAAAGGGGGTGCATATTATATTGATGAAATAGTTTTGCTTGGTGTTTGGATATTTTTGGTATTTTATGACACGAGAAAAATATGGCCACATGCCAACATCAGGCTTCAAAAGGTAACATCAATATTTAATAAGGCAAACATCATTGCGGTTATATTAATAATGATATTAGTAGCCACCCTGATGGTGGGCACCATTTTACCTCTCTTAAAATAATAAGGTAGTGCTCAAAAGAGTAAGCAAAAAAGGGTGGATAATTGACTCCCAGGAGGGGAGGAGGCCAGGGGTTTTCAGTCTGCGGAAAACTGCCGAGGGAAGACCACAGATCAAAAAGAGACGGAAGCTCCCTTGCTCTTCACCCAAACTTCTAAGCCCCACCCCTCTGCAATAGGTAGGTAACTGGGGAGCGGACCTAAAGTTTCTGGCCTCCCCCAAATTTTGCACGGCTTTTCCCAGGGGAAGCGGATGTGGGCCCGGGTGAAAAGTGGATCCCTTAAGGGGGTGGACGCCTTCCTGGTGGAGGTGGAGGTGGACCTGGCCCCCGGCCTGCCGGCCTTTACCACCGTGGGGCTGCCCGAGGCCGCGGTCAAGGAGAGCAAAGACCGGGTCAAGGCGGCTGTCAAGAACTCCGGCTATAAATTTCCAGCAAATCGCATCACCATCAATCTGGCCCCGGCGGACGTGCGCAAGGAAGGCACCGGCTTTGATCTGCCGGTGGCCGTGGGGCTGCTGGCCGCCCAGGGCGTAGTGCCTCCCGAAAATCTGGAAGCCTATCTCATCTTCGGGGAACTCTCTTTGGACGGCCGCTTAAAACCCACCCGGGGGGTGCTCTCCATAGCCCTGGCCACCCGGGAGGCGGGCCTCGCCCTGATCATCCCTAAGGACAATGCCCAGGAGGCCGCGGTGGTTACGGGCCTGGACCTCTATGCCGCGGATAATCTGGCCCAGGTGGTGGAGTTTCTGGCGGGCCGCCAGGTATTGACCCCGGCCCCCCCGCCGCCCACCGAGACCCTGCGCTGGGAGCTTCCGGACGACCTGGATTTGCGGGAAGTCAAGGGCCAGGAACCGGTGAAACGGGCCTTGCTCATCGCCGCCGCGGGAGGGCACAATGTCTTGATGGTGGGGCCGCCGGGCGCCGGCAAGACCATGTTGGCCCGCCGGCTGCCCAGCATCCTGCCGCCTTTGGGTTTCGAGGAGGCCCTGGAGACCTCCAAGGTTTACAGCATCATGGGGCGCTTGCCGCCGGGGCAGGCCCTCGTCACCGCCCGCCCCTTTCGGGCTCCCCACCATACCATCTCGGACGCCGGGTTGATCGGCGGCGGCACCCAGCCCCGCCCCGGGGAGGTGAGCCTGGCCCACAACGGCGTGCTGTTTTTAGACGAACTGCCGGAGTTTAAACGGGCCACCCTGGAGGTGCTGCGCCAGCCCCTGGAGGAAGGCCGGGTCACCATCTCCCGGGCGGCCAGTTCGCTGACCTACCCCGGCCGCTTCATGCTGGTGGCGGCTATGAACCCCTGCCCCTGCGGCTTCTATGGCGACCCCAAACGGCTCTGCCAGTGCACGCCCAAGCAGATCAAACAATACCGCGCCCGGATTTCCGGGCCTTTGCTCGACCGCATCGACATCCACATCCAGGTGCCCGCGGTGAAGTTCCAGGATTTGGCGTCCACCGACACCGGAGAGGGCTCCTTAGAGCTGCGGGGCGAAGTATTGGCGGCTAGGGAGGTCCAGGGCCAGCGCTTCAGCCGCAGCCGCATCTACGCCAACGCCCAGATGACGCCCCGGCTGCTCAAACAACATTGCGTCCCGGGGCCGGAGGCGCAACGCCTGTTGGAAGCGGCCATGGAGCGGTTGGGGCTGTCGGCCCGGGCCTACCACCGAATTTTAAAAATCGCCCGCACCATCGCCGACCTGGAAGGCGCGGCGGACCTCAGCCCCACCCACGTAGCCGAGGCTATTCAGTACCGGACGATGGATAGGAAGTTTGCTTAAGGGAAGGGATGGGGGAGGGGGCTAAGGGCCGAAAGCCCTTACTTCCTCACCCAATCCCATATATTATTGAGTTTCAGGAACACTCCAGCCAGTTATCCCTAGATTTAGGATGGATGGAACTTTTCGGATATGACCCCCTCAAAAATTTCAGCAGAAGAAAAATCAATGCTTTTAAAGGCAGTCCAGGAGGCTAGAAAACACGCTTATGCCCCCTATTCCAACTTTCGGGTGGGGGCCGCGGTCTTAACCGAGAAAGGCAACATTTACTCAGGCGTCAATGTGGAGAACGCCTCGTACGGCCTGACCATCTGCGCCGAGCGGGCGGCCATTTTTGCCGCGGTGGCCGCCGAAGGGAATGATATGAAAATCCGGGCCCTGGCGGTGTTTAACCAATCCGAGGCGCCCTGCGCCCCGTGTGGGGCCTGCCGCCAGGTGATCTTGGAGTTCGGCCCCCAGGCGCGGGTTTTTTATAAGGGGCCTGACGGCCTTAAGGAAGCCGGAATCACCGAGCTTTTGCCTGAGGGGTTCAGATTATAGTTATAGTAGGGTGCGCAATGCGCACCCTACATTGACTACATTGATTTTGCCACCTTATGCTCCAGTGGTAGCCGCAGGCTTTTGTATGAAAATAGTGGCACAGGCGTCTCGCCTGGGCGCGCTCCCGGTATCGGCAAGTTTGCAGAGGAACAGCCGAGGGCGGCTGTTCTACATTTTCATGGTTCGTTGTGCCCCCGGGCATGACTGTTAGCCTGCGCCTGCACAGGCGAGACGCCTGTGCCACCAGAAGACTTTTTAAGGCAGGTTTCTATTGGGTATCAGGCGATAAGGGTTATGGATGGGGAAGGAGCCGCCAACCGGCTTTTTGGCCCTCTGCGCCTAGAATTTACGTTTAAGCCTGCGGCCTGGCGTCAATTTTTTGAACCGGTAGCTACGCCCTTGGGTTATACTGTAAAATAAGGTGTGTTAAGAGGGATATAAGAGGTCTCAGGGTAGGAAAGTGAAGCTTTTTAAGGGGACCGACCCCCGGCGGTTGGATAAATTATATCAACGGCGGCGCTGGGCCCGGCGCCTGAGCTGGCTGCTTTATGGGCTGCTGTTTACCGCGCTGGTGGCGGGCGCCGGGGCGACCGGGTACGTCTATTATCACTTTATCCGGGACCTGCCGGATTTCACCTCCATCAAAGAATTTCGCCCGCCCGTGGTCACGCAGATCTTTGCCCGGGACGGCCGCCTCATCGGGGAGTTTTACAACGAACGACGTATCGAGGTGCCTTACAGTCGCCTGCCCCGGCACCTGATCCTGGCCTTTGTGGCCTCCGAAGACGCCCGCTTCTTCGAGCACCCCGGGGTGGACATCACCGGCATCATCCGGGCTTTTTTGCGCAACCTGGAGGCCGGCGAGGTGGTCCAGGGCGGGAGCACCATCACCCAACAGGTGGTGAAAAGGGTTTTGCTCACCTCGGAGAAGAGCTTCGCCCGCAAGATCCGGGAAGCGGTGCTGGCCTACCGCATTGACAATTACCTGACCAAGGAAGAGATTTTAAACCTTTATTTAAACCATATCTTTTTAGGACACGGGGCTTATGGCGTAGAGGCCGCCGCCCAGGAGTTTTTCTCCAAACATGTGGAAGACCTGACCCTGGCGGAGTCGGCGCTTTTGGCCGGCATCCCCAAGGCCCCCAGCCGTTATTCCCCCTATATGAACCCCCAGCGCTCCAAGGAGCGCCAGGCTTATGTCTTGCGCCGCATGGCCGAGGTGGGGTTCATCACGAAGAAGGAAGAAGAGGCGGTCCTGCGCCAGCCCCTGAAACTGAAACCCTACCGGCCGGACTGGATCAAGGAATGCGGCTATTTCAACGAGCATGTGCGCACACTGCTGGAAAATCGCTTCGGCCGGGAAACCGTTTATAACCTGGGCCTCAAGGTCTATACCACCGCGGACGTGGGGCTGCACAAGGCGGGCCAGCAGGCCATCAACGAGGGCATTGACGGCTTGATCCAGCGCAACGGCTACCGGGGGCCGCTTAAGCGGCTTCGGGGTAAGGAACTGGCTGCTTTTCAGGACCGCCAAAACAAATATTATCGCAAATATCCTCCCCGGGCGGGTCTGTCGGTGACCGCGGTGGTCTCTCAGAGGGACCGCAAGAGCCAGGCGGTGACCTTCCGCCTGGGGGAGATGTGGGGGGTACTGCAAGAGCCGGCTGTTGGCCAGTCAAAAGCTACCAGTTTGCTGGCCTCTTTGACGCCGGGGGACGTGGTGCAGGTGCGCCTGCTCAGCAAAGACCGCCGCACCGGCAAGTGGACCGCGGCCCTGGTGCCCGCGCCCATGGTGCAGGCGGCCCTGGTCTCCATGGAGCTCCACTCCGGCAAGGTCCGGGTGTTGTTAGGGGGCAAGGACTTCGGCGACAGCACCTTTAATCGGGCCATCCAGGCGAAACGGCAGCCCGGTTCGGCCTTCAAACCCGTTATCTACGCCGCGGCCATCGACAAGGGGTACCGTCCGGATTCCGTTTTGCTGGACGCCCCCATCTCCCTGCCGGGCGGCCGCCGGGGCCAGGCCTGGACCCCGCAAAATTACGACCACCACTTCGACGGTCCTATCCCGCTGGCCACGGCCCTGGCCCGCTCCCGCAACGTGCCCACCGTGCGCCTGATGATGGCCATCGGGGTGCCGGCCACCGTCAAGATGGCCCAGACGCTGGGGATCACCACCCCGGTTTTCCCCAATTACGCCTCGGCGTTGGGGGCCTCGGAAGTCACCTTGATGGAGCTTACCCGGGCTTACTCGGTCTTCCCCAACCAGGGGCAGCTGGTAGAGCCCATTTTCATCGAGCGCATTGAAGACCGGGACGGCCGGGTGCTGATGGAGAACCGTCCCCAGCGGCACCAGGTGATTGACCCGGGCACGTCCCAGGTCATGACCCAGCTTTTGCAGGGCGTGGTGGAGCGGGGCACGGGCACCCGGGTAAAAATCCTGAAAAGGCCCATGGGGGGTAAGACCGGCACCACCAACCGCACCCGGGACGCCTGGTTCATCGGCTTCACCCCCTCATTGATCACCGGAGCCTGGGTGGGGATGGACGATGAACGCAGCCTGGGACCCAAAGAGACCGGTTCCCAAGCCGCGGCCCCCATCTTTATCAGTTATATGCGGGAAGCCTTGAAAAACCAGCCCGTAGAAGATTTTCCAGTCCTGTCCACGACCGTTTTGGCCAAGGGCGCCAAAGAGGCCCCGGCCCGAGACGAGGAACAGGCAGCGGGAACCGAGGAGTCTTTCTACCCGGAAGAAGAACAGAGCCCGGAAAAGTCCCAGACCCCCCAGGCTTCCAGCCAACAGTTCTTTAAGAGCGACTTGGAGGAGTAGGAGATTTGGGGGAGGGGGCTAAGGGCCGCAGGCCCTTACCCCCTCCCCCAAGCCCCCACCCCCAATCCCTTAAGTTAGTACATTTGGCCGGATAAGGCGGAGCCAAAGGCTACGCCTTATCCGGCC
>JAUXZG010000189.1 GCA_030694005.1 Desulfobaccales bacterium | reverse complement strand
ACGAAAGCCCGACGAACTCTTCCCCTGGGACTTCATCGACCACGGCCTGCACAAAAAATACCTCTGGGAAGAATACCAAAAGGCCCTGGCCGAGGAAGAGACCCCCCCCTGCCAACCGGAGGTGTGCGAGCGGTGCGGGGTGTGTGGGGAAGGAGAGGAGAAATGAGTTGTAGGGGAGGGGGCTAAGGGCAGACGCCCTTACCCCCTCCCCCAACCCCATAAGTTCAGATTTAGTGGCACAGGCGTCTCGCCTGTGCTCATTTATAGGGCGGCCTATGGCCGCCGCAAAACCGGCGTGCGCGGCACGCCCTATAAGCTGCAATCATTAAGATTCTTGGTCTTTCGTAGGAGCGGACCCAGGTGTCCGCCCTTGCTTTCGGGCGCACCCGCAGGTGTGCCCCTATAGGAGAATTTTTCTATTTATTGAGGGCAAATTTGTTGTAAAGTTTAGTTTATTCACCAACGTTTCGAGGGGCAAAGCTCATGGACCAGGACCTGGACAGGAAGGTCAGAAAAGCGGTGGCGGATTTCTTCGTCCAAGCGCCGCAACGCTACCCGGCGGCCAGCGTGGCGCTGGTAAGTATCATCCTGGTCCTTCTCATCTGGATGGTCCCTTACTTACAGGTGCCGGAATCCGGCTTGAACCTCAAAGAACGGCTGCACCAGATAAACGAAAACCGCAAAACCGTGGCCCAGATCGTAGGGGGCGTCTTTATCCTCGTGGGTCTCTATATCGCCTGGGTGCGCTCCAAGGCCATGCGGGACCAGGCGGAGGTGGACCGGGAGCAACAGCTCACCGACCTCTACGTCAAGGCCATCGAGCAACTGGGCAGCGAAAAACTCCAGATACGCCTGGGGGGCATCTACGCCCTGGAGCGCATCGCCCGGGAATCGGCCAAAGACCACTGGCCCATCATGGAGGTCCTCACCGCGTTCGTGCGGGAGAACGCTCCACGTCACTGGGAAAATTTATCGGGGCTGCAGCCAGGAGAGGATGATGTGTCCCCACCGCCCCCTTATAAGCCCACTACAGACGTCCAGGCGGTGCTGACTATTATTGGTCGACGGACTCGCACTTTTGGCCAGGGAGAGGAACAGCCCCTGGATTTAAGGGAAACCCACTTGGCGGGTGCTGACCTGCGGCATGCCAAGTTCCAGGGAGCGCTACTTGCAGAAGCCAACCTCCAAAGAGCGGTCCTCTGGCATGCTAACCTCCAGGGGGCCAACCTTTGGCAAGCCAATCTCCAGAGGGCTGATCTCATGTCTGCCAATCTCCATGGGGCCTTGCTTATGTCCACAAACTTTCAATGGGCAAGCCTTTCGGGAGCAAAGCTCCAATGGGCACAACTAACGGGTGCCAACCTCCAAAGGACGAACCTTAATGGAGCGAACCTCATGGGGGCGAACCTCCAGAAAGCTAATCTTCAGGAGACAAGCCTTATGGGAGCTAATCTTCAAGGGACGATCCTCGCGGAAGCCAAACTGCAGGGGGCGGATTTGCAGGAGGCTGAAGGCCTCACTCTAGGGCAGATAGCTGGGGCGCTTTGGGATGAGAGCACCCACTGGCCGAAGGGTTTTTCTCCCCCGCTGAAGGCAAAATAATTTAGGATTCACATTCCATGAAATTCCTCACCTGGAAAATCCAGCTGGCCCTCGCCCTCATCGGCGCCTCGGCGGGCCTCTATGCCCTCAACTACCTGATCTTCCGGGACGCGGGCTACAGGTTACAGCTGGCCCCAAGTTGAAGGCGGGCACGGAGGCCCGCCCTACCAACTGAAGCTTACTGCTGAAAGCTGACTGCTGATAGCTATTTTCTCACACCACCTGGGCCCCAAAGACGCGCGCCATGTGCTTTAAGGCGAAGGCGTGGGCCTCGGGGTCAAAATCGGCTACCCCCTGGCGGTAAACCAGGCTGGGAATATCCCGATCAAAAAGTTCCTTTACGGTTTCCATGACACAGATGGAGGTGCACACTCCCACCACCTCCACCCGTTCCACCTGCTCCCTTTTGAGGATGTCCTCCAGATCGGTTCTGGCAAAGCAACTGTAGCGGGTCTTTGCCACCCGATAATCCCCGGGTTTCAAGGGCAGCTCGGGGATAATTTCCGCTCCTTCGGTACCCTTAACGGCATGGGGAGGGAAAAACTTGAATTCCCGGTCATTGGGGGCATGGGTATCACAAACAAAGATCACCACCCCACCCCGGGAGCGTACCTCTTCAATTTTCTGAGCCACAAAAGGGATGATCTCCCGCCCGGAGGGCCCCACAGACAAGGCCCCTTTAGGGTCAATAAAATCCCGTAACATGTCCGCCACTATCAACGCCACCTTGCCCATAGCGCCTCCCTTGGAGTGGCTTTGTAGGGGAGGGGGCCAAGGGGGGCCGACGGCCCTTGGCCCCCTCCCCTACAACCCCTCCCCCAACCCCTTAAGCATATTTTCTGGCAGGGTAAGGCGGGGCCTTTCGCCCCCGCCTTACCCTGCCCCAATACACGGGTTGGGTGGGGGGTGTGGGGGGAGGGCAGGGAGTTTAACTCCCTGGCCCTCCCCCCAAATCACTCACACAAACAGCGTAATATCCGCGTCGGCGGCATAGTCCAGGAAATTGCCGGCGCCGGCGAACTGAAGGCCCTCGATGAGGTCTTCTTTTTTGAGGCCCAGCACCTCCAGGGACATCTGGCAGGCGATGAGGCGCACGCCGTTTTCTTTGGCCAGGTCCAGAAGGTCGGGGATGTTGGGTACCCCGCCCTTTTTCATCCAGTCTTTCATCATCCAGGTGGCCATGCGGGTCATGCCCGGCAGTACGCCGACGATGTTGGGCATGGGCACCGGCATGGCGGGGTTGGCCAGAGGTGGGACTTTTAAGCCCTTATGTTTCTTTTTATGAATGATGTTTAGGCCGTAAAAGGTGAAAAAGATGGTGGCCTCCATGTCCATGGCCGCGGCGGTGGTGGCCAGGATCAGAGGGGGGTAAGCTAGGTCCAGGGTGCCTTTGGAGGCGATGATGGCCACCCGTTTGGCCCGGGCCGGATCCAGGCCCTGGCATTTGAGTTCCGCCGCCACCTGGAGACGGACCTGCTCGGTAATGAATGCCTCGAGCTCCGGATTTAAGGCCGCCCCTCCCGCCGGGGGCGTCCTGGCTGCGGTTGGTTCATCGTGGTGAGTCATGCCGGAAACCTTTCTACCACCAGGAAACTACCTGGTCGTGGGTTAAGATGAGATGGAGGAGGTGGTCATAGTCCACCGTAGTAATATGGAGGGGAAATTCCGTGGCCTCCCGTTCTCGGGAGAGGATCTCCACCAGTTGTCGGGTAACGCCGTCGGGGGGATGTCTGAAGACATGGAGAATTTTCATGGCTGCCTCAAAAGGGAATGATAATGTCTTGGTGGCGCAAAAGTTCGCCCATCTGGGCCACATTTAGGTAAGTAAAGCCGTACTTGGCCACATTGGCCGGATGGTTGCTGTAACGCTGACCTCCCATTTCCTCCAGAAAACCCAGATTGTCCGAGAAGGCCTCATCCGGCGTGATTTCTTCATCCAGGACCAGATAACTCACCCGGTGGTCTTCCAACAGACAGCCCAGACTGCTGCGCAGGGCCTCATAATGGCGCTTTGGGTGGCGCACCAGGACCGCCACTTTTTTCATAGTTGTCAGACCTCCGTTACAACATCACATAATGGGGACATTCTTCCAACATTTCCGCGTGGCGGGCCTGGGTGGCGAAATCCTTGAAACCCAGGCCCGGCACCTCGCCTTTGAGCCCCAGAGCCCTGAAGCTCACCTCGCACAGGGCCAGGCGGGCCCGACCCGCGAGCTCCCCAAAGCGGGGGTCCTGGGTCACTAATACTCCTTCCCCGGTGAGGAACACTACCTCCACGCCCTGCTTGGCGGCCGCGTTTACTATGCCTAACAGGTGGTCCAGGGAGTCCCGGGTGGCCACCGGTATACCCAAAGTTTCCATTATCGCGGCCTCACTTTTTCTTTAGATAGAAGCGGAAAAGGTTCCCTTCCTCTTCCTCTCCCAGATAGAGGTTGCCGGTGCGGGCCGCCCAACTGGGCAGGTCGTTCTTGGAGCCGGGGTCGGTGCCCACCACCTGCAGGATCTCGCCGCTGGCCAGCTCCGCCATGGCCTTCTTGGTCTTCAGCAAGGGTAAGGGACAGGCGTCACCCCGACAATCCAGGGTACGCTGGGGTGCAAATTTTACCATCTTTCTCTCTCCTTTGTGGTTCTTGGGGGAGGGGGTAAGGGGCGCAGCCCCTTACCCCCTCCCCCAATCCCCCACCCCCAATCCCTTAAGTTTGGCCTGGGGAGGCGGGGCCTGTGGCCCCG
>JAUXZG010000095.1 GCA_030694005.1 Desulfobaccales bacterium | reverse complement strand
CCCCAAACCCCCACCCCCAATCCCTTATAGCATATTTAAAGGGCTGGGGGAGGCGGGACTAAAGCTCCGCCTCCCCCAGCCACGATTCACGCTTCATGGAGGATAGAACTGGTGGCACAGGCGTCTCGCCTGTGCTTTTTTGCCCTTGCAACCATAACCCAATGTTTGGTGGGCAATGCCCACCTACATAACTTGGCTAATATATGCTTATGCTGAGAAAACGCGACGTTGCTTGCATCCGCTGCTTTAAAGATAAACATCTCCAACAGTTTATCCGCGAAAATGGCACCAGATCTCATTGCCCATGGTGTGGCGCTAGAAATACATATGTTGTGCCCCTGGAAGAACTTGGTCCTTTGTTTCGTAATATAGCGAGAATCTACGATCCCGTTGAAGGCCCAGATTCATTGGGTAGGGGTGATAGCATTGCGTTACTTCTACAAGAAGATTGGGATATCTTCAGTGATCGCATTGAGAACGCCGATTTAATGGATGAAATGGCAATATCCATTCTTGAGGCTGGCCTTCATCCTAAAAATGATATTGATGAACCAGATTATCAAGGCAATTTCAGGCATCCAAGAGATTGGCTTGAGGATAATTGGCACGAAAAAATTGAAAGAATAATGACAGAAAGCCAACCGGCAATAGTAGATGAAAAAGGGGAACCAAGCCAAAGTAGCTTAAACTCCGCATTCGATCAAGAAGCGCATGAGGTTGCTTTTGAGGATTTCGGCATTGTATTAGAAGAAGGCGAAATTTTATATCGTGCGCGGATTCATAAAGACCGCACTCGTGTTGAACCATTCGATCTCCACGAGCTAGGTGCGCCTCCTCCTGAAAAAGCTGAAGCCGGAAGAGCTAACCGCCTTGGGGAAGCGGTATTATATCTTGCAAGTGACGAACATACAGCAATTTCAGAAGTACGAGCTTGGAAAGGTGCTCCAGTAGCAATAGCAAGAATACGCCTTGAGCGAAGACTTTGGATAGTAAATTTAAAGCACCACAAGCCCACAAAAAGCCCATTCTTTGAAGAGCTTCTGGATTGGAAGGTTCAACTGGCAGGGCTTTTTCGCCGATTTGGAGAAGAATTATCTCGTCCTATAATGAAAAATGAAGAGGAGATTTTATACAAACCTAGCCAACACTTGTGCGATTTAATTCGCCAAAATGGTTTTGACGGTGTTGCCTATCCAAGTGCTATGGGTAAGGGATTTAATGTGGTTATCTTCGATCCAAAAGTCGTAAAAATTATGGACCACAAATATGTTCGTGTTAAAAACGTTCAATATGATTATGATAATTTAAGAAATCATGAGCCAATTTACAATGAAACTCCTTATGACCATCTTTTGTCAACAAAGAAGTAACCTATTATCTTGATTAAAGAATCTCAATAAGCCATGTAGGGTGGGCAAGGCCCACCATCATTCCTTCCCCCGGCACCGGCAAGATGCCGGTGCCACCGGGAAAATGGCGAGATGAGGGGAAGACGGCTACTTCAGGCCAACCGCATCGCCCGGCGGCTCTGGAATTCATATCATCCCGAGAAGAAAGATTTGTGGAAGCCCACAGAAGAGATATACGCCTGGTGCGTGGGCAACTTCCGCAAGGTGCGCAAACCCGGCTCCGGCCCTTGCTGCGGCAATCCCCGCAAGTGGTGGGGGGAGTTGACGGTCCAGGAGTTAAGAGCGCATAAGGTTGAAGATTTCCTATAATAAAGTATGGTGGGCAGTGCCCACCCTACACATGGCTTTTTCCCCGCCCGGCTCCTCCGGCGGTGGCGGGGGCGGTAGCGGCGGGGGGGAGGGAAGTAAAGGTTTGGGGGAGGGGGCCAGGGGTTACACAGGCGAGACTTCTTAAGCCACTGACCCCTGCCCCCCTCCCCTCAAATAACTTTTCTGAGCAGACAAAAAATTTACCTTGAGGTGCCCGATGAAGCAGCTATTGGTAATTATCGGTCTTTTGGTACTGGTGGGGAACGGGGCCGCCGCGGCGCCAGAGAAATTTGACCAGGACACCGTCAAAACCTCGGCCGGCGACCTTCAGATCACCTTCATTGGCCACGGCACCTTGATGTTTACTTTCGGAGGAAAGGTAATCCATGTGGACCCCGTGGGGCAGTATGCCGATTATGGCAAATTGCCCCAAGCCGACCTGATTCTCATAACGCATGAACACCGGGACCACCTGGACCCGAAGGCCCTGGAGAGGTTGCGCCGGGGAGATACCCCGGTGGTGTTGACCAAGGCCTGCGCCAATGAAGTGGCCGGGGGCCTAGTAATGAATAATGGGGAGGTTAAGACCATAGTCGGCGTGAAGCTCGAGGCAGTACCGGCCTACAATCTGGCGCATAAACGGGACAGCGGCGAACCTTTTCACCCTAAAGGCAGAGGTAACGGGTATGTGCTCACCTTTGGCGACAAAAGAGTCTATGTCGCCGGAGATACCGAGAACACTCCGGAAATGAAGGCGCTTAAGGGCATCGACATCGCCTTCCTGCCCATGAATCTGCCCTATACGATGACGCCGGAGATGGTGGCCGATGCCGCCAAGGCTTTCAAGCCGAAGATTCTCTATCCGTATCACTACGGTAAAACGGATACCACAAAGCTAATGGATCTGATGAAAGATAGCCCGGAGATTGAGATCCGCATCCGCAAAATGCAGTGATGTAGGGCGGGCATTGCCCGCCGGCTTCTTGTCATGGTGGGCAGTGCCCACCCCACACGGCTTTAAAATTGTTTTATTAAGGGTCCTCCACACTCATTCACCATCAGCTACAAGTCGGGCGGCCTCTTTTTAAGGTAAATATTGAGACGAGACGATAATCATAGAGAACGACATACCAAGCCATAATTTCCCTCATTTTAAACCTCTCAAAGGTTGGGGAATCGATGTTGCCAGGGTGGGGGTTCGGGTTCGGTTCCCCTTCCCCAAAACTTCTCACAGGTGAGGGTCCGAAAATGACCATACTTTATATCCTTCTGGCCCTGGCGGCCATTTCCCTTCTGGGGTTGGTGGCCATTTACAACCGGCTGGTGAGAAACAAAAATTTGGTGCAGGAGGGCTGGAGCGGCATTGACGTGCAGCTCAAACGCCGGGCGGATTTGATCCCCAACCTCATTGAGACGGTGAAGGGCTACATGGGCCACGAGCGGGGGGTGCTGGAGAAGCTCACTGAACTGAGGGCCAAAAGCTTGCAGGCCACCCAGGTGGGCGAAAAAGGCCGGGTGGAGGGGGCCCTGGGCGCCGCCCTGGGCAACCTTTTTGCCGTGGCGGAAAACTACCCGGACCTGAAGGCCTCCCAGAACTTCATCGAACTGCAAAAATCCCTGGCGGACCTCGAGGACCAGATCCAGATGGCCCGGCGCTATTACAACGGCGCGGTGCGCAACTTGAACATCCTCATCGGCTCCTTTCCCAGCAACCTGGTGGCCGGCGCCTTCAATTTCACCCCGGCGGAATACTTTGAACTGGAAGACACCGGCGAACGGGCCGTGCCCAAGGTGGCCTTTACTTAAAAGTTGGTGGGATAGGGATATTGGGGGGAGGTCGGGGGAGCCGCGCTCCCCCGTCCTCCCCTCAAAATAACCTTTCCCCTTTATGAGAGGATGGCGGCATGAAGAATAAATCCCGCCCGGTTTTCCTGATCCTGGTGATCGCCTTGGGCTTGGCGGTTCTATGGGCCCCGGCCCCCCTCCAGGCGGCCTCGGAGAGGATTCTCGACTTCAAAAGTCACCTCGTCATCCACCCGGACGCCAGCCTGACGGTCACCGAAGACATCACCGTGAGAAGCGCCAAACAGGAAATCAAGCGGGGCATTGTGCGGGAATTTCCCACCACTTACAAAGACCCGCTGGGAAATACCGTCAAAGTGGACTTTGAGGTGGAGGAAGTTTTGCTTAACGGCCGGAGGGAACCCTACCATATCAAGCCCGCGGCCAACGGGGTAAAGGTCTATATCGGCCAGAAAGACGTGTTCCTGGAGCCTGGAGTTTACACCTATACCATCAAATACCGGACTAACCGCCAGTTGGGATATTTTCAGGACTTTGACGAGCTTTACTGGAACGTCACCGGCCACGGCTGGACCTTCCGTATTGACCGGGCCGCAGCGATCATCGAGCTGCCGCCCGGGGCCAAAGTTTTACGCCACGCGGCCTACACCGGCCCCCAGGGGGCCCGGGGGCAAGACTTTAGGGTGCACTATGACGACCGGGGCCACCTCGTTTTCACCACCAGCCGGGCCCTGGCCCCCGGCCAGGGCTTGACCATCGCGGTGTCCTGGCCCAAGGGGGTAGTGAGCGCCCCCACGGAACCGGAAAAGCTGGGGTTTCTGCTCAAGGACAATCTGAGCATTGCTGCGGCCCTGGCCGGGCTGGTCCTGGTTCTGGTTTATTACCTTTTCGTCTGGTTATGGGTGGGCCGGGACCCGGCCCCAGGCACCATCATCCCGCTTTTTATGCCGCCCCAAGGCTTTTCTCCGGCGGCCGTGCGGTTTGTTCGACGCATGGATTTTGACCACAAGGCCGTGGCCGCCATAATGGTGGACATGGCGGTGAAAGGTTATCTCAATATCAAGGAAAACGACGGGGATTTTATCCTCCAGAGAACCGGCGCCGCGCCCTCGGCCCTTACTCAGGACGAGACCGGGATGGCGGCCAAATTGTTCGCCTTAAGCCCCACCGTTGACATGAAGTCCGAGAACCACGCAGTGATCCAGGGCGCTCGGGAAGCCCTGAAGGCCAGCCTGAAAAAGGCCTTCGAGAAGTCCTATTTTTTCACCCACACTGGTTATCTGGCGCCCGGGATAGTCATCACGCTGTTAAGCGCCGGCGCCATCATCCTCACCAGCCCGGATAAGTTCCAGGCGGCCTTCAGTTCCCTGTGGCTGCTGATCTGGACAGTAGCCTGCGGCGCCTTGGGGCTTCAGGTCTACCGACGCTGGCAAGCGGCCCGGGGGCACTCGGGGATTGGGAAAGTCTTCAGTGCCCTGGGAGTGACCTTGTTCGCCCTGCCTTTTTTTGCGGGCGAGATTTTCGGGTTGTGGTTTTTTGCCAGCACCATCTCCCTGGTAGCCATGTCTTTGTTGGGGGTCATGGTCTTTTTAACCCCGCTTTTTTATTACCTGCTCAAGGCGCCCACCCTCACAGGCCGCAAGATCATGGACCAAATCGAAGGATTCCGGCTTTATCTGTCCGTGGCAGAACAGGAGCGCCTCAACCTTCTTAAGCCACCGGAAAAGACGCCCCAACTTTTCGAAAAATACCTGCCCTACGCTTTGGCCCTGGATGTGGAGAACGAATGGTGCGAGCAGTTCGCCGGGGTGCTGGCTCAGGCGGGAGTGGGCGGCCAGGCCTACTCGCCCACCTGGTATAGCGGCAGTTCCTGGGACCCTACCAGAAGCTCCGGATTCGCCTCCTGCTTGGGCGACTCCTTCGCCGGGGCCATCGCTTCCTCCTCTACCCCACCCGGTTCCACTTCCGGCAGCGACGGCGGCGGCTCCTCCGGCGGTGGCGGCGGTGGTGGCGGCGGCAGCGGCTGGTAGAGGGGGCGATAAAGATTTGGGGGAGGGGGCTAAGGGGCGCAGCCCCTTACCCCCAACCCCCAATCCCTTAAGGGGATAAAAAAGGCTGGGTAAGGCGGGGCCGCATGCCCCGACTTCCCCAGACCCTTTTGCGGGTTGGGAGGGGGTCTTAGGGGGAGGGCAGGGACCCCTTACAAAAAAGTCCCTGGCCTTCCCCCCACAAACCCTAATCCAACTCCTCTCCCGTCAGAGCCTTCAGGGCCTGGAGGTAGCGGTTGCGGGTGTTGGTGATGACTTCCGGGGGCAAAGGCGGGGGCGGAGGGGTTTTGTTCCAGTTCAGGGATTCCAGGTAGTCTCTTAAGTATTGTTTGTCGTAGCTTTTCTGTGGTCCGTCCGGTTGGTAATCCTCCTGGGGCCAGAAGCGGGAGGAGTCCGGGGTCAGGACTTCGTCGATCAATAACAGCTCTCCGTTAACCGTCAAGCCGAACTCAAATTTGGTGTCCGCCAGGATGATGCCCCGGGGTTCGGCCCACTGTGAGGCCCGGCGGTACAGGGCCAGGCTGAGGTCCCGCACCCGGGCGGCGAGAGCTTCCCCGATTTGAGCCGCCATGGCCGGAAAAGAAATATTCTCGTCGTGCACCCCCAACTGAGCCTTGGTGGAGGGGGTAAAGATAGGCTCAGGCAGGCGGTCGGATTCCACCAGGCCCGGCGGCAGGGTCAGGCCGGCGATGGTACCGCCGGCGCGATATTCCGCCCAGCCGGAGCCGGCCAGATAGCCCCGCACGATACATTCCACCGGCAGGGGCCGGCATTTGCGCACCAGCATGGTGCGGCCCTTAAGGAGATCCCCAAAGGCCTGGCAGGCCGGGGGAAAATCCTCCACCTTGAGAGAAACCAAATGGTTGGGCCCCAGGTCCTGAAGATGCCTGAACCAGAAGGCGGAAAGCCGGGTGAGGATGCGGCCTTTGTCCGGGATAGGCTCATTCATGACCACATCAAAGGCGGAGATGCGGTCCGTGGCCACCAGGAGCAGCCGGTCCCCTAGGTCGTAAATGTCCCGCACCTTGCCCTGATGCCGGGGGCCCAGGCCGGAAAGGTTAGTGGTCATGACTGCGGGGTTCATTGGGCCGGTCTGCGGGACGGGGGATTGCCGGCACTGCGGGCCGCGATTTTCTGGACTTTGGGGGCGATTTTTTCCTGGGTCTTGAGCCGGCGGGCGATTTCTGCCGCTTGCTTATTTCCAGTGATGGGGCCTAGCTGTACCTGGAACATGGTTTTGCCGCCGCTGGTTTTTTTCACCACCTGGGAGTTGTATTTTTTGGCTCTAAGCCGCTGATTCAGGTGGCGGGCTTGATCTTCCTTGGCATAAGAGGCGGCCACGATGAGATAGCGCTCTTCTTTGGGGGACGGTTTCGCTTCTGCCGGTGCCGGCGGGCGTGCCGTCTGGGTCTGAGCGGCGGCCGAGGTTTCGGCCTGCTCCGCCTCCGGCGGTGGAGAAGGTTCTAGAGTTTCCACCATAGGGGGGCCGCCGCCCACGGTGGGCAACTTTAAAGGAGTGGCCGCCACGGGCGGCTCCGGAGATGGCGCCGGGCGCTGCCGCATTTTATTTCCCACCAGGACGAGAAGGATAAGCAGCCCGGCCAGGCCCAGGCCCCACCAGAGGCGCCGGGGCGCCTGCGGGACCCTGGCCCGAAGATTGGACAGTTCCTCTAAGGCCTTTTTCCCCCAGGTTTGGGCGAAGGATTTGCCGGCGGTCCAAATTTTTGCCCCGTGCTCGGCGGCCTGATCCATCCACGGCTTCCAGCGTCTCTCCGGTTCCCAACCAGCCCATTGGTCCCCGGGGCTTGGACCCCACTCCTCCCGGACCTGGCGCAGTTGGGCCAAAAACTGGACGGCATCCGGAAAGCGCTCTTCAGGTTCCACCGCCAGACATCTAAGGAGCAAATTTTGCAAAGAAACGGGAATCTCCTCCAGGTCCACCGGCGGAGTTTCCAGACGATAGGGAAAAGGCTCATCAAAGGTCAAGGGGTAAGGGAGACTGCCGGCCACCAGACGGAAGCCCAGGACTCCCAGGGAAAAGACATTGCTCGCCAGGGTTACCTGATCCCCCAGGAGCACCTCTGGAGGGTTATAAGCTTTGAGTTCCAGGTGCAGGGCCTGTTCGTTCTCCACCGGCGGAAAGGCAAAATTGGCCACCCGCACCTCTTCCCCCTTGAGGAGGAGATTAAGCGGGTTTAAGGACTGATGGGGCAGTTGTTGTTCATGGGCCAGGGCCAGGGCGGCGCTCACCTGCTCCAGCAGGTGCAGGGACTGGGGCAGGCTGAAACGCTGGTGCCGGGCAAAATGAGCCAGCAGGCTTTCTCCCGTAAAGGGCTCCTGGACCAGATAAAGAAGGGTTTCGGTCTTGCCAAGCAGGAAGACCCCCAGGATCTGGGGATGGCGCAATCTCAAAGCTAAGATGGCCTCTTGCGGGAAGATTTCCTGGGCCTTGTCCCACCCCGGGGCCTCCCGGGGGAAAAGTTTAAGGCCCACCTCCACCCCCAGGATTTTGTCCTGAGCCAACCACACTTCGCCCCAGGGTTCTTCCCGGAGTTGGCGCAAAATCTCGTATCTTTGCCCAATCACCTTAGAGGTCTCAGGATGCTCCGGCCTGTCAAAGGTCATCCCCGCGCCCGCCTTGGCTTTCGATAATTGGCCGAATTAACCGGTCCGGCTCAACATAGCACAAAACCCAGGGACAAAAAAGCCCTTTTCCCCGGTGCCGGAAGCCCGGGTATTTGGGCCTGGCGGTCAACCGTAGGCCGGTATCAGACGAATTAGAATTGAAAGGTTTCCATAATTTTGATAATGGTGGTATCAAATTTTCTAGTTCTGGGCGGGTAGATGTCCCTGGCCAACACCATTACCCTGGCGCGGCTGCCCTTGTTGTTATTGCTGGTGGCCTTGCTGTTCGTGCCCCACTGGCAGGTTCAGCTGGTGGGGTTGGGGTTGTTGATTATTCTGTTCTTATTGGATTGGTTTGACGGTTTTGTGGCCAGGCTGCGCAATGAGGTCACAGAGATGGGGGCGGTCCTGGATGTGGCCCTGGACCGGGCGGTGGAAAATATCCTGTGGATCACCTTCATGTATTTAGGGCTGGTGCCTTTATGGGTGCCCATCGTCTTTCTCATCCGCTCTTTCGTCGTGGACGGGATGCGCGGGGTGGCCTTAAGCCGGAGAAAATCGGGGTTCGGGATGATGCACTCCCCTTGGGGCCGTTTTCTGGTGGCTTCGCGCTTTATGCGGGCCTTCTATGGGCTGGCCAAGGCCGTGGTTTTCTGCCTGTTATACCTCACCCACGCCCTGGCGCTAAAAGACCCCAGGGTGCTGGTGACCTTGCAACCTCTGAATCAAATCCTTATCTTGCTAACCGTGGGCCTCTGTGTGCTGCGGGGGATTCCCGTTATCCTGGACGGCCGGATTTATTTCACTCCTGGGAAAGGCCAAGAGTAACCAGAGCCCCGATTAAGGGGCCTTATACCAAGGTGTGTCCATAAAGGTATTTTTCCTTAAGGGCGTGATTCATCACGCCCTTAGGGGCGCAATAAATTGCGCCCCTACAAGTCCTTTCTAATAATTACTTTTTGCCGGCAACTTGGTATTAATCTTCGCTGGCAGGGATGCGCATGGGCTCCGTGGCCGCCATCTTTGATGTGGACCAAACCCTGGTCCAGGGTCACACGGAACGACTCTTTTTCTGGTATCTGCTGCGCCAAGGCCGGCTTAGCCTGCCCCAGGCCTTGAGTTTCTTGGGCCGCCTGGCCAGCCACCCCCAAGAGCGGTTTCGGGATAAATCCTATCTGGAAGGGCTGGGGGTGGAGGACATCATCCGCCTGGCCGAAAAATGCTATCAGGAGGCCATTTCTCCCCGGCTGAGCGTTAGGGGACTGGCTTGCGTCCGGGAGCACCAGGCTAAAGGACATAAAATTGTCTTGTTGACCGGTTCCCTTTCCTTTTTGCTGCTGCCCTTAAAGGAAGAGTTGGGGGCTGATTGGCTCATCGCCACGGAGTTGGCCCAAAATAACGGCAAATTTACCGGGCAGATCGCCGGCCTGCATCCCCGGGGGGAAAATAAGCTGCGCCTGCTGATGGAGCTGTCCCGGCTTCAGGGGCTGGACCTGTCCCAATCATACGCCTATGGCGATCATATCCAGGATCTATATTTATTCCGCCACATCGGGCACCCGGTGGCCGTCAACCCATCCTGGCGCTTGAAACGCCTGGCCCAAAGATACCATTGGCCGATAAGGTATTTTTGAGATTTTTGGGGGAGGGGGCTAAAGGGCCACAGGCCCCTCTTACAATCCTCCCCCCAACCCCCACCCCCAATCCCATATGGGATTTTATGAGGGGGTTGGGAGGGGGTGGTGGGGGAGGGTGGGGGACCCATTACAAAAAATTACCCCAGCCCTCCCCCACATCACTTTTCCCACACCTATTAATAAGGCTTAATTGACAGGGCCAAACTTTTAGAGTAGCAATAACCAAGGCGTCGTTATGGATGAGGCTCTGGTCAAGCAGTTGAAGCAAAAGGTGGAGGCGGAACTGCGCCAACGGGAGCTGGCGTTTCTGGATTTTTGGCTCCAGGAGTTGAAAAAAATCGACGCCAAACGCCACCGTGACTTGGCCTCCTTGCAAACCGATTTCAAAGCCATGATCGGCCGCATGGAGACCCGCATCCGCAGCCTCAAAGGGGGCCGTGACTTATATGTATGAACTAAAGATCATCACCCAGTTTGCCGCCGCCCACCGGCTGGAAAACTTTTACGGTAAATGTGAAGCCCTCCATGGGCACAACTGGAAGGTGGAAGTGTTTCTGGTAGGTGACCGCCTAGATGAGGCCGGCTTACTGATGGATTTCGGCCAGGTCAAGGCCCGCACCCTTCAGTTGCTGGAAGAGATCGACCATAAATATTTAAATGAACTGCCGGCCTTTCGGGAACAAAACCCCTCCTCCGAAAACCTGGCCCGCTATCTGTTTGAGCGCCTAAGCGCCACCTTAAACCGAAACGGAGTAAAGGTCTGCCGGGTCAGTGTCTGGGAATCGGACACGTCCTGCGCCACATATTACCGGGATTGATGTCACCTTGACCAGGTGGTGCCGCGGGGCCTGGGTAGCGGGACTGTTGGTGGGGCTGCTGGGAGTGCTGGGCGCTCAGACCAGGCCTCCTACCGAGCCCCCGGCCGAGAGCTTCCTTAGAATACCCTTAAGAAAGCCGGCGGAAAAACCGCCGGTATGGTTCAGCCATCGCCTCCACGAAGAGCGCCGGGTGGCCTGCCAGCAATGTCATCATGAGTATGAGGGGAGGCGCAACGTCTGGCGACAAGGACAGGCGGTGAAAAAGTGTAACGCCTGTCACGGCCTTTTCCCTCAGGCCCGGCGGCCGGATTTAAAGAATGCCTTTCATCGCCAATGTAAGGGGTGCCACCTGAAATTGCGGCAACAGGGGCGCCGGGCGGGACCCATTGAGTGCCGACAGTGCCATCGTCAATTTTGAAAATTGGCGCCCCGTTAACCCGGCAGGAAGGGGCCGGCGTCGCCCGGGAGTCCTCATTATCTTTTCCCCTCCCCTTGGGTTTTATGGTAAATTATGACCCGGGAGGATTAGGGGGCCGCCGGTGGGCCATCCTTAAAGGGCTGTGCTAAAGGAGTCCATAACCGCTTTTATCCGGGCTCTGCACCGGGAAAGGGTCTTTTACCTGATCCTGGCGGTGGTTTCTCTCGTTCTCTTCGGGGCCCTGGGATTCTCCCTGACCGAATTCGGCCAGGGATCCTGGTGGCAGGCCTTCCGCCAGGGAGCCTGGTGGTCGCTGGTCACCCTTACCACCGTAGGTTATGGAGATGTGGTCCCCCAAACCGCCACGGGACGAGCGGTGGGAGTGGTCCTGATGCTGGGGGGGGTGCTTTCCCTGTCCTTGCTTACGGCCACCGTGGCCTCCATATTCGTGGAACGCAAGTTTCGCCAGGAGAGAGGCTTGGAAGCTATTAAAACCACCCAACATATCCTGGTTCTGGGTTGGCACCACGATGGGGAAATCCTGTTGGACCGGTTGCTCAAACGCCTGCCGGACACCACCCCCGTTGTGCTGGTCAATAAGCTTCCTCCGGAACAGATGGAGGCCTTGAGGGGAAAATACCCCTCTCAAGAGGTTTTGTTTCTGTGGGGGGATTACTCCCGGGAAGAAACCCTGCAGAAGGCCAATGTGCGCCAGGCCATCAAGGCCATCATCCTGGCGGACCGCCAACCGGATGAGACCTCCGCCCAGGTGGACCAGCGCACCCTGCTCACGGCTCTGACCATTAAGGACCTCCACCCCAAGATCCGGGTGCTGGCGGAACTGCTGCAGCCGGAAAACCGCGCCTACTTAGAGCGGGCCGGCGTGGAGGAAATCCTCATCCGGGGGCAATACGACGGTCCGTTATTGGCCGAGGCCTTGGCTTCGCCCGGGCTGTTCCGGGCCTTTACCTCCCTGTTGACGGGCGAAGGCCAGAGCCTGTGGGCGGTGGAGGTTCCCCACCGGTTTCAGGGGCGGCCCTTGGAAGACCTGGCCAACCATCTGAATAAACACCACCAGGCTTTGCTTATCGCCCTCTATACCGAGGGCCACGGCCTGCATCTGGAAGATTTGCTGTCCGATGAGCCTTCGGCCATCGATGATTTCATCCGGCGGAAATTTGCCGAAACCAAGATGACCCATCTTTTCGGGCGCGCCAAGGTGGAATGCCAGATTAACCCGCCAGGTAGCCTGATTCTGGGGCCGCAGCAATACGTGGTGGTCATCGCGACCCAAAAGCCGAATATCTGATGGTTGACACTGCCCTTTACCGGAAAATTTTTCTCTTCCAGGATTTAGAAGAAGAGGAGCTTCAGAAAGTGCTGGGCCGCACCGGCTCCCGGGAGTACCCCGCCGGCGCCATTATCTTGGAGGAAGGGGAGCCGGGGGACAGCATGTTCATCATGTGCGGGGGGGAAGTGGAGATCACCAAAAAACTCACCCTGACCCTGGACGAAGACACCCCCAAAGAAAGGGTGATGATCCGCTTAAAGGCTGAGGACGGCGTGTCCTTCGGGGAGATGGCCCTCTTGGAGGACGAAGCCCGTTCCGCCACGGTGACCGCCCAGACCGATTGCCTGCTTTTGGAACTCAGCCGGGAAGAATTTATGGCATTGATTCACCAGAATCAGGCCATGGGCATAAAGCTCCTGCTTAGGCTGGCCCAACTCCTGTCCCGACACCTGCGCAAGACCAACGCGGATGTGGTGAAACTCACCACCGCCCTGGCCATCTCCCTGGGGGGGTGAGAAAAGAGTTTGGGGGGAGGGCCAGGGAACTGAGTTCCCTGCCCTCCCCCCAAACCCCCCTCCCAAACCATACTGGGCGGCAGGTGCAGGCAGGGCTCTGGCCCCGACTTCACCTGCCACCTTATTTTCAAGAGCCGATAATCTTAGCTACTTGCTCATTCCAGGCTACTCTTAAGAATTGCGGAATACCAGCCTCTTCAAGAAGAGATAATAACTCTCCGCAAAATATCGCCCTGCCCTTCTTGCCGGTCATAGCCAAAGACATGATGATCCAATTCTTAATATCCACAAAATTTACTTCATGTCCCTGAGCAAAATATCTCTTGGCTTGCTCCTTGGCTTCTGGCGACAAATCTGGGGTTTTTAGAAAAAATAAATAATCTTCAATTCCGGCCGGTGCAATCTTGGTATTAAAAGTGGCGACGACCCTAGACCTATCTATGGATCGTTCCGTCACTTCAACCGCCATAAGAATTTGGGTGCCTACCGTAATGGTAATATCACCTCCAGCGCCAGACGCCATATCGGCGACATTTATACCTTGCCAAGTGATTGACCATTTATCAAGGCTGAAAAATATTTTTATAGTTCTAAATACGGCTGCTACGAGGAGCACAGGAAACCTACCCCCACTTGGAGTAGCAAGCAACCCGGTAATCAGCGCCTCATATTGGTCCAGGCTAAGTCGCTGTGGCCTAAAAAGCTCTATATTGGCTTTCTCTCGAAGCTCGACAAATTTATATAAAAGATAATGTAAGAAATTCAAAAGCCGAGTATCATCGGAGAGAGATTCGAGATAATTAATAATAGTAAGAAAGGCATCATAACCTTTCTTATCCCGTAAGCCTGAGCGAATACTTTTCTCAAATTGGACGGAGCGGCGGAAAACACTTAAGTATGGGCCACGGGAAGAAGGGATTCTCTTGTCATGGAGGAAGGGATTTATGACTTTTTCATCAAGAGTCCGGCCACTAAAAGCATTTGGCCCCTGATTTACATATGGTTAACGAATGTTGATGGATTTGTCGTGGATCCTGGCAAGAGTGCCGCCCAAAAGAACCTCACGATATGCCTGGGTGCTGGAGGTGAAAATAATTTCGCAAGCTTCAGCAATATCTGCTTTGAATTGAGGCTCAGAGCCTTTTAGCAGGGAGGCCTCAGCTAACGCGAAGGATTCCTCCAATGCTCTGCGAGCTTGCTCATAGTCGATAGATGGCATATTAAAGGCGACTCATCAATAATTCATCCAAAGAGCCTCTTGGCGCATTTTTTTAATGGAATGGCATTGCTTAGGAGGGGCATCATAACGTTGCCAACCGGCGTAAAGTTCATCCATTAACTCACAACGGTAACCCGAAACGGCTACCTTGCCTTTACAGTTGCGCAAGATTTCAGCAAGATGGCGGTGCTCATCCTCATTCATTTCGAACCCATAAGCCTTACTATCTCCACGGGTGGAATGTAAGTAAGGAGGGTCACAATAGAACAGAGTTCCGGGGCTGTCGTAGAGTTGAATAACTTCAATGGCAGGTCTATTTTCGATTTGTACGCGCAGGAGTCGCAGAGCTATATCCGGCAAATCTTCGACGCTACCGAGCCATCGTGATACCACGCCGGACATACCGGCTCGACTAGTGTTTTTACAATTTGCCCACCGTCCCAGGGTCGCGGTCTGAGCTAAGCCGGTCCTGGCTTGGCGGGCGCGCACAAAAAAACGGCGTGTCCGTTCCAATTCCGGTAAAGGTTTGCCATTTGCATAAATAGCCAAATAAAATTCTTCTCTAGAAAACGGCGTTAAGGCTATGGCCCTTATCAATTCATCTTTCCGTTCACGCAAAACACGAAAAAAATTAACTACATCTCCATCTATATCATTGTATGTTTCTACGGGTGAAGGCTCCCTATTTAATAATACCGCGGCAGAACCACTAAATGGCTCGCAATAATGATGGCACTTTGGCAGAAGGGGCAATAGCCAATCAAGATGGCTAAATTTCCCTCCATACCATCCAAAAACTATTCGTCGTTTATTATTTCGGCGCCGAATATTATTGATAACTTTGGGGATTATATGTATTGGGTCAAGAAAGATCGGTGATAATTGCTTTTGCACAGCTTTTACCTCCCCCATAGTTTGTAGCCTCGTATCCTTAGGCTTGAAAAAAAGGCCAGGGCGGAATTTCAGGTTTGAAAAATGCAAACATTATGCCACCCCTGAGGAGGCCAAAAAACTTGTCCAAGGCAACCGACTTCTATTGAAAAACGGCAAGAAATTATGAAAAAGGTCTAGGTTTTTATACAACAAAACCCCGGGTAAAGTAAATACTTCTCTATCAAGCATGGGTCAAGACCACCCCACATAACCTTTGATCCACGCCGGGCCCTTGTCCTGAAAAAATTGGGCGATTTCCTGAAAGCTGGCGGCCAGTAATTGGCGGGCCGCGGCAAACCTTGGGGCCAAATCCGGCCCCGGTTCTCCTAAATAAAGACGGGCCTCCATCTCCTCAGGGGATTCTTCCCAGGTCTTAAGGGCGATGAGCAGGGCCTTAAGGTCCCGGCCCCGGGTGCGGTGGCCTAAAGTCTCCGGCGCGGCCAGGGCATCCAGCAGGTAGGCCTCGCCCTTATCCCACCCCAGGCGGTGCAGGGCCGCCCGGCGCACCAGGCAGGGGTAACAATAGCCGCACTCCCCCGGCGGTTGGCCCCGCCAGCGGGAAGCTACCGGCCGGGCGCAGGAGGTGGTAAGGGGAAACAACTCTTTAAGGAGGTTCCGGTTGCGGCACTGGGCCAGCAATTCCCCCTTGGGGAGAGACTGATACGGGTTAATCAAGGGATGGTCAAGGCCCACCTCCCGCCACAGGCCGGTAAGCTGCTTGAGGAAATGGGGATGGGTGGTGCGGGTGCTGTAAGTGCCCAGGCGGTTCAAAGTAAGAGGCGGGTTGAGGCTGACCCAGCCGTTTTCCGGGATGACCAGCGGCGTATCCTCTCCGAAGGCCGCGGCCGCGGCCAGCCCCAGGGCCAGATAAAGCAGGGAGCGGCTCCTCAAGGTAAGCTCCGGAGCCTCGGGAAACTGCACCCTTAAAGTTAGGTGGTGCAGACGCTCTGCCCCGTAATACTCCGCCAGGGCTGCGGCCAGGGTTTGCTGGGCGGCGGCCAGTTGCCCGAAGTCATAATGACTGACCAAAACCAGCCGCCGGCCCGCTTCCAATAAATCAATGGCCCCCACCAGGGAGTCCAGCCCGCCGGAGAACAGCACCACCGCCTGAGGTTGCCAGGAGTGGGGCCAGACCCCGGCCAACCCCAGATCAATCGCGGCTTTCCGTCCCTTTAAAGTCCATTCATCTCCGGTGAGGAAATTCACCAACTCCGCAAGACGCGGCCCCAGGCGCCCCCAGGAAGAGCTTAGAGGAAGATGCAGCCCGATTTGACGGGTCCAGGAATCCGGTGCGGTCCGGCGGGGGATAAGTTTGTCCGCGGCCCAGACCCCCAGGGCCGCCAGCAGGAAGGCTGACACCTCCTGGCCGGGAGGGTGCGGGGTGGCCCATAGATCCCCTAGATTGTGATGCAGGGGATAACCGCTGAGTCCCGGCTCATCAAGATGGATGACGGCATCCACCGCGGCCGGCGGCAGGCGCCTTTCCCCCGGGGCCGTAAGATACAGGTTAAAGGCCATGAGTTTGGCTCGCTGGGCAGTATGTGGTGGGGGGAAGGCCGGGGAGAGTAGGGGCGGGTTTTAAACCCGCCCCTACAGCCCTCCCACCATACCCCCTCCCAACCCGCATAAGGGATTTGAGGAAATAGGGGGGCAATGGCCCAGACTTCCTCTTATTAATAGCCCCCAAAATTTCGATGCCTGCTTAGGTTTTCTAGCAGGACTTCAATTACCTGGGTAACCCAGAGCCACCCGGTAAGGCCGCGCCATTGTTCTGCCTCTGGGGGTGTGAGACCAGGCAAGTCGGTTGCGGCCTTATCAATCCAGTCCGCCAGGCTCTTCATGCCCTTCTGCAAGTGGCTAAAGTCGCGGCCCGCGGCTTCCAGGGGTTCCCCCAAATCCAAAACCAGCCGCATGGACAAGGCAGCAGCCAGAAGCTGTCGCACCAACCGGTCAGCTTCCGGCCAGGGGGAGAGCGCGGTCTGGGGCCCAGACAAGCCTGCCGACGAGAGGTGCTGGCGGCAGACAACCGCCACCGCGGCCCGGGCTACCGCCTCCTCAAGGCCGCCGCCAGGCCCGGCCAAGGCCGCGCTCAGACCTTGAACCGCAATTTGAGGGGGTTGCCCCTTCAACTCCGGCAGCCCCCAGGCATCCAGGGCCGCCTCCCATCCCTGGGAGGCAGCCTGGGCCCAAAAGGCCCCAAAATCCTGGGCCACTTTGCGGGTCAAACGGAAGGCCGCCAGCGCGCCTTTGCCTCCCTCAGCGGCGCTCCCCTCCAGGGCCGCCAGATAACGGGCCACTACCTCCCGGACTTCCACCCCGCCCGCCCCTTCCGGAGAGAGATAACGGGTGGCCGCCCCCTTGGCCAACCGCCACCACCGCGTGGTGGGCGCCCGCCGCGGCGCGGAAGTCCCCATGTGATTGCCTCGTTGGCTGAATTGTGGGGGGAGGGCCAGGGACCTGAGGTCCCTGCCCTCCCCCCACCATTCAGCCAACGAGGCAATCACATGGGGACTTCCGCGGCGCGGCGGGCGCC
>JAUXZG010000178.1 GCA_030694005.1 Desulfobaccales bacterium | reverse complement strand
TGTATGCCTCAGGCAAACGCTCCGCTTTCAAGAGGAGATGTTTGTCCTTCAAGGCGTCGGCGTCCGGCCGGAGAAAGTAACACCCGCCGGGTTCGAGAGTGAGCCTGGTCACCTCTTTTACCTTTTCGTGTCCCCAGAGCCCGAAGAGATCCAATCTGGTCCGGACCTGCCGCGTGCCCGGCCGCACCTCACAAGCATAGGTCGGCGTGACATTCATACATAAGCCCTGATAAAGGACCTTACCGTCCAATTCATCTATGGAGAGGCGATACACATCGGACTCTTGGACCAGCTGTTCCGCGGCCCATCGACCTCCCGCCTCGAGATCACGACTTGCCGCGGGCATCAGCGCCCTGGCTATATTCGGGTCGGTAATCAATAAAGCCACTGAGTTCGGCAGGCTCTTCTGGGCCGTATCCCGGTACACATACAGCCGCTTGGTACACAATGATGATACGCAGCCGGCCAGCAACCATAGACCGGCCAGGAGACCCAACAAGGTCCAGACAACCCATCTACCACGTAAGTTCACACTTTCCTTAATATGTCGCATAATCCCCCCTTTAGTGTTAGGGTGCGCATTGCGCAACCTACATTGACTTTCCTTATTAATCGGCATAATCACACCTCAAAAATTCAAGCAAGTTGTTGTAAAAAAGGTTTTGCCCCCCAGGGGGGAAAATAGCCCCCCTCACCTGGAGGGGCCCCCAAAGTTTTGGGCCCTCCCTCCAAGGTATCAAAATTTTACCCGGCGGTAAAATATCATCTTCGCCAATTCGGCGGCGCCGATGTACAGCACCAAGATCAGGGCCAGCAGCAGCAAAAACTCCAGGGGCAGCGGGGTAAAATTCAACAAGCCGGCCAGGGGCGTGTAGGGAAAAATCAAGGTCACCCCCACGATCAGCAAGGTCGCAGCCAATAAATACTTCCCCGGCAGACTCTTGAAGAAAGGTTTGCGGGTGCGAATCACCAGGACGATCAAGGCCGCGGAGATCACCGATTCCTGAAACCAGCCGGTGCGGAACTGCTCGGTGCCGGCCTTGAGGATAAAGAGCAGCGCCCCAAAGGTAAGGTAATCAAAGATGGAACTGACCAGCCCGAAGGTTATCATAAACTTGCGGATAAATTTGATATCCCAGCGCCGGGGTTTCTCCACCAGCTCCAGGTCCACCCGGTCCGTGGCGATGGTCATTTCCGGAAAATCCGTCATCAGGTTGGTGAGCAGGATCTGCTTGGGCAACAGCGGCAAAAAGGAGAGAAACAGGGAGGCCCCGGCCATGGAAAACATGTTGCCGAAATTGGCGCTGGTGGCCATGAACACATATTTCAGGGTATTGGCAAAGGTCATCCGGCCTTCCCTAACCCCTTTGGTCAACACCCCCAGGTCTTTTTCCAGCAGCACGATGTCCGCGGCTTCCTTGGCCACATCCACGGCGCTGTCCACGGAGATGGAGACATCCGCGGCGTGCAGCGCCGAGGCGTCGTTGATGCCGTCCCCCATGAAACCCACCACATGGCCCGCTTTCCTCAAGGCGTTAATGATGCGTTCCTTCTGATTGGGCTCCACCTCCGCGAAGACCTGGGTCTCCGTCACCCTTTTAATCAGCGCCTCGTTGCTCATCTGGCGCAGTTGCGGTCCGGTGAGCAAGCGGGGTTTGGCCAGGCCCACCTGTCGGCCCACATTGGCCGCCACCAGGGAGTTGTCCCCGGTGATGATCTTGAGCGACACGCCCAGGTGCTTCAACTGCCTGATGGTCTCAATAATACCGGGCTTGGGGGGATCATAGACCACCAGGAAACCCAGAAAGGTCAGGTCGGTTTCCTGGTCCTTGGTGATGACCGCT
>JAUXZG010000177.1 GCA_030694005.1 Desulfobaccales bacterium | reverse complement strand
GTACGAGTTACATTGCCTGATATCCCCGCACCCTCCAGTTCAGCCGTGGAGAAGGTTTATAACCCAACCGCCGCCACCATCGCCAAGGCAATTCGACAGGTCCTTTCCCATTAATAATCCCCTAACAAAGGCAAAAGGAGGATTATAAACCTTATGGGATATAAAGTGCCCTTTGTTAATCCTGGTAAAAACTATGCCATGATTAAAGAGGAAATTGATGCCGCCTATTTCGAGGTGATGCAAAAAGGGGATTTGATAGACAGGGAGCAGCTAAAACGATTTGAAAGGAATTTGGCCGCCTTTGTCGGGACAAAATATGCGGTCGGTCTTAATAGCGGCTATGATGCGCTTCACCTTTCCCTACGGGCCGCAGGCCTCGGATCCGGGGATGAAGTTGTGGTGCCGGCTCACACCTTTGTGGCCACAGCTTCGGCGGTCGTCAATGTCGGGGCTAAACCGGTTCTGGTCGATGTGGGAAAGGATTTCAACCTCGACCCGGAAAAGATTGAAGAAGCCGTCACGCCCAGAACCCGGGGCCTCATCCCGGTGCATCTCAACGGTTATATGGCCGACATGGTCCGCATCATGGAGATCGCCCACAGGCACCGTCTGGTGGTGGTGGAAGACGCCTGCCAGAGCCTGGGCTCAAGTATGCTGGGGAAAAAGGCTGGGGCCTGGGGGCTTACCGGCTGTTGGAGTTTTTATCCCTTTAAGATCCTGGGCGGTTATGGCGACGCCGGGGCCATTACCACCAACGACCCGGACGTAGCTCTCTTTGCCAGGCGCATGCGGTATAACGGGGAAGACCGGCAGACGGGAGAGTACCACGGCCACGGTTTTACCTGTCTGTTAGACAATCTCCAAGCCGCCTTCCTCGACATCAAATTGCGGAAACTGCCTCAATGGATAGTCAGGCGAAGGGAAATCGCGGCGCGGTACCGGGCAGGCCTGGGGGATATCCCGGACTTGACTCTGCCTCATTACGGGGACCCCCGCCGGGACCATATTTATCAAAACTATGTGGTCCGGGCCAAACAGGGCAAGGCCTTCTCGGAATATTTGCAGGAAAATGGGGTCGAGGTCCTGACGCAATTCCGCAAACCTTATTACCAGCACCAGGCGCTTAAGCTTGAAGACCGGGGGTTTCCGGAAACCGAAGCCCTGAGCCGGGAAGTGTGTTCCCTGCCTATGAACGTGGAAATAACCGATGCCGAGGCGGATTACGTCATTGAGGTAGTGCGGGGTTTCTATGAGTAAGTCGCCCACACCTCCTTAAGTATGGGCTTTTAGAAGCAAGCTCTCCAGGGATAATGGCAAAATCTTTGCTGGCTTGAGCGGGACAAGGGTCAAATTTTGAAATCTTTGGCAAATATCACGGAAAATTTTGTCGAATCAGTCATCCGGGAGATGACCCGGATTTGCGATGCCAGGGGTGGCTACAACCTGGCCCAGGGCTTTCCGGATTTTGACGCCCCCCAGGAGATCAAGCAAGCGGCCATCAAGGCCATTCATGACGGGCACAATCAATATCCGGTGACTTTCGGAGAACCTGAGCTGCGTAAGGCCATTGCCGCCAAAGTCTGGCGCTACAACTGCATTCGCTGTGCCCCGGAAACCGACATCACCGTCACCTGTGGCGCCACCGAAGCCATGATCGCCAGCCTGAAGGCCATAGTCAACCCAGGTGACGAGATCATCGTCTTTGAACCCTTCTATGAAAATTACGGGCCGGATGCCATCCTGTCGGGAGCCACGCCCAGGTTTGTGGCGCTTAGGCCTCCCGGGTGGCAATATGACCCGGAAGAACTGGCCGCGGCCTTCAACCGCCACACCAAGGCGGTGATCATCAACACCCCCAACAATCCCACCGGCAAGGTCTTTTCCCGTAAGGAGCTGGAAGAGATCGCCCAGCTTTGCCTCAAGTGGGATTGCCTGGCCATCACCGATGAAATTTACGAGCATATCCTCTATGACGGGGAACAGCATGTTTCCATCGCCTCCCTGGAGGGGATGGGGGAGCGCACCGTCACCATCAATTCCATTTCCAAGACTTATTCCCTGACGGGCTGGCGGGTGGGGTGGGCCATTGCCCCTGAGAGGATTACCAGTCGGATCCGCAAAGTGCACGACTTCTTGACGGTGGGCGCGCCCACGCCCCTGCAACATGCCACGGCCTTTGCCTTGAACCTGCCGGAGAGCTACTATGAGCAATTACAGGCTCGCTATCATCGGGCCAGGAATCTGCTTTTCGAAACTTTAAAGGAAGCGGGCTTTGAAGTCTCTTTGCCCAAGGGCTCCTATTACCTCATCGCCGGAACGGCGCGCTTGCGGGAACGGTTTGGGGTTCAGGACGATTTCTCGTTCAGCCTCAAACTTATTGATCTGGCCGGAGTGGCCACCGTGCCGGGGTCATCATTTTATGCCCAGCCGGAGAAAGGCAAAAATCAGGTTCGCTTCACCTTTTGCAAAAAGGAAGAAACCTTGGAGAAGGTCAGGACCAATTTGCGGCGCCTGGTGTCAGAAACCTCAATCACCCCCTAACCGTTAGGTTTTCCCCTCACGATTGCGGGTGGCTAGCAAGTGGATAAACTCGCGTCCGCTTTCACTGTAAGCATTTTTTAAATAATAAGCCGCTGGCGCCAAGCGGTTATCACCGGCCAAGCTTTCATAAAAGACTCTGGTTTTAAAATCCCTTTCCGCTTCTAATTGTCTCAGTTCAGAATTGCTGACAAGTTTTGGCGTATCAGGTTTCAAATAACCGACATGTTTTTCAAACTCTATTAACCTCCCATAGGTCATAAGAAAAAGCACTTGAAAATCGTATTTTTCTGCCAGGAGCCTTATTGATTTAGGGGTGAAAAAATGTAAATGGGGGGGATTGGGAGAGAACCGGTGTTCCCAGTAAGGACTTTCACAGTTGGGCACTTCCAAGAAAATGAGCCCATCATCTTTTAAAAGTCTCTTGATCTTAAGGAATACGCAATCCAAGTCAATAACATGTTCAAGCCAATGTTGCGATAAAATCACCATATAAGTAAGAGACTCGTCCATTTCCTCGAAGGTGTTGGCAATTTTTCTGAGGTTATCCCATCTATAAATATGCTTGAACTGATCACTCGGTTCTACAACATGTGATTTTAACGAGGCGCCCCTTGAATTATAATGCCTCAGCAAAGCACTTGAAATACTAGCTGCGCCAGCGCCAATCTCCAAAATATAGTTACCTCTCAACCAATTTACCCCACCCTTTTCGTCAATGAAACGTTCTAATAAAGAGATTAAAGATTGCAGGCGTTCATCCAAAGGTCTCTGCCCCCGCAGCCTTCTGGCGATTATACCAGGCACCAACTTCTTTAACTTTGCTAAGAGATTCCTTGATAACTTTCCTCCTTTTTCCCAAAAACAAGACTCGTAATAATCTTTGAGCAGTTTAAATTCAACCCAAGGATGGCAAAAGCAATAATGGCAATCAGGACAACACCACACTGCTTTATCTGAAAAGGCTTTAACCAGAAATTCGTTATCCCGGTTAATGCCTTTATATTCCGAAAAAAAATTGGCGCTGGCGCCGCATATCCCGCATTTAACCACAGCTTTGATCCTTTAAGACTCCACAAATAAATCTAGCCTTAAACCTTCATACCCCAACCGTCATATTGCTGTCACTCCCTCAGTCAACCTGGGGCTGTCGCTAAAATATGGTGAACCGCCGGGCTAAACGCTTTGCCTGGCTGAGTGAAGAGCTACTTCCCCTTCCCAAATAATTTCATTATCCGGGCAGGCCCCCAGCCAGAGGGCCAGGTAGCCGACAATAAAGGCAGCTCCCGCACGGTCCGGTACCAAAGATAGAAAGCTACCCAGATAAACAAAAAGTCAGACAGCCAGGGGGCCAGGGAGGGATTCAGCCGGGCGTTGATGGCCAGTCGCCAGGAGGCGGTAAAGACCACATAATAAACCAGAAAGAGTACCAGACCCAGGATCAGGCCCCAGGTGCGACCGTGGTGGCGAGGACTCAGACCCAGGGGCATGGCTATCAGACAGAGAAGCAAGGCCCCCACCGGCATGGCCAGGCGCTGGTTTAAGTCCACCACCAGCCTATTGTAGCGGGCCGAGCCCAAGGGCTCCTGTTTAATGGCCGAGCGCAACTCTCCCCAGGACATTTCCGTCTCTGATTTAGCCCCCTTCGGGCCCAAGCCAAAGAGCTGCAAGGGCAATAGATAGGTCTTGAATTCCACCGTTTGCCAGCGGCTGGGCTCCTTTCCCCATCCGACTACCCGGCCGTCAAAAAGGTGTAACATCATGGTTTCCTGGGTCTGATCGAATTTCAGAAGGCCCTTTTCGGCGTAAATGGTATGGGGGGTTTCCTGATCCCGGTAGTCATAGATGAAAATCCCTTCAAGCTCTCCTGCCGGGGAGGAGACCTGGTTGACGAAAAGCATCATCCCCTGGAAATCGGTATTAAACACCTGCTCCTTAATCCCCAGGTCAGCCCGTCTTTTGACCACCTCCTTCAATAATTCCCGAGTCGCCTCCTGCCCCCAAGGGTTGCCGTAAAGGGTGAGAATCAGGGTAATCAGGCTGGCGGCCAGAGAAAATCCCAGGATGGGGGGGAGCAGTTGCCCATAGCTCAACCCCGCAGTCTTCAAGGCGACAATCTCCTGGTCCACGCTCAAGCGCATCATGGCCAACAGGATGCCCACCGTGGCGGCCATGGGCAGGGTGAATACCAAGAGATAAGGGAGCAGGTAAAGGCATGATTGCAGGACCTCCATCAGGCCTACCCCCTTGACCACAATCATCTGGGTCAATTTCATCATCCGGCTTAAAAAGACGATGGAGGTGAAGGCCAACAAAGAAACCCCAAAG
Organism: Desulfobaccales bacterium; assembly: GCA_030694005.1. Classification (GTDB taxonomy): domain Bacteria; phylum Desulfobacterota; class Desulfobaccia; order Desulfobaccales; family 0-14-0-80-60-11; genus JAUXZG01. The sequence continues at coordinate 3,154 of JAUXZG010000177.1, read as the reverse complement.
GGGGGCAGGATTTCGAGGAGCAGGTAGCGGTAAATGATCTGGGGCATGGCCGGCAGATAACTTATGGGGGTTGGGGGTGGAGGTTTCAAGGAGGGGGGCAGGGGCAAGTGGCACAGGCGTCTCGCCTGTGGAAGCCCCTGGCCCCCTCCTCCAAATCTTTACCTATTCCCGGGCGGTTTTGCCGCTATTTTCCCTCATAGGTCACCAAAATACAATCCTTATAACGGGCCAGGGAGCGATATTTCCCGGGCAACCATTGCTCAAAACCAGGCAAGTCCTGGGCCCTCAAAAAAAAGAAGACCACGGGCCGAGAACGCGCGAACGCGGCCATTTCAGCCAGGCTGGAGAAAAAGAAGCCGCTGTCCGGCTTGAGTTTGCGGCCAAAATCCAGCTCCGTCCGGAAGCTCAGGAGATGAAAAACCTGGCCGCTGTAAAACGACAGGCCCTGGGAATAGAGGTGGACCCCCACCAGGGCCGCGCCTGGCTGCCAGAGGGATTTAACCACCCGGCCCGCCTGACGTGGAGAACGCTGGGCGCTCAGCCTCTCCAGACTTAAGGGGAGCAAAGTGCTCAGCACCAACGCTCCTAAGAAAAGCACCCCCAGGTTTCGACAAATGAGCGCCACCGTGGGGGTCAGGGCCAGGACCACCAGGGACCAAGGCACACAAGGCCCGTAAATGGCCGCCCGGGCCAGCTGCGGGGCCAGGAGCTCCGGCGGCCGGAAATACAGGGCCACCAGCCCCCACCCCACCGCCGCCCAGGCCCAAAGACAGATAGTCAACCCCCGATCCTGGAAAAACCGCAGCCCCGCCTCTTTAAAACCGTATAAGCCCTTACCCAGCAGCAAGGCCAGAGGCAGAAGGGCCGGAAGGATGTACGGGGCCAACTTTCCTCGGGACAGCGAAAAAAAGACCAAAATTACCCCGGCCCAAAGGAGCAGAAAGACGCGGTCCTGACCCGCCCCCCGCCCTTTGGCCAGGGCCCAGGGCAGCAGCCAGCTCCAGGGCAGCATGAGCCCCAAGAGCACCGGCCCATAATAATAGAAGGGCTGCGGGTGACTGGCCGCGGTCAGATAACGGCCAAAATGCTGCTCCAGGAAGAAAAAACGGCCAAATTCCGGATAGCGCCAGATTACCCAGGCGAACCACGGCAGGGAGATCACTCCCAAGAGCAGCCACGATCGGGGCTGGTATAGCAGCCCAAGCCTCAGATAGGCGCTTCCTTTAACTCCCTCCCCTTTGAGGGGGGAGGGCTGGGGTGGGGGTGAAGAGGTCCCTTCCTTTTGCTCCCTCCCCCTTGAGGGAGGAGGACTGGGGTGAAGAGAGCTATCCTTTTGCTCCCTCCCCCTTGAGGGGGGAGGGTTGGGGTGGGGGTGAACCAAGACCCAAATCCCCCAGATGAGCCCGGCCAGGACCAGCGCCACCGGCCCCTTGGTGAGCACGCCCAGCCCTAAGGCCAGATAGGCCCAGGGCCATATAGAGGGCCGCGGGCGGCTCAAGGCCAGGTATCCCAGGCCCACCCCCAAATTGAGGAAAAGGGCCAGGGTCATGTCCAGGGTCAGGACCCGCCCTAAAGCCACATAGCCCCCGCAGGTGGCCAGGATTAAGGCGCTAAAAAAAGCCGGCCCCGGCCCCCACATAGCCCTTCCCAACCCATAAGCTAATAAAATTCCCCCCAGGGCGCTCAAGGCCGCGGGCAGCCGGGCCGCGAATTCACTGTAACCCAGGCCCCCGAAACTTAAGGCGGTGAGCCAGTAAACCAGAGGAGGCTTTTCCAGATAGGGCACTAGGTTGAGGTGGGGAATGAGCCAGTCGCCGCTTACGAAAAACTCCCGGGCGATCTCGGCGTAACGCCCTTCGTCCGGGTCCATCAACCCCGGGACCCCCAGGCGGTAGAAAAAGATCACCAGGCCCATGAGGCCCAGACCTAGAAGGAAGGGCCATTCCCTTTTATCTACAATGCCGGATGCGCGTTCCAAGACTAGTTAAATTCTCTCGCCAAGGCGCAAAGACGCTAAGATAAAAACGCCAATATTTTAAGCAGGGTGCGCAGAGCGCACCCTGCTTTCTTGGCGTCTTGGCGTCTTTGCGTGAGATAAAGGTTCAGAGCAACTCCCGCTGCTGCTCTTCCGGGGCGGGGCCTTTGCGCCGCCGGGGGGCTTTTTTAAAGGTTAATGTAGGGCGGGCACTGCCCGCCATAAAACTGTAGCCGCAGGCTTTAGCCTGCGCCCGCACGGGCTGGAAGCCTGTGCCACCGAATTTTCTTTATTGGGCGGCAACTTCCTTAGGAAATGTGGGACACCCGCCCTCGGGTGTCCTTCCGCTTATCTACAGTGCCGGAGGCGCGTTCCAAGACTAGTTAAATTCTCTCGCCAAGGCGCCAAGACGCTAAGATAAAAACGCCAATATTTTAAGCAGGGTGCGCAGAGCGCACCCTGCTTTCTTGGCGTCTTGGCGTCTTTGCGTGAGATAAAGATTCACAGCAATTCCCGCTGCTTCTCTTCGTCGGTCAGACCTTTGCGGCGGCGAGGGGCTTTTTTAAAGGTCTCATCCGTGGCCCATTTAGGATAATCCAGTTTTTTCCCGGCGAACAGGTCGGCGATGGTTAAAATCTGGATACGGGGGAAGCGCTGCCCGGGGAAGCCCTCCGGCACGTAGAAATCCGCGGCTGCGGCCTCTTCCCGCATGGGCCGGGTGGGAGGCTTGAGGGTCAAAAACGCGCCGATGGCGGCCTTCTCCCGTTCCATCGCCCCCTTCAACTGTTGGACTTGGGGAGCGCTGACATGCCCGCTCTTCACCTGCACGATGATCTTTTTGTAAGCGCCGCCGGCGTCGTCCCTGAAATAAATGACCCCGTCCACGCCCTTATCCGCGCCTTTTTTCTTGTCCTGGGCCGGGTGGGCCCCCACCAGGCCCAAGGCCCACCACTCGAACTGGTGGCGGTTCTCTTCCGCTAGGGCCGCGGCGGAGGTTACGTCCACCGGCTCGCCGATGACCTCGTAGGGGGCCAGCTCCGGGCCGAAGGTCTTGTGCAGGCGCTCTTTTATCAAGGTGATGGCCAGATGCGTGATGTCGATGCCCAGCCAGCGGCGTTTGAGCCTCTCGGCCACGGTGACCGTGGTGCCGCAGCCGCAGAAGGGGTCCAGCACCAGGTC
>JAUXZG010000175.1 GCA_030694005.1 Desulfobaccales bacterium | reverse complement strand
GGTCCACTTACCATCTCCCCCCACACCCCCCACCCACCCCGCATCGGGGGGCTGTGGAAGGCGGGGCCTTAGGCCCCGCCTTCCACAGCCGATTATTACCCCCATAAGGGGTTGGGGGATGGGGTTTGGGGAAGGGGGTCTGGGACCCCTGGCCCCCTTCCCCAAATTATATTTTACCTTACTTCCGCTCCACCCGCACCGGCGCGCCTTCCGGAACCGTGGTGAGGCAGCAAGGGTCGTCGGTGAGTTGTCCCACCAGGTTCACGGCGCTGGCCGGGCGGATTTCTCCCGGCACGCTGGTGGGGGTGAGCCCGAAAAAGATGCAAAAAGCCTTGCCCGTGGGCCAGTAGCCCAAATCCCCCACCTGCACCACGGTGCGGGCGGTATCGTCCAGGTCCGCGGCCACCGGCACCGGAAAATAAATTTCCTCCCCCCAGCGGTGGGCCTTGGCGGTGAGCGGCAGGGCCGCGGCCAGGGCCTGGGCTGTGGGGGAGTCCCCCAAAAAGCCGTGCAGGCGCAAGTCCTCGACAATCACCACAATCTCAGTGGGCATGAGGGTTCTCCAGTTCCTCTACGACCGCCGCGGCCAGCAAGGGAAAGAGCAGTTCATGGTGGCCGGTGAGGGCATAGCCTTTTCCCGTGCCGGCGGTAGGCCGCCGCACCACGTTGGTCATGGTGCGGTAATGCTGGATAAAATCCAGGTTCACGGTGGTCAGCGGCGCCACCTGATGGCCGAGGTTGCGGGCCAGGGTGATGGCCTTTAAAAAAACCTCCGGCATAATCACCGCGGAGCCCAGGTTGAGATACACTCCCTCCTCCAGTTGGCTGACCAGGGCGGCGAACAGGCGAAAGTCGCGGTGCGTCGTTTCTCCCAGGGCTTGCGGGTCCATCGAGGGGTGCAGGTGGATGATATCGGTGCCCACGGCCACATGCACCGTCAGGGGCACTTGAAGTTCCGCCGCGGCGGCCAGCAGGCTCAGATGCTTATAAGGAAAATCGGCCGCCAGCAGCCGCCGGCCTACCGCCTCGCCCAGGCCCAGGCCTTCCTTGGCCCCCCAGGAAATAGCGGCGTTCAGGAACTCCGCAGTTTCCCGGGCCATGCCGAACCGCCCGCAGCCCAAATCCTGGTCCACATCCTCGGAGGTGGCCCCCACCATGGCGATTTCCGCGTCATGGATGATGCCTGCGCCGTTTACGGCCACGCCGGTGAGGAGGTTTTTTGTCAGGAGGTCCACCAGGATGGGGCTTAGACCCACCTTCAGGGGGTGGGCGCCCATGCCCAGGACCACCTGGTGTCCCCCCCGATGAGCCCGCACCCAGGCGGCCACTACCTCTCGAAAGTCCGTGCCCGCCAGGATGGCCGGCAGCCGGGCCACAAACTCCCTTAAGGAGCCCCCCACCTCCCAGGGGCGCCCAAAGTCCTGGTGGCTCACCTTGGAGTGCCGCTCTTTTAAACTATAAGTCTTGATGCCCTCCAGGGAAAGGGGCTCCGTCTTTTTCATCCTGACCCCTCCTTGGCGAACTTTTCCGGGAAGAGCAGACAGTCCACCAGGTCACAGAGCACATGGCCGATGGTGATGTGCACCTCCTGGATGCGGGGCGTGGCCCGGGAGCGGACAATGAGGGCAATATCGGCCTGGGCCGCCACCTCCCCGCCGTCCCGGCCGCTCAAGGCCAGGGTTTTTAAACCAAGTTCCCGGGCCGCTTTAAGCCCCTGCACCACATTGGCCGAAGCGCCGCTGGTGCTGATACCCCAGGCTAAATCCCCGGGTCGCCCCAGGGCCCGCACCTGCTTGGCAAACACCTCCTGGAAATCATAGTCATTGGCAATACTGGTGAGTATGGAGGTGTCGGTGTTCAGGGCCAGGGCCGCCAGCGGCGGGCGCTCCACCTGGAAACGGTTGACGAACTCCGCGGCCAGATGCTGGGCATCCGCGGCGCTGCCGCCGTTGCCGAAAATGAGCACCTTCCACCCGGCCCGCAAGACCGCGGCTATCATCTGGGCCGCAGCCACCACCACCTCCGCCTGCTCCGTGAGAAACTGACTTTTGAGACGGATGGACTCCGCCACCGCCTCCTCAAACCGCGCCCGCAAATCCATACTACCCCTCCCTCCGCCGTTGGGGGCGGGTGTGTTTGTGGGGGAGGGGGCCAGGGGCCGACGGCCCCTGCCCCCTCCCCCAACCCCCTCCCCCACCCCCTTATGGGTCATTGTTTGGTCGGATAAGATGGAGCCTGTGGCTCCGTCTTATCCGACCCCCATAAAGGGGGTTGGGAGGGGAGGGCGGGGGAGCCACTGCTCCCCCGACCCTCCCCTCAAAATATTATCCCAACAGTCTCAAATAGCGCACCGGGCTGAAGTACAGGGATTCCATCAAATCGATCAGTTTTTCGGCCAGGGAGCGGGCTCCTGGTTCCAGAGGGGCCCGGGCCGCCACGGCCGGAAATTTTTCCTTCATCAGGGTGAAGATGAAGTTCTGGGCCTCCGTCAGGTCCAGGGTAAGGGGGATGCGGTTGACTAGGTTTAGAAACTCCTTTAGCCGCCCCGCGGTGACCGTCTGGAAGTTAGCTGCCAGTTCTTGGAGATGTCTGAGCAAGATGCGGCTCAGAATCTGGGCGCCTTCCCCGGACTCCAGCTTCAAACCCAGGGCCGCGGCCTCCTCCACCAGTTCCAGAATCTCCTCCGAGGCCGGTAACAATTCCGGTTGCGGCTCCAGTTCCCGCAAAAGTTCCACCAGGCGTCGGTTTAAGGTGATCTCCCCTAAGGCGCGGTAAAGCCGGGGCATGGGCAGACCGTCGGCCGCCATGGCTTTCAGCAAGGTCCGGGCATCATCAAAGTTGTGAGTGATCAGGGCCACCGCCTCTTCCTGGGTATGTTTAAGCAAGTCCTGGAAGACCCCCAGTTTTTCCTCCCGGAAAAGATCGTGGACGGTGTAGTAGCGCTCCCCCAAGCGCCGCGCCATCAGGGGGATCAGGTCTTCGGGAGTGGCTTGCAGGACCTTAAAGAGTTCCTGCTTCAGGGCCTTAAATTTCTGGGAGGAAAGGTGTTCCGCCACCTGGGTGCGATAAAGATAGCTGCCCAGAAAGGCAGTGAAAAACGCCAGGGTGTGGCTCTCCAGGGTGATGCCCGAAGTCAGGCGCAACAGGCCGCCGGCCAGCACCATGGACCCCTGGGCCTGATCCTCATGCTCCAAGGGCTCAGTGCGATAATGGTAAACCTGGGTGGGGCATTGGCGCTCCCGATCCTTGAGCCAGGAAATAGCCCATTGATTGGCCACCTTGGGGAAGTCCACCACCGCCGGTTTGACTCGCTTAAGAAAAAGGTGTCGGCCGGTGCCCTCTTCCGGGATGTTGCTCACGGCCCGCTCCAGGCGTTCCAGAAAGGGTTGCTCCAGCGGCTCATCAGTAAAATTTTGGCCCAGTTGAAAGGCCCGGGCGGCATATTCTAATACCTGTAAGGTCTCCAGGCCGGCCAGGTCGGCAAAGAACCAGCCACAACTGGTGTACATCAACAGGGCGTGGCGTTGCATTTCCATCAGTTTCAGGGCCGGCACCCAATCGCTTTTTTTCAGTCCCGACGCCCCTTGGTAAGAAAGAAATTCCTCTATTACCTGGGGAGTGCGCTTAAGGATCACCTCAATATAGGCATTGCGGGCCGCCCAGGGGTCCTTAAAATACCTCTGGCCTTGGGTTTCAAAAAGCACCCCTAAGCGCTCCCTTAAGAAATCGAAGGCCTCCCGCAAAGGTTTGCGCCATCTCTGGTGCCAATGAGCCGGGCCCCCGGTGGCGCACCCGCAATTCTCTTTCCACCTCCCCACCCCATGGGGGCAGCTCCAGGAGCTGCCTGTCCCGTCGGGTCCCAGGTAGAGTTCCACTTCCATCTTGGGCGGGGACAGTTCCAGGAAGGCGGGATAATTGGTCAGGCGGAACCCTCTCTGAGGCAGGGCCTGGGCCACTACATGCGCCAGGGCCAACTCCCCGAACTTCTTGTGATGGCCGTAATTTTCCCCATCCGTGGCCACCTGCAGGATCTGGGGGGTCAGGCGGCTGGGGGAAAAGGCCTCCACCAGGCGCACCGCCAGGCGGTTGCTGTCGGTGAGCAAGTCCCCGAAACTGAGGTCCGCGGCCACCGCGCCGTTATAGAAAAACACCGAAATCTGCCGCCTTTTCCCCGGCGCGCCCACCGCTTCGGGCAGATAGCAACGGTAGGCCTGGGTGGTGTCCAAGGTGTGGGCCTGGACCGGCTGCCAAGCGCCTCCCGTCAAGGGCCGCACTCGCCGGGCCTGATGGGGCGACAGGATGACGAATTTCATCTCGTGGTCCAACAAGGTGGCCAGGGTGGGGTAATTCACCGCGGTTTCCGGCAGCCACAGGGCCGCGGCCCGGCGCTGAAAGCGGTGCTCGAAGTCCTTGAGCCCCCAGATTACCTGGGTTTCCCGATCCCTAAGGCTGGCCAGGGGCAGAATCATATGGTTATAGGCCTGGGCCAGGGCATTGCCGTGGCCTAAGCGGGCCTGGCTCAGCTTATCCGCCTCCAGGATCGTCCGGTAGGTGGCAGGCGCGTGGTTTTCCAGCCAACTGAGCAGGGTGGGGCCGAAATTGAAACTGAGGTATTCATAATTGTTGATGATATCCAGGATGCGGCGCTGGCCGTCATAGATGCGGGCCGCGCCGTTGGGAGCGTAACATTCGGCGGTGATGCGGGCGTTCCAGTCATGATAGGGATGGGCGCCAAGCTCCACTTCGATCTGCTCGATCCAGGGGTTTTCCCGGGGCGGCTGATAAAAATGCCCGTGGATGACCACATACCCCTGAGGGCCCGTTTTCGCCGGCAACAAATCCATAGGTGCTCCTGGATTTTATTGAAATAGTTTATAATAATCCGGCCCAGGGATTCCGTCAACCCAACCGTGACCTTGCTAAAAATACAAGAAATTTGCTCTCGGAAAGATCATGGGGAAAGCGGGGAAGGGCCGTTGCCCCAATCCTCCTCTGGTCCCCGCCTCTCCCCCACCTCACTTTAAAAACCACTAAAGTCATCACATGACTTGACAAGTTTTTAAAAGCTTATAATATTTAACGGCTACAGTTTTTAAAGCGGGAGGCATAAGTGTACGCCATTATCCAGACCGGCGGCAAACAATATCGGGTGTCCCCCGGAGATGTGCTCCGGGTGGAGTATTTACCGGGAGAGCGCGGCGACGAGGTGCTGCTGGACCAGGTGCTCATGGTCACTGACGGCCAGGACCTGCAAATCGGCCAACCTCTGGTGGAAAACGCCCAGGTGCGCACCCAGATCCTGCGGCAAGGCAAAGCGAAAAAGATCGTGGTCTTCAAAAAGAAACGCCGCAAGAACTACCGGCGCAAACAGGGACACCGACAACTTTTTACCGCCTTGCAAATCCAGGAAATTATTGTATAATTTTTTTGGGGGAGGGGGCTAAGGGCCGCAGGCCCTTAGCCCTCCCCTCAAATCACCATCTCCGCAGGAGAAACCTCATGGCACATAAGAAAGCCGGCGGCAGTTCCAGGAATGGTCGGGACAGTGCCGGTAAGCGCCGCGGCGTCAAGCGTTATGCCGGCCAGGTGGTGAAGGCCGGCTGCATCCTGGTGCGCCAGGTGGGCACCCGCATCCATCCCGGGACCAATGTTGGTCTGGGTCGGGATTTCACCCTGTTCGCCAAAATCGACGGGGTAGTGGCCTTTGAAGCCTTTGGCAAGGACCGCAAACGGGTCAGCGTCTATCCGCCAACTTGAAGTCCTTTCCCGATGAGGTGGAGATCACCGTTCAGGCCGGCGCCGGGGGCGCGGGCTGCGTTAGTTTTCAACGCACCCGCTCCCAGCCCCGAGGTCGACCGGACGGCGGTGATGGCGGCGCCGGTGGAGATGTGGTGCTGGAGGCTTCCCAATCCCGACGCACCTTAAGTGAATTTCGGCGCCGCCGCCATTTCAAGGCCGAATCCGGCCGCCGGGGCCAAAGCCAGGACCGCCACGGCAAAAACGGCCCCTCCCTGATCATCTCCGTTCCTTTAGGCACCAGGGTTTTTGATGCGGACACCCGAGAGCTTCTGGGCGATCTCCTCACCCCCGGCAAGCGCCTGGTCCTGGCCAAAGGCGGCCGGGGCGGCAAAGGCAACGCCCACTTCACTTCTTCCCGGCTGCGCTCCCCCCGTTTCGCCCAGCCGGGCGAACCTGGCCAGGAGCGCCGTATTTACCTGGAGTTGCACCTGCTGGCGGATGTGGGCCTGGTGGGCGCTCCCAATGCCGGCAAGTCCACGCTCCTTACGGCCCTTACCGCGTCCAAGGCCCGGGTAGCCCCCTTTCCCTTCACCACCTTGAACCCCCAACTGGGGGTCATAACCCGAGAGGATCAAGAACCCCTGATCCTGGCGGAGGTCCCCGGCCTGATCCCCGGCGCTCACCGGGGCAAGGGCTTGGGGCACCGCTTTTTGCGCCACTTAAAGCGCACCCGGCTTTTAGTCCAGGTCATCGATCTAAGTCAGGTGGACCCCCACCGGCCCCTGGCCCCCCTGCAGGAATTAGAGGCGGAAATGGCGGCTTTTGATCCTGCCTTGCCGGCCAAACCTCGCCTTATCGCCCTTAATAAAATCGACCTTTTGCCCCCGGATTTTCCCCGGGCAGAGGTTATCAAGGCCTACCAGGAAACCGGGCGGCCGGTTTTCGCAGTTTCGGCCTTGACTAGAGAGAACCTTCCGGCTTTAATACAAGTCATCTGGGAGGAGGTTATAAGCCTCGACCATGAATCAGCGCCGGCAATATCTGAGTAAGGCCCGGCGGGTAGTGCTCAAGCTGGGCAGCGCGGTGGTAACCGCCCCGGACGGCCTCAACCTGCCGCTGATCCAACGGCTGGTGGAGGAAATCGCCCATCTGCGCCAGAAAGAGCGGGAATTTGTCCTGGTGTCCTCCGGGGCCATCGCCGCGGGCTGCCGCAAGCTGGGGCTGGCTACCCAGCCTGCCGGCATTCCCCAACAGCAGGCCGTGGCCGCGGCCGGGCAAAGCTCCCTGATGTTTGCCTATGAAGAGGCCTTTGCCGCCCACGGCCTCAAAGTGGCGCAAATCCTGCTCACCCACGACGACCTGGCGGCCCGCAGCCGCTTTTTGAACGCCCGCAACACCCTGTTCACCCTCCTGCAATGGCAGGTGGTGCCCGTCATCAACGAAAACGACACCGTGGCCACCGATGAGCTCAAGTTCGGGGACAACGACAACCTCGCGGCCCTCATCTGCAACCTGGTGGAGGCCGACCTGCTCATCCTGCTCACGGACATCGACGGCCTCTTTGAGCGGGACCCACGGGAAGACCCGGCGGCCCGATTCATCCCCCTTATAGAAACCTTCGACGCCCAATTGGAGAAGGCCGCGGGCCGCCGGGCCGGGGCCTTGGGCCGGGGCGGCATGGGCAGCAAACTCCAGGCCGCCAAAAAAGCCGCGGCCGCGGGCATCCCCACCCTCATTGCCAACGGCCTGACAGACGGCATCCTGTCGAAAATTTTCGCCGCCCAGGAAGTGGGCACCCTGGTTCTGCCCCAAGCCCAGAAACTGAAAAGCCGCCAATACTGGCTGGCCTATAATGTCACCCCCCAGGGAGCCATCCTGGTGGACCAAGGCGCCCACCAAGCCCTGGCCCTTCACCACAAAAGCCTGCTGCCCGCGGGCATCGTGGAGGTGTTCGGGGGCTTCGGCAAAGGCGCGCCGGTGCAACTGCTGGACCCGGAAGGCCGCCCCTTCGCCATGGGCCTCACCAACTACTCCGCCCGGGATATCGGCCGCATCAAAGGCCGCCATACCAAAGAAATCGCCCAATCTCTGGGCTACCAGGGCTACGACGAAGTCATCCACCGGGATAACCTGGTAATTTTCCCGGAGATTTGAGGAGAGTAGGGACGATGAGGTTTTGGGGGAGAGAGCCAGGGGTCATAGACCCCTGCCCCCTCCCCCAACCCCATAAGTATGTTAGGTATAAGCCGGTGCCTTCGGCTCCGACTTATACCAGCTAAAAGGCCCACCCGTGAACCTGGACGACGCAGTTTTATTAGAGACCTTTCCCAATAGAATCCTGGCGGAGCTGGCCGCGTCTTTGCTGGAGGGGGAAGGCATTGAGGCCCTAATCATGGCCGACGATGCCGGCGGGGCTTATCCGGCCTTACAGTTCGTGCGGGGGGTGCGGCTGCTGGTGGCCCCGGAGGACGAAACCCGGGCCAGAGAGTTTCTCAAGGCCATGCAAGAAGGCGTCTTAGAGGAAGCCGAATAAAGCCAATTATTTATTTACCTCTGCCCATCCTTTTATGCAAAAATATAGAATTAAGGCTGGTTTAGGAGGCCGGAGCCAGAGGCTCCGGCCTCCTAAACCAGCCCCTTAAAGGGTTGGGAGGGGGGTGGGGGGGGAGGGCAGGGAGCACTTACGAAAAACTCCCTGGCCCTCTCCCCACATCTCCACAAAAGTCGAGGAAAGCATGGATATTCCGGAAATTGTTCTTCAGATGGCACTGGAAGCTAAAGCCGCGGCTCGCAAGTTGGGCACCCTGTCCCGGGGCGTCAAGGACCGGGTAATCCTCAGGATGGCAGAGCTTCTTAAAGAGCGCCAGGCTGAGATTCAGGCGGAAAATAAGAAAGATGTGGACGCAGCCTTAAAGGAAGGACATCCGGCCGCGTTCATCGACCGCCTGATGCTCACGGACAAGGTCATGGCGGCCATGGTCCAGGGCCTTAAAGAAGTGGCGGCCCTGCCCGACCCGGTGGGCGCGGTCATCGGCATGTGGGTCCGGCCCAACGGCCTGTTGGTGGGCCGCCAGCGCATCCCCTTGGGCGTCATCGGCTTCATCTACGAGTCCCGGCCCAACGTCACGGTGGACGCCGCGGCGCTTTGTCTTAAAAGCGGCAACGCCGTGATTTTAAAAGGCGGCAAAGAGGCCCTGAACTCGAATTTGGCCTTAGCCCGGATCATGCAGCAGGCCTTGACTGAGGCCCAGGCGCCGGCCGCGGCGGTCCAAGTGATCCCTGCGGTAGCCCGGGAGGCCACCTTAGAGCTGCTCAAGCAGGACGAGTTGGTAGATCTGATCATCCCCCGGGGCGGTGAGGGCCTCATCCGCTTTGTGGCGGAGCACTCCCGCATCCCGGTGCTCAAGCACTACAAGGGGGTGTGCCACATCTTCGTGGACGAAGGCGCCGACCTGGACCTGGCGGAAACCGTGTGCTTCAACGCCAAGGTGCAGCGCCCCGGGGTATGCAACGCCATGGAAACCCTGCTGGTGCACGAAGCCGCGGCCCCGAGGTTCTTGCCCCGCATGTTGGCCCGCTTTCGTGAGGCCGGGGTGGAGCTTAGGGGTTGCCCCCGCACCGTTAAGCTGGACCCCCAGGTCATACCGGCGAAGGCGGAGGATTGGGGCTACGAGTTTTTGGACCTGATTTTGGCGGTGAAAGTGGTGCCGGACCTGGACGCGGCCTTGGAACACATCGCCCGCTACAGCTCCAACCACACCGAGGCCATCATCACCCGGGATTATGACCGGGCCCAGCGGTTCTTAAAGGAGGTGGACTCCTCGGTGGTGCTGGTCAACGCCTCCACCCGCTTCAATGACGGCGGGGAGTTGGGCCTGGGCGCGGAGATCGGCATCAACACCTCCAAATTGCACGCCTTCGGGCCCATGGGCTTAGAAGAGCTGACCACCACCAAATTCATCGTCTATGGTTCAGGTCAGATCAGAACCTGAGGCCGCGCCCCGGCTGGGGCTGTTCGGGGGGACCTTCAATCCCATCCATTACGGGCACTTGAGGGCCGCGGAGGAGGTGTGCGAGGCCCTGAACCTGTCCCGCCTCTGGTTCATCCCGGCGGCCCAGCCCCCCCACAAGGCTCCCCAGGAAATCACCCCCTTTGCGCTGCGCCTGGAGATGACCCGGCTGGCCGTGGGGGACCATCCGGTGATTGCGGTTTCCGACATCGAAGGCCGGCGCCCGGGGAAGTCCTACTCCATTGAGACCTTAAAGAGCATTCGGGAGCAGGTGGGCCCCACCTGGGAGCTCTATTTTATCCTGGGCCTGGACGCCGTCCTGGAGATTTCCACCTGGAGACAATACCGGGAGTTGTTCACCCTGTGCCACTTTGTGGTCCTGGACCGCCCCGGCTATGAGCGTACGCGGCTGGCAGAGGTTCTCTGCCGGGAGGTGCATCCCCAATTTCAACCTCTGCCCCAAAAGGCCGGCTTCCAGCACCCTTCGGGCTATAAGGTGCTGGTTTTGGCCACCACCTTGATGGATATCTCCGCTACCCGCATCCGCCGCCTGGTAAGTGAAGGACGTTCCATCCGATACCTCTTGCCGGACGCGGTGAGAAGATTTATAATAGAAAAAAACCTTTATCAATAAAGGAGGCAATCACGGCGGCACCTTCGGCCCCTCTCTCCGCGGAAGACCTGATGGAGGTGGCTGTCCGGACCATCGTGGCTCACCAGGGTCTGGAGCCGGTAATCCTGAAGGTTAAAGAGTTCTGTTCTTTTGCCGACTATTTTATTGTTTGTGCCGGCGCTTCCCGGCGCCAGGTGTTGGCCCTGGCCCAGCACCTGGAAGAGGCCCTGGCTCAGGCCGGAGTCAAACCCCTGGGCGTGGAAGGCATCCAGGAGGGACTGTGGATTTTATTGGATTACAATGCCGTGGTGATCCATATTTTCTTCCAACCGCTGCGGGAGTTTTACAACCTGGAAGGTTTATGGGCCGAAGCTCCCCAGATTCTCCTGTCCACTATTTTAAGCGCCTACCCCCAGTCCCTTGCTTCCCAGAAACCCATCTCGGACCCCCATGAAGACCCTGAGCCGGCCCGCCATAAATAAGCTTCTACCCTCCCGATTGGTGACCATCATCGGGTTGGCTGCGGTCCTCCTCCTGATTCCCCTGAAGCCTTGCTGGGGTTTCCTCGACATGTTCACCGGGTCTTTGACCCTTGAGAAAGAAAGACAGATAGGTGAGGAGTTTTTCCTAGAACTGCAGCAAGTCGCCCCCATTATAGAGGACCCCTTCATCACCTCCTATTTTAACCGCTTGGGGCAAAAACTGGTGGCTCAATTGGGGCCCCAGCCTTTCAAGTACCGGTTCTTTATCATTGACGACCCTTCCATGAACGCCTTTGCGGTGCCCGGGGGTTATGTCTTTGTCACCACCGGCATGATCAGGCAGACGGAACGTGAGGGGGAGTTGGCCGGGGTGCTGGCCCACGAAATTTCCCATGTCTATGCCCGCCACATGGCCAAGCAGCTGGAAAAGGCCAAGATCGCCAACGCCGCCAGCCTGGTGGGGGCCCTGGCCGCGGTGTTCTTGGGGGGGGGAGCCCTGGCGCAGCCCCTGATGGTAGGCTCCATGGCCGCCGGGGCCAGCGCCATGTTGAAATATAGCCGGGAATTTGAAAGAGAGGCCGACAGCCTGGGGTTCAAATGGATGATGAAGGCGGGGTATAACCCCCGGGATATGATAAGCATCTTTCAGAAAATGGGGCGGCAGCGCTGGTTTGAAGGGGGCGAAATCCCCATCTACCTCAGCACCCATCCGGACGTGAACAGCCGCATAGTGGATCTCTCCCACCAAATGAGCCACTATCAAAACAGTCTGCCGGTGGGTAATAATAGCCCGGATTATCAGTATTTCTCCATCAGTGTGGAAGCCCTGTGCGGCAATCCCCATCAGTTCTTCCGGCGCATGACCCAGGATGGCGCCCGGGAGCCGCAAAATGCGGCCTTCCCCTACGGCCGGGCCCTGGCCCTTTCCAGGCTGGAGCGCTCCGATGATGCCATCGCCGCCTTTAAAGAGGCCCTGAAACTGTCTCCGGGGAACTACCTGATCCAAAGGGACCTGGCCATCCATTACTTCAACCGGAACCGCTACCTGGAGGCGCAACCGCTTTTGAACGAGCTGTCTCAACGCCATCCCCAAGACGATGTGATTCTCTATTACCTGGGACGCATCTACCAGGAACGCCGGCAGACCGATCAGGCTTTACCCCTGTTTGAAAAGGTGCACCAGCTAAACCCCACCTTCAGCGCGGTCTATTACAACCTGGGGACCCTGTATGGGGAAAAGGGACAATTGGGCCTGGCCCACTATTACCTGGGATTTCACAGCCTTAAGGTTAAAGCTTTGCCCACCGCCCTGTTCCACTTCCACAAGAGCTTACAGAACCTGCCCCCGCAGGACCCGCGCTATGCCGAGGTAAAACGCCAGGTGGCGCGGCTGGAGAAAATGCGAGTACGGGTGCAGAATTAGGGAGAAGAAGGTATTTGAGGGGAGGGGGCAGGGGTCTACGACCCCTGCCCCCTCCCCCAAACAACACCGCCAGACCACCCATGCCTATTTACGAATACCGCTGTCAGGAGTGCCATCGGGTCTCAAGCTTTTTGCTCCTGAATCTTAACGAGCCTTTCACTCCGGTCTGCAGTAAATGCGGCGGTCACTCTTTGGAGCGCCTCCTATCCCGGGTGCATGTGCGTCTCTCAGAAGACACCCGTTTGGAGCGCCTAGCCGATCCGAACGCCTGGGCCGGGATGGATGAAAACGACCCTAAAAGTGTAGCCCGGATGTTGAAAAGGATGGGGCAGGAGATGGGGGAAGACTTCCCCGGCGAGGTGGATCAACTGATGGAGGAGACCATGGACCGCGGGGCCGGGGAATCTTCCATCGATACCGCCGAGGATTAAGCGCTCTTATGATTTACTACTCTGCCGTTTTGGCCTTTTTGTCGTCAGTTTTCTGGGGTTTCTGAGCCACCCGGTCGGCGTCGGGCGTGGCCGGGGGAGCTTGCTTATAGACGGTATATAACGGCCCCTTTTCGTCTTTCCCCTCTTTCAAGCTCGCCTGTACCCCCTTTTTCTTCAATTCCGCCAGCTTGGCCTTGGCGGCCTTCCTGTCCCGGAACTGGGCCACCTTTACCTTAGTTGGCTGGGGTTTCCCTGCCCCGGCCTTTTCTTTGGCCTCCTGGGCCTGGCGAGGCGCCTTCGGAGAGGTGTCAAAGCTGTTTTGGAACTTCAGCTTGCTGGCGACTTCCTGCCGCACCTTCCTAAGTTCTTCTTCCTTGGCCTTCTGTTCCCGATGCAGCGAGGACCCGCCTTTGGATTTTTTCTGCGGCGGGGAGTCGGGGGTCACCGGGGCTATGGAGCCGGTCAGCGGCGCCGGAGCAGGCTTGGCTGAGGCCGTGTCAGGCAACGGCGCTGTGGTGGGGAGAGGAGCGGGAGCGGCCGCGGTGGTAGCCGAGGCGCCGGGGGTGAATGTGGAGGTCGCGGTCCGCGGCGCCGCCGGCGCCAGAAAGTGAGCGTTTTGGGAGACTTCAGGGGACAACAAGCCCCAATTGTAAAACACCCGGTAGATGTCACCCCGGCCGGCCAGCGTGCCCAGGGCAAAACTCATCATGACCAACCCCAACACCCCCAGGCCGGCAAAGATGACTTCCTTAAACCCCAGACTCAACTGCCAGCGGGCCTTTCTGCCCTTTCTACCCCGGCTCGCCTCCATCTTACCCCCTCCTGTAAATCTGGTCCTGCGGCCGTTGTGGTTGTTGGGAGAAGGAGCTAAGGGCCACAGGCCCTTACCCCCAAAACATCCTCTCTACATACTCTCCGGAGCCTCCACGCCCAGGATGAAAAGTCCGTGGGCCAGTATGGTTTTTACGCCCTGGACCAGGCAGAGTCGGGCCTGGGTCAGGTGGATGTCTTCCGAGATAAAGCGGTGTTTATAGTAATAACTATGCAGCCCCGAGGCCAGTTCCGTCAAGAAATAAGTGAGGCGGTGCGGTTCCAAACTGCGGGCCGCGGCTTCCACCAGTTCCGGGTAGTTGGCCAGCATCTTGAGCAAGCCCAGTTCCTCGGGAAGCATCAGCAACGCGGCAAAGGAGGGGTCAGGCCCTGGCGGCTCAAGGCCTTGGGCCGCGGCCTGGCGAAACACCGAGGCCAGCCGGGCGTGGGCGTATTGCACATAATACACCGGGTTCTCATTGCTTTGCTGTTTGGCCACCTCCAGGTCGAACTCCAGGTGGGCGTCGGGCCGCCGGGTGAGAAAGATGAAGCGGGCCGCGTCCTTGCCCACCTCCGCCACCACTTCTTCTAAAGTCACAAAGGTGCCGCCCCGGGTGGTCATGGCCACCGGCTCCCCCTGGCGCAGCAGAGATACCAGCTGCACCAGGATGGTTTTAAGCCGCCCCTTAAAACTTAGGGCCTCCACGGCGGCTTGCAGCCGGGGCACGTAGCCGTGATGGTCCGCGCCCCACAGGTCCACCACCAGATCAAAGCCCTGCTGAAATTTGTGCAAGTGATAGGCCACATCCGAAGCGAAGTAGGTGGTGGCCCCGTTGCTGCGCCGCACTACCCGGTCCTTCTCGTCCCCCCACTCAGAGGCCCGAAACCACAGGGCGCCGTCCTGCTCGTAAAGGTAGCCTTTGGCCTTCATAAGGTCGAAGCTGCGGTCCACCAACCCCTGGCGGTAGAGTTCGGCCTCGCTGAACCAGCGGTCAAAGTAGACCCCAAAGTCTTCCAGGTCCTTTTTGATGCCGGTTAGGATGAGGCCTGCGGCGTAGCGGCCCAGGGCGAGAAGGTCCGCCTCTTTGGGTTGGTAGCTGCTGGGGGCGCCCTTCTCGGCCAGATAGGCCCGGGCCAGGTCCTTCATATAGTCGCCCTGGTAGCCGTCTTCTGGAAACTCCACCACTTCCCCTTGAAGCTCCCGCAGACGGAAGTAAAGGGATTTGCCCAGGGTGAAAATCTGGTTGCCCACGTCATTGATGTAGTATTCCCGTACCACCTCATGTCCGGTGGCGGCCAGCAGGTTGGCCAGGGCATCGCCCAGGGCCGCCCCCCGGCCGTGGCCGATGTGCAGGGGGCCGGTGGGGTTGGCGCTGACGAACTCCACCTGGACTTTGCGGCCCCGGCCCAGGTCGCTGTCGCCATAGGCCGGCCCCAGTCGGTAAATCTCCGGCAGCACCTGATACCAAAAAGAGTCCTCAATAAAAAAATTTATGAACCCGGGCCCAGCGATTTCCACCTTGCTCAGCATGCCTGGCGGGGAGGCCAGCCCTTGAATGATGGTTTCGGCGATGCGCCGGGGGGGCTGCCTGGCCTGGGAGGCCAGGGTCAGGGCGATATTGGTGGCAAAATCACCGTGCTCTGAGAGCTTCGGGGCCTCCACTTCGAAGGCGGGGAGGGTGTCGAAGGTGAGCTCCCCCGAGGCCTGGGCGGCTTCCACCGATGCAGTAATCACGTCACGTATGATTTTTTTGAGTCGCATTGCACAACTTTCGGATTGTTATTAATCGGAGCGGGAATTAGATTATCTTCCCCCTCACCCCAGCCCTCTCCCCCGCGGGGGAGAGGGGAAAATGCTGGAATCTGCAGAGGAACAGCCGAGGGCCGTTATTATACATTCTTTCAGGTTCCCAAGCCACACTTGGGGACGAAAAAAGCCTTTTATTGACCTTTCGATTTAGGCTTATTTTTAATAGCCATTAAATGATGAGCATACAAGAAGCGATTATGTTTTGGGGCATCTTGAAAAATTCTAACAACAATAGTTTCTTTGATGAAAGATAAGGGTAAATCACCTGGATACCAACACTCCGTTTCTGGAATATACATCATACCCTTCTTATTCTCAATCCATGACCTTTTTGGCGATTCATTTCTTATCAGCTTATCATAACTACTGGAATTCAGTATCAAATAAGCCAAATTCATTTCTGAAAATTCCACTTCGTATTCGCAGAACCATGAAGGTCCTAAGAAATTGTATCTAATTAAGGTTTCTTCAATATCTTGGTCACTCTTATTTCTTAAATCAAAAAAACAAATCCAGCCTTGTTCTCGACAGAAGCTATTTTCGGAGGATGTATTTAATCCAAATCTACCATTTTTATTATTGAATATAAAACCATCAGTCTTGATTTTTTCAAATGCCTTTTTTGTGGTCAAATGAAAAACCTTTCCCCGTAATCGGTTCAACAAATCCTCTTTGTATTCCCGATTAATGTATTCGCGGTGCGTTACTTTTAAATTTATTAAGCAGTCATTAGAACTCAGACACTAACCCCTTTCCGAAATCTTTCAGGCTAACTTTACCTCTCTTCCTTCTTCGACTTCTCTTCCTCCGGACGGGGCTTTATGGTCAGGTCTCGGGTGAATTCCAGGCAGTGTTGGCCGGTGAAGGAATATTTTTTCACGCAAGTCTCGCGCCAGGCGCAGACCACACAGATGCTGGGTTCTTGGGTGTCCGGTTTCCTTTCCATATTATTATGCTCCAAGGTAGCGCCGGGGGTTGGCGTTCCCCAGGGCGAG
>JAUXZG010000163.1 GCA_030694005.1 Desulfobaccales bacterium | reverse complement strand
GGCCGGCTCGGTGCTCTCTTTGCTGCTCATTTTCGTCATCAACAAACAGGCCTTTGGCTGGACCATCATGCTTCACTGGACCCCGGGCATATATTGGCAGACTTTTGTGTTAGTTATGGCCCTGGGCCTCACCGCCGCGGCTTACCCGGCCTGGCGGGCGGTGCAGCCGCACCTGGCGGCGATACTGAAAGAGGAATGATAAATATGGCGGGCGGCGCCCGCCCTACATTTTGGTCTGGGTTTCCAGTCCCATCTGGCAGTAAAATGTAGGGCGGGCATTGCCCGCCATTGATCAAGGAGCATGTCAAAGGAAATGCCCACCTACATCCGGGCAAAGGCCCCGAGGCGGCACTTTTTTCTTCACCGTGGTAACGCACAGGCGAAGAAAGATTCTGACCAAACCCGAAAGCAGGCGAATCTTACGCGAGATCATTTCTGAAGTGCGACAAGAATATCCGTTTACCGTCGAAGCCTGGGTGTTATTGCCTGATCATCTCCATTGTCTCTGGACCTTGCCGGAAGGAGACCTTGATTTTTCAAAACGCTGGGGGTTGACAAGGCGGGATTTACCAAAAGGACGAGGGGATTATATCGGGCGCGTGAAGGCGTGACCCCTGATAAAAAACTTTTTCGAGAGAGGGCTGTTTGGCAAAAGCGTTTTTGGGAGCACCAGATTCGCGACGAGGAAGATTTCAACAAACATCTGGATTATATTCATTACAATCCAGTGAAGCATGGGTTGGTCAGCCGGGTTAGGGATTGGCCATTTTCCTCGTTTCACCGTTATGTTGACAGGGGACTTTATCCCTTGGATTGGGGCGAAAATGTGGTCTTTGGTCCGGACACTGATTCCGGAGAATAATGAATATGGCGGGCAATGCCCGCCCTACATTTTATTAATTCTCTGATATGATAATTCTATGCTGAAGCGCACTTTCATCCACCTCCCCGGTGTAGGCAGCCGCACCGAGGCCCATTTCTGGCGGCAGGGGTTGGGCACCTGGGAGGATTTTTTGGGGGCCTCCAGGGTGGCGGGCTTAAGCCGGGAGAGGCTGGTGCGGCTGCGGGCGGGCCTGCAAGAGTCCCTGGCCCGGGTGGCGGACCCCGCCTATTTTGCCCCCCGGCTGCTTGCC
>JAUXZG010000159.1 GCA_030694005.1 Desulfobaccales bacterium | reverse complement strand
GGGTCCAACGAGACTACCCCCTCCACGAAGGCGACATCGTGGAACTGCATTTGTAGGGGGTTGGGGGGAGGGCCAGAGACTTGAAGTCCCTGCCCTCCCCCCAAGCCCCCCTCCCAACCCACAATAGGTTGCTGGGGAATGCGGGGCCTGCGGCCCCGCATTCCCCAGCCAAATTTTCCCCCCTTAAGGGATTGGGGGTGGGGGTTTGGGGGAGGGGGTAAGGGCCACCGGCCCTTAGCCCCCTCCCCCAAATCACTTCCCACAAGGTGTTTTTATGATTCGCCTGGGGCCGGCCGGTTGGGATTATGCGGATTGGGACGGGGTGGTTTATCCGCCGGGGCTAAAAGGGACGGACCGTCTGGCTTTCTTGAGCGCCCTGTTCGGGGTGGTGGAGGTCAATGTCACTTTTTACCGGCCCATCGCCCCCCACCTGGCGCAGCGGTGGCTGGAGGCGGTGGCCGGGGCTCCGGATTTTCGTTTTACCGCCAAATTGTGGCAGGTGTTCACCCATGAGCGGCGGCTGGCCGCGGCGGAAATGGCGCAGTTTCGGGAGGGTATGCAGCCGCTGCTAACTGCCGGCCGCCTGGGGGTGCTGCTGGCCCAATTCCCCTATTCCTTCCATAATACCGAGGAAAATCGCCTATATCTGCTGGAGTTGAAAAGCCTTTTAGCAGAATTTCCCCTGGCGGTGGAGGTGCGGCACCGCTCCTGGCAAAGCCGTCAGGTGCGGGATTTTCTTACCGAGACGGGCCTGGATTTTATCAATATCGACCAGCCCCAGGTGTCTTATTCCCTGGGGAAGACAGCCTGGGTCACCGGCCCCCGGGGTTATCTGCGCTGCCACGGGCGGCGGAAGGAGGAGTGGTTTAAATTCGCAGACGACCGCCAGGCCCGCTACGATTATTATTATGCGCCCCAGGAACTGGAAGACCTGGCCGCCCGGACCCGGGAACTGATGGCCCAGACCCGAGAAGTCTATGTCATTTTCAACAATCACCCGACGGGGAAGGCCGCGGCCAACGCCCTGGAACTGACCCACCTGCTTTTCCCCGAGCGCCATGTTCCCCTGCCCCCCTGCCTGACCGCCGCGTTTCCGCGGCTGAGGGAGGTAGAGGAGCTTGGGGGAGGGGGCTAAGGGCCACAGGCCCTTACCCTTACAAAAAACTCCCCCAACCCCCCACCCCCAATCCCTTAAGGGGAAAAACTTGGCCGGGGAAGCCGGGGCCAAAAGGCCCCAACTTCCCCGGCCAACATTTTTCTTCTCGATCCCCAGCTTTTTCTTGGGAACGAGTTAAGACCCTTCCTTTCATCTTAACATCCCCAACAATTTTGTAGTCAAAATAGCATAGAGATTTTCAAGAGTTCTGCCGATGTTGATAATGGGAGGTAAATGGATATGCAGGCCCTTTCCTTTGCCATCGTTTGCTGCATGAGTTTTTTCACCCTATCGTGCTGTATAGTCAGCCTATTAAGCCATACGCAGAAAGGCCAGGTGCTGTTCAAGCTCAAAGGCTAACCGGCTGACGCGGATAGCGCGGTTATTCATCCTTGCTGGTGGGCCTACCCCCGGCACTTCATACGGTTGTGGCGCAGGCGCCCTCGCCGGCGCCTGGACAGACGGGGGCGGCTGTCCCACATTTTATCTCCTTCCCAAGCCGAAGCTGGGGAACGACTTATACCAAGTAGCGCTCAAAAGCTTATTAATGTAACCGCAGGCTTCAGCCTGCTGCTGTACAGGCGAGACGCCTGTGCCACCAACTACTTGGCCCAGCGGTATATGAGGGGCGACCCGGCGGGTCGCCCCTACCCTTTTTAGGGGGTTGGGAGGGGAGTTTGAGGGGAGGGCGGGGGAGCCACCGCTCCCCCGGCCCTCCCTCCAATTCCCTCACCCCTCCAGGGGTGAGGGAGGGCTGGGTGGCGCAGGCGGGGACGCCTGCGCCACCATCCCTGGCCTTCCCTTAAAAATTGCCTGCACAGGCGAGACGCCTGTGCCACTAATCTTTTTGCTGACCGCTGACTGCTACCTTCCCCCGGCTTTCCCCTCAAAAAACCAACCCTCCAAATCCCCTGGTAAGTAGCCCCAGCCCTAAGGCCAGGGCCAGGGAGACGATCACTGCGGCGGCGGCGCCTTTCCAGCCCACTTCCCGGCTCAACGCCGCGATGGTGGAGGCGCAGGGGATATAGAACAGCACAAAGATGGTGAAGGTGAGCAGTTGGGTGAGGGTGAGGGCGGAGGTGATATTGGTGGTGCCCAGGGCCTCGGTGAGCATCACCAGGGACAGCTCTTTGCGCATGATGCCGAAGATCAGGGTGGTGCCCACCGCCGCGGGCAGGCCCAACAGGGCGGTGAAGGGCCGCAGGGCCTCGTTGAAGTAACCTTCCAGGCCGTAAAATTTTAGGATGCTCAGCACCAGGCTGCCGATGATGAGGATGGGCCAGGCCACCACCACAAAGTCTTTCAAGCTGTGCCAGGACTTTTGCAGCACGTTTCTTAAGGTGGGCAGGCGATACTCGGGAATTTCCATGAGCAAGCCGGGGGAGACCTCCGGCAGCAGCAGGGTGGTCAGGCGCCCTAAGATGGCGATGACCAGCAGGTTGAAGAAATAAACCGCCAAAGCCCAGTAAGGCCCCAGGGCATAGGCCACCAGGGCGAAGATGATTACCGAGCGGGCCGAGCACGGGATGAGGATGGCCAAAAGGGACACCACCAGCCGGTCCCGGGGGCTTTCTAAAATGCGGGTGGACATCACCGCGGGCACGCTGCAGCCGTAGCCCAGGATGAAGGGAATGATGGATTTGCCGTGCAGTCCCAAAAGGTGCATGACATTGTCCATGAGGAAGGCCACCCGGGGCAGGTAGCCGCTATCCTCCAGGAGGGCCAGACCCAGCAGGAAAGGCAGCAGATAAGGCAAGACAATGCCCACCCCGCCGAAGATCCCCATAGCCAAGCCGTCCGCCACGCTATAGGTCAGGGTATTGCTCCCGAGGAAGGCCTGGCCTAACTTTTGGGCCTGGTCCAGGTAACCCATCAAATAATTTTCGGCAAATTGGCCGAATCTAAAGACTCCCTGAAAGAACAGGCTCAGAATCACCACCAGGAGGACATAGCCCCAGAATTTATGGGTGGCGATGCGGTCCAGGCGGTCCCGCCAGCCGGGCTTTTCGGCCGGCTGGACCTTGGCCACCTGTTCGAAGAGGTTGACGGACAGAGCATGGCGCTCGGAGGAGATCACCGTCTCCGGGGGCCGGCCATGGCTCTGGGCCAGGATTATCTGGTGATTCTTGATGATGGGCAGACATTCCGGGTGCCGGCGACCCACTTCCTCCATGAGGTAGGGGTCGTCTTCTAAGAGCTTGACCAAAAGGAAGCGTTGGGGCAGGCCCAGTTCCTGGGCCCTTTGGAAGTCCAGGCGGTCGCTCAGCTCGGCAATCTCTTCTTCCACATCCCGACTGAAAACTATTTGGGCCGGGCGCACGCCGGTATGGCCGACCATCAGAGCGGTCTCCAAAAGTTTGGTCAAACCCCGTCCCGCGGCGGCCACGGTGGGGACCACGGGCACCCCCAAAAGCTCCGCCAGCCTGGGAGCGTCAATGACTATACCCTTGCGGGCCGCCTCGTCCATCATGTTCAAGGCCACCACCAGGGGGCGCTCCAGGCTCATCAACTCCAGGGTGAGTTCCAGGCTGCGGCTCAAAAGAGAGGCGTCGATGACATTGATGATGACATCCGAGTCCCCGGCCAAAAGATAGTTGCGGGACTCCAGTTCCGCCGGGTCGGTGGAGGTCAGCGAATAAACCCCGGGCAGGTCCACGCAGGTAATGGCCTCCCCCTGAAACACCACCTGGCTGACGGTGTATCTCACCGTGGTGCCGGGAAAGTTGGAGACCGCGGCCTTATAGCCGCTGAAGTAATTGAAAATGGTGCTCTTGCCGCAATTAGGTTGGCCGATGAGGGCGATTTTCATGGGTGGGGTTACCGAATCTCTGTTTTTATTTCAAAGGCGGCTTCGTCGCGGTGAACTTAACACTGGCCACCTTTCCTTCCACAAGAACCAGGTCCTCCTTGGCAGGTAGAGGGTTGAATTCTTCGCCTGGACAACAAGCCATGGCTGCTAATTCTTCTGGCGTGAGGGGGTGACGGGTCACCAGCTGAATCGCGGCAAAGCCCGCTGCTCTCACAGTCTGCCAGTAATGCTTTTCAGGAATTGCCCCCCCCAAACATCCTGCCCATGTGGCTTGAAAGCGCTCTCGAAGGTCGGGAGCAATGTTTTCCGTTAGGACAATATCTGAGATGGCAATTCGCCCGCCAGGTCGCAGGATACGAAAAGCTTCTTTATACACAGCGTCCTTGTCAAGGCACAGGTTGATGACACAGTTGGATATCAGCACGTGTGCGAAAGCATCCGGAAGGGCTGTTTTCTCCATATCTGCAACGTGGAATTCCATGTTTCTGTTTTGCAGGCCTGCCTCAACCACAGCCTGCTTGGCTCGCTCGATCATTTGGTGAGCGAAATCTATCCCAACTACCATCCCTTGAGGCCCAACCTTGTGAGCCGCCAATATGACGTCTATACCGCCGCCGCAGCCGAAATCTACCACCACTTCGCCGGGTTGAAGGTTGGCGAACCCGGAGGGATTGCCGCAACCCCGCGAGAGGTTAAGCGCGATTTCGGGCAGGAACGAAAGCTCTTCCTGGCTATAAACCCCCAGTTCTACCGCGTAGCCCGAACCGGGCTTTCCCTTGCTCGGTCAACAGGACTCTTTCTTTCCGCCTGTTTCAGCAAATTTGCCGTAGCGGTTCTTGACCACTTGTCCGATTTCGTCAATGTTCATCTTGCCTTCCTCCTGTTGGGAAGAATGGAGATGTTACCTTTGATTCCAGGTTTTTCCCCCTAAAATCTTGACACTTTGTTATACTCATTTATATTAAACATTTTATGGCTTAGGGCCAAGGTTATTTTGGCCTTAGGGAATCGGGACATATGGTTCCGAAGAGGTCTTTTCAGATAGCCATTAACTCCATCCCGGAGACGGGGCGGGATATCAGCTTAGACCTGGGCCTAGAGTGGTTCGCCCGCTGGAGGGAAGAGGACCCCGACCTGGGTTTTTCCGGGGCGCAGGTAATGGGGAAAGTCCACCTGGGAAAATACGGCCGGGACATCCTGGTCCGGGGGCACCTTGACGGCAAACTGGACCTTAATTGCAGCCGCTGCCTGGAATCATTTGTCGCGACGCTGCAGAGTGATTTCGACCTGCTGCTGGTGCCGGGGCCGGAGAAGGTGTCCGAGGAAGGCGAGGAACTGGCCGCGCCTGATTTAGACCTGGATTTTTATTCCGGAGAAGTGGTGGACCTGGAGGGCATCCTCAAAGAACAGATTATCTTGATGCTGCCTTTAAAGCCTTTGTGCGCCGAGACCTGCCGGGGCTTGTGTCCCTTATGCGGCGCCAATCTTGAGCGAGAAGGCTGCCGGTGTAAGGCGGAGAAGAGTGATTCACCCTTGGCCGCGCTGGCCAAGCTGAAAGTTTAGCTTTACCCCCCTTTTCCAAAGGGGGGCAGGGGGGATTTTTGAAAGCTTTTTAAATCCCCCTAAATCCCCCTTTAAAAAAGGGGGACTTAAGATACTCTTAACCAACATACTGATGTATTTTATGGAATCCATAAGGCGATTCCGTATAAGGAGATTCAACCGTGCCCCTACCTAAACGCAAAAAATCCATTTCCAAAAAGAACATGCGGCGCTCCCATGACCAACTGACGGTGCCGCAGCTGTCCGTGTGCCCCAAATGCAACGAACCCCGGCTGCCGCACCATGTCTGCCCTTCCTGCGGT